>CAYPFH010000450.1:0-2966 GCA_964409825.1 uncultured Desulfobacterales bacterium | reverse complement strand
GGCAGCGGCGGAAAATCAGGGAGCGCTTCGTAGACAATGTCTTCCCTGATTTCTTCGTAGATCGTTGCGATGGTGTCTTCGGCATCACTTTGGGAGGTGTCTTGTTCGATGACTTCGCCTAATTCCTGCGCTGGAACAAACAATTCATCTCCGCCTTCGGCCAGGCCTTCCGGTTCGACCAACTCATCTTCCGGCACTAATATTTCCTGCGGTTCGTCACCCAAAGCCTCTTTTACTGCCGCCAGCTGGTCGGTTAACGGCTCTTCTGTTTTCGTCGTTTCGTCAGGTTCTGCCGGCGGTTCTTTATCGACCGGCGCCTGATCTTGGTCGTCTTTGTCCGAAGTCTGCGTTTCGGCCGTCCCGGCTTTCTGTCTTTCCGTCTCGATTGGCGTAATCTCGTCCACCGGGAAATCTTCAGACTTCAATGGCAGCTCTCTCATCAGCAGATCCGCTTCTTCCTCTGTAAGAAATTCAGGCAGCGGCGGCGGGGTGAACGCCTCCAGGGTCAGTGTCTGAAGCGATCCGATCAAGCGGACGTCGTCTGGAAATTCCACGTTATATGCCTCAAGCTGTGTTTCGCCGAAGGTGAAAACCTTGGTGGCGGTCTCGGTCACCTCATTGCCGAAGTCGGATCCGCGAACCCCGACCACGGCGGTCGGGGTCTTTACCCTGAAGTCGGCGTTTTTAAAATCCGCCAGCTTTTTTACAAAAAATCGGGCCTTGCCCAGTGCCATCCGCAAAAACGAAGATCGCTCCTTCTTTTTCGGATTGTACACGCTTCTGCTGAGCTCCAGCTTGGTTCTGGATGCCAGCGTAAAGCGGGATTCGTCTTTCATCTCGAGCAATGCCCGGCTGCGGTCGAGCGTCACCACGGTATCCTTCTGGAAAAGAGAAAGACCCTGGCGGGCGACAAAAGCGACCTTTTCATCCTGGCGCAGGATGTAGACCTGTCCTTGGACGAGCATGACCTCGCCGATCGGCGCACCGATTCCCCGGCGATAAATCGTTTCGATCCTCAGGTCCTCCGGGAGCAATTGGTCTGCACCCAGCAAGGCCCCTGAAAACCCGATCAGCAGGACAGCAGCAAACAGGACAAATATGTATCTCCTCATGGAATCCTCCGCACCTTTCAGTGCCTGAAACAGACGTTGCCGGCCGCGAAGGCCCGACTAGAAATTCATTACCAGAGACAGTGTGGCCTGGTGCCGTTCATAGTCGAAAGTCTCGACGCCTGTAGCCGCCTCTTGAATGTTCGAATCGTTGCGGGTAAACCGGTAATCGGCGACAAGTCTCAACCATTCTTGATAAATCGGCCGGGAAAGACTGCAGGCGGCCTCCCATTTGCTGTCTTTCCGCTTTATTCCGAAAAATGTATCGACGTCCTCGTAAACTTTCCGGTTCAGTTTGCCGGTGAGCCCAAGCTGAAGCCGCCAGGGTAGAAAAAACCGGACGCCGGCACGCGCCTTGTATTCGTCATATGAATAGTCCCTGAGATCGGCCGAATTGGATTCGTAGCCGCCGCCGCCGAAAAGCTGAACCTTGCCGTCGAGCAACGAATAATACAGGTCGGCATCGAGCAGATTGCCATGGCCGCTTCGATCGTCGTTGGTCAGGTATTTCTTGGTTTCGTATTGCCAGGCGAATCTGGCGGTCAGATCCTTGGTGGCCCGCCAGAGCAGGTCGGGTCGGAACTGATGCTTTGTCAGGTATCCTTCCTTGTCGAGCGCGTAGTAGGCGGGAATATAGCTGAAGCCGAAGGTTATCCGATCCAACCGATATTTGGCATAGAGGCTTGCGGTCGATCCATACAGATTGTACTGGGTCAAATCTTGGTAATCGATCTGATAATAGCTTGCGCCAAGGCCTGTCGTGAAACCGCCGCTGCGGAAAAAATCCACTTTGAACGCGCCATTCAGAACCAGGGCGGAATCTGACTTATCGGTGGGAAGATCTTCATCCAGCGGTTCCAACAAAACATTGCTGTCATATTGATATCCTACCCTCAGCGACAACCGGTATGGCCGATCCGATTTTTGCCGGTCCCGGCTGGCTTTCAGCCACTTTTCGGCATTTTGCCTGAGGTTGACGCTTTCCGCGTTGTCCCGGACGTATTGAAGCTTTTCGATGGCCTGTCCATATTGTCCCAACTGAAGATGGCAAATTCCGGCATAGTAGTATCCGTTGGGTTTGACCGTGGAACTCAGCTCGGAGGCATCGATCAGATATCCCAGTGCCTTGTCATACTTTTTGAGGTTAAGATTCCCGATGCCGGCATAATAGACAGACAGCACTTGGGCGGGATCCTCGGCAGCCAGCTCTTCAAAAAGCGGAGCGGCCTTTTCATAATCTGCCTGCCGAAAGAAAAGCAGCGCCAGATCGTATTGGAGTCCAGAAATCGAATTATCCAGCCCCCAGGCAATGTTCAGGTACTGTTCTGCCCTATCGTATTCGCCGCGCTTGAAGTAGGTTTTGCCCAAAAAATGGTTGTAGTAGGGGTTTTGAGGATCGAAAGAGAGGGCCTTTAAAAAATTCGCTTCTGCCGCCTGATAATCGCCTTCTTCAAAAGCAAAGACCCCGAAATCGTAGTAAACCCGCCCCTGCGGACTCTGTGCCAATGCCGGAGAAAAAAAAACGAGCAACATAAGACACAGGCACCCCCCCACTACCCATCTTTTCATAATCTCCCCCATTCACCTTTTCAGAATTCCGGCCCTCATCCATCCGATCGCGTTCGACCCAAGTCGGCGAAATCGAGAAAAAACACGATCCCCTTCTTGCCGCACAAATCATATGGATTTGCAACGTGCGGAAATGAGGGGCTATTGATCAGCCGTCATCGGTTAGCGATTCCGAAGGCCGTATGGCTTCGGGGTCGGATCAGCGACCTGTTGCAAGCTGGCTCGCAGAATCGAGGCTATTGGTTTAAAAAAAAACCGGCAGAATGCCGGCAGGATTTCATCAGCAAC
>CAYPFH010000449.1:0-2969 GCA_964409825.1 uncultured Desulfobacterales bacterium | reverse complement strand
GGCTCGTCGCGGGTGACATGGGTCCGGCCCTGGCTCGGATCGTCCATCTCCACCAGTTCTACGGTCTCGGTGCTGGGGATGCCCGTGTAGTGGTAATCCCAGAACCTGAAGTCTTTTTCCGCCTCCATGCCAGGCGCCTCGATGGTCATGCCGTGGGTGATCTCAAGCCAGTAGTTGGCTTCGGCCTGGGAGAAAAAGGTGCCCCAGCCATAAAACGTCAGCCGTACGTTGTAGGATTCGTCGCTGCCGGTGTCGGTATAGATGGCCTTGACTTCGGGCAGGGCCTGGCCGTCGCCGTACTCACTCTGGGGAATCTGGCTGTTGGGCGTCTGGGTCAAGACCACCCGGCTGCCTGGCGAAAGCGTACCGCCGGAAAGGTTGGCAAACTCGGGTCCGCAGACCATGGTGATCTTTGCCGGATAATCGGCAAACCAGACATTCAAGCTTTCCGGATACGGCTGCTTGGCCCAAGCCATTGGTTGTGTGTCTTCCCCTCTTGGCGGCCGCTTAGCTGCTCGGCATGGTAAAGCTGAAATTGTCGATCAGTATCGTGCCGGTGGCCGAAATCGACGTCGACGCCATTTGCAGGTCCGCGCCTGATGTGCCAATTGATCCGTCAAAACGAATGGCCGTCCCGGACGCACCTGCTACGCCCTCTTTGGCATAGAACCGGAACCAGCCGGCGGTACCTGTTTCGGCCGCCACGCCGGACCATGTCTGTGCCGCCTCTTTGGTCAAAACGCCTGACGCCGCATCAAGCGCCAGCTGAATACCGTTTTCTCCGGTGCCGGTATCGTGCGCGCCGGAATTGTCTGTGATCTTGACAAGCTCTGTGCCGGTCTCGACATCGTCCGCACTTGCCGGCTGCGCCCCGGTGAAAATCTTGATAAATCCGAGCTCAAGAAGATCGGCCAAAGATCCGCCCCGAGCAGCAGCCAGAACGGCGCCGGCTGCCATCGCTTCTGCCGTATCCACAGATCCGGTGGCGATGTGCATGGTTTGGTCGCCGTTTGAAAACTGCGTGATTTGCTTTTCGGTGATGCCGCTGTCGTTAGCCGCAGTAGTGGCCCCTTCAAGAAAGAGCACCATCCCCTCTTCAAATCCTTCGGTGCGCCAGTCGCTGGTGGTGATGGTGATGGTGTCTTCGCCGGCGCCGCCGTCAACAAAAGCAATGCTATCTTCGCTGCCGAAGATGGCCGCCTCAATCGAGGCTCTCTTGTCCAGGATTTCGTTGCGAAGACCGGTGGAAAGTTTTATTGTCATTTTCAGTACTCCTTACGAACCGCTGTTCTGGGCAATGGTCGCCCAAAGTTTGATCTGGTGCCCGGCTTCGACCGGCGCAACGGCCGCGAACCGGATGATGTGGCCCAGGATCCCGCCGCCGGCGGTGTCCCCTTTGGTAATCGCCGAGGTACCGCCGCCCAGCAGCATGATCCCGTACAGCATTTTGGATGCGGACATAGTCATGCCGGCCTTGTTGGCGCTGTTGGTGATGGATTTTGCCGATGCCGCCGCTTCTTGCCACTGCTGGCGAGAGGCTTCATCGTAGGCTGTGCATTCCGTCGCGCCCGGATTGGCATAGGTTTCGGTGCCATCGGGTGCGTAGTCGTTTTCAAACGGCACGATGTACCATGGATGGATGGGTACCTGGTTGTGGTAAACCACATCTAAAATCGATGTACATTGCGCGTCGCACTGCACGTTTCGGCCCTGAATCTTATCAATCAGCCGCCCGTCCGAATAAACCTCAATGCCGCCAATCGCCTGTCCACAGCCGCCGGACCGCACATTTTCGGGCCGCAGCACAGCAGGGATGATTTCAATTCCGGCCGAGCCTTCTGTTATACCGGCGCTTCTCAATCCAGCTTCTCCTTTATAAAAACAGACAAGATCAGATCTCCGTTATCTATCCTGCAGGATGCTACGACACAGGAAAAAAAACCCTCGGCGCAGGACAAATGCATAAGCGATTCGTTGTTTCTCATTTGCGTAATAATCGCCGCCTGGGCCTCATCCACCCTCGCCTCTATGTCGAAAGTGCGGTCGCCGTGAACAAAGCCGAAGTGATCTATCACGACCCCGCCGTCCAGGGTCGCCATACGACTGATCCTTGCCCCACCATCCGTCAGGACCGAGTTCGGGCTTTCATAGATGACAACCGTATCGTATCCAGTGGCTTCTATTGTTGACAGCGAGATCATTCATATCCCCAATAAAAATTCCGCGTTTTCCTCCGCCGCCTGGATCTGCACCATTTCAATAATCTTCCAGAGCACCAACTGCAGTTCCGGTTCAAGCCCTTCCGCACTTATCGTGATCAAACCCTGGCCTCTCTCGACAGCCCGGGTTTTTGCTTCTTTGAAGTCGGCTTCCGCCTCAACCAATTTTTTTTGCAGTTGCAGCGCCTCATCCCGCCGCTCGTTTTCTCGCTGGATGTCCCGCAATATCCCGTATTTTTCCAGGCCCGAGAGGCCGGCAACTTCGCCCCAAAGCCCGGTCATGGACTCTCCCGTGCTCTTTACCGTTTCCGAGAGGGATTCAAATGCCGCGGCAACCTTCTTGGCGTCTGCTTCGGCCTCGGCGATATCGATTTTGGCGCTCCACTCCAAGGCACTTTGTACGACATCCGCCTGGGCCTGAATTCTGGCGATATCGAGCCGGACGTCCACCTTGACTTCTTTCTCGTCCGGCACCGCCTCATCGATTTTTTTCCCGACCTCGGCAAGCACATTGCCGTCGGCGTCCAAAATGACGTTCATCCGTTTTTCAGACGGAATTTTCGCGGCCTCGATCGGTACGGCCCGGATTTTTTCCAGCGCCTCTTCTATGCCAATGGCCTCGACTTCGGTGGTCTTTTTTTCGGGGGTATCCCGGACTTCCTTGTTCACCTCGGCATAGCGGGCCTTGAGCTTTTTCATCCGCTCGTCGGCCTCTTTGATCATCTCGTTGCCGCGGCCCTGGGTGCCGGT
>CAYPFH010000448.1:0-2985 GCA_964409825.1 uncultured Desulfobacterales bacterium | reverse complement strand
TTCAGCCCGAAGCGAAAAAATTCGAAGCACGAAATATTCGAATTTCGGATTTAAGTTTACATGCCCTCCGGGCTTAGCCCAAAGCCGGGTCCTCCGGGCCCGGATCTTTACAAATCGGTCCTGACGGTCCAGTTTTTACGGTTTTCCATCCTTGACCGATTCTCCCCGCTTTTTTCGATACGTTGTGATCATCCGCTTGCTTTGGTTGATCCGTTTGGTGATTTTGATCGACCGCGGGCAGGCCTCGGTGCATTTGAAATGGTTCTGACAAGGCCAGACCCCGTCCGGGGTGTCGAGCACGGGCAGACGGTCTTCGAATCCCCGGTCCCGGGAGTCGGCCAAAAACCGGTAGGCGTTTACGATGGCCGCCGGCCCTAAAAACGCGGGGGTTTCCTCCGGAATGGGACATGCGGAAAAGCATGCCGCACACAGGATGCAGTTGGTCGGATCGTCGAAGGCCTTGCGCTGCTCCGGGCTCTGGCGCCGCTCGCCTTTTTCCACCGGCTCGTCGTTGATGAGAAACGGTTTGACCGATCGGTACCTGGTGAAAAACTCGCTCTGGTCGACGATGAGGTCCCGCTGGATCGGAAAATAGCGCAGCGGTTCGACAACCACCGTGTCTCCTTCGCCCGCTGCCACGTCCCGGACAAGAGTTTTGCAGGCCAGGCGGTCTTTCCCGTTGATCCGCATGGCGTCGGACCCGCAAACCCCGTGGGCGCAGCTTTTGCGAAAACCCAAGCTTCCGTCTTGAAACTGCTTGATCTGCATCATCGCATCCAGCAGCCGGTCGGTCGGTTCGACCTCGACTTCATAGGTCTTAAAAAATGGCTCCGGGTCGGTCTGCGGATCGAAGCGCTGGATCTTGAGATTGATTTTCATGGTCGCTCCTCCGATCATCTTTCTTCAGTTGTCACTGGCAGCGCGCGGCACCTTTCGTTTAGAAGTGGTTTCAAAATCTTGGATCGCGCCGAAGGTCAAGGCGCGGGCCGCCGAAAAAGCGGAGCATACACGGGAGTATGTGAGCATTTTTCGTCGGTTCGCAACGCAGAGATTCGGTGCGAGACAGGGTTTTGAAATCGCTTCTAATAAACTCTCGGCTTGGGCTCCCATATGGAAGTATCCACCGGCTTGCTTTCGATCCGGACGCGGTCTTTCTCCAGGTAGGCAAGGGTGTGCTTCAGCCAGTTTTCGTCGTCCCGCTCGGGGAAATCCTCCCGGGAGTGGGCGCCGCGGCTTTCTTTTCTGGCCAGGGCGGATTCGGCCGTGACAAGCGAAAGATCCAGCAGGTTCCCCAGTTCGATGATTTCTAGAAGATCGGTGTTAAAGGATTCGCCGGTGTCCTGTACCCGTACCGATCCGTAGCGTTCTTTCAGCTCCCGAAGCATGGAAACCGCCCGCTCCATGCCTTCGGCGTTTCGGTAGATGCCTACCTCCTCCATCATGATCGTCTGCATTTCCTCGCGGATCTCACCGCCATGGGGGCCTTCTTTTCCGTCCAGGAGCCGGGCAATCCAGTTTCGGGCATCGTCTGCGGCGGTAGCGTCGATTTCCGGCAGGTCGGCTTCCTTGACGAAATCGCAGATTTGAATTCCGGCCCGCCTGCCGAAGACCACCAGGTCGAGGAGGCTGTTGGTTCCGAGCCGATTGGCGCCGTGCACAGAGACGCAGGCGCATTCTCCGGCGGCGTAGAGCCCTTCGCACACAGTCCCCTTGTCGTCGACAATCACCCTTCCGCGAATGTCTGTGGGAATTCCCCCCATGGCATAGTGCGCCGTGGGAAGGACCGGTATCGGTTCCACGGTAGGATCGATGCCAAGGTAGGTGCGCACGAACCCGGAAATGTCCGGAAGCTTGTTTTCCAGGACTACCTTGCCCAGTCCGGTGGCGTCTAAGTGGATGTAGTCGTCGATTTTCCGATCGCCCCGGATTCCTTTTCCAGCCCGGATTTCGGTTAGAATCGCCCGGGAAATCATGTCCCGCGGGGCCAGATCCAGAAGGGTGGGGGCGTAGCGCTCCATGAACCGTTCGCCGTCCCGGTTTCGAAGAATCCCGCCTTCCCCCCGCACGGCCTCGGAAATCAGGATTCCCAGTCCCTTGATGCCGGTGGGGTGGAATTGGAAAAACTCCATGTCTTCCAGGGGAATGCCCCGCCGGGCGACAAGGGCGGGTCCGTCGCCGGTATTGGCAAACGCATTGGAGGTGATTTTGTACATCCGCCCGAATCCGCCGGTGGCAAACAGCACGGCCTTGGCCCGGAATACGTGGACCTCGCCGGTGGCAAGCTCCACGGCGATCAGCCCGGCACAGCGGCCGCCTTCCACCAGCACATCGAGCACCTGAAACTCGTCGAAGAACGCCACCTCGTTTTTGATGCACTGCTGGTACAGGGTCTGGAGAATCATGTGGCCGGTGCGGTCGGCTGCATAGCAGGCCCTTCGTACCGGCCCTTCTCCGAAGTTGCGGGTATGTCCCCCGAAACGGCGCTGGTCGATAAGCCCCTTTTCGGTGCGGCTGAAGGGGAGGCCCCGGTTTTCCAGGTCGTAGACCGCCTGGACGGCCTCTTCTGCCAGGATCATGGCCGCTTTCTGGTCCACCAGGTAGTCTCCCCCCTTGATGGTGTCGAACGCATGCCACTCGGGCTTGTCCTCTTCGACGTTGCCCAGGGCCGCGCTGATGCCGCCCTGTGCGGCACCGGTGTGGCTCCGAACCGGATATAGCTTGGAAAGAACGGCCGTGTTCGTCTTTTTACTTGCCTCCAGAGCGGCATACAGCCCCGCGCCGCCCGCACCGACAATCACTGCATCGTATTCGTGGTTCAAAATGACCTCCCTGGGTCGACCGCCCATGATTGAAAACTGAATGTATGCCCCATTCCCGCCTTTTACCTTGTTTTGGTCCTTTTTTAGTGCGACTCAATCATGTTATATTGTAAAGATAAAACGGCTGCGGTACAAGGTCCAAGATGATGATTCCCTCTTGCCGACA
>CAYPFH010000447.1:0-2996 GCA_964409825.1 uncultured Desulfobacterales bacterium | reverse complement strand
AATCTCCCGCCGGAGAATCTTGAATCTTGAATTCGGAATTTTGAATCCCGCCGGTCAGTGGCGGGGCTTATGTGGGGTACGATCCAGAGCGAGGAAAAAAGCGTGCGGCGCTCAATATCCCTTTCGACCCTCCTGTAAAATCGCGGGGGCGATTTTATTACAAGATCTGGCTCAAAAAAAGTTTAGTCCGGTCGTGAATGGGATTTTTGAAGAAATGTTCGGGGGTTCCGGTTTCGACGATGGCCCCGTCGTCCATGAATATCACCCGGTCGGCCACTTCCCGCGCAAACCCCATTTCGTGGGTGACCACTACCATGGTCATGCCTTCCCTGGCCAGGGTTTTCATGACATCGAGGACTTCGCCGATCATTTCCGGATCGAGAGCCGATGTAGGCTCGTCAAAGAGCATCACCTTCGGATTCATGGCCAGCGCTCGTGCGATGGCCACCCGCTGCTGCTGTCCTCCCGAGAGCTGGTCCGGATAGACCCGGGCCTTTTCTTTGATGCCGACTTTCTCCAGCAGAGCCATGGCTTTGTCTTGTGCTTCTTTTTTGGAGCGCTTCCGCACGACGACCTGGGCAAGGGTCACATTTTCCAGCACTGTCTTGTGGGGAAACAAATTGAAGTTCTGAAAGACCATCCCGACTTCTGCTCGGACCTTGTTGATGTCGGTTTTCGGGTTCATCACATCGATGCCGTCGATCCAAATGTGGCCTGAATCGGGGGTTTCGAGACGGTTGAGCGCCCGCAGCAAGGTGCTTTTGCCCGATCCGGACGGGCCGATCACCACGACGACCTCTCCGGGTTCGATGCTCACCGAAATGTCGATCAGGGCGCGCACCTTGTAGGGAAGAAGAAAGGTTTTGTATACGCTGCGGACTTCGATCACTGGTACAATGTCCTCCTTTCGACGTATTGCAGAAGCATGGACAGCGAGAAGGTCAGCACCAGGTAGAGCAGGGCGCAGACAAACCAGAGTTCGAAGGGCTGAAGGCTGGTGGTGACCACCTCCCGGGTGGCCTTGGTCAGTTCCCGGATGGCGATAATGCCCAGCAGGGAGGAGTCCTTGATCAGACTGATGAACTGCCCGGCCAGGGGCGGGATGATCCGCCGAAGGGCCTGGGGCAAAATGATGTGCACCATCGACTGTACATAGGTCATCCCCAGGGAGCGGGAAGCCTCGGTTTGGCCTCTGTTGATGGATTGGATGCCCGCGCGAACCATTTCCGCGACATAGGCGCCGGTGAAGGTGGCCAGGGCTGCGACCCCGAACCAGAGGGGGGGGATCAGTGGGATGCCATGCTGGCGAAGCAGCGTATTGATCAGGGTGCCCAGCACGAAATACCAGATGAAAATCTGGACCAGCAGGGGCGAGCCCCGGATCAGCTCGATGTAGGAGATTGCGCTCCATTTCAGCGCCGGATTTTTGGATATCCGGGCGAGCCCCGCAAACAGGCCGATTGCGATTCCGAAAAGGATGGCGATAAAACTCACCTTCAGGGTCAGCCAGAGACCCTGGAGCAAAATGCCCACTTTCCACTTTCCGAAACTTCCCAGCACATCCCCCGGAAAGATGAAGTCGCCCTCCGAGACCCGAAGTTCTCCACCGGGGACGCGGTAAGATTCCTCTTCTCCCACCCCGGCAACGGTCACCTCAGCGTCGCCGTTTGTCCGGGCGATGCGCTTGACCGTGCCATCGATTTCGGCCCGGATTTCCACGTCGTCATAGTAGACGAAGTATTGAGGGATCCGGTACCAACGCCAGACATAGTCGATTTTCTGGGTGGCGTAGTACAAAAGCCCCACCACCAGGGCCAGGATCAGGAAAAAAACGCCGACCCAGAGAAAGTATGTCGGATTTTTTTTCAGCAGCGCTGATTTGGTCGCAACATCCATGGCTTTTCCGGATCCTCGGATGGCACCCTTTTTTCGGGAAAGGCCGGGGTTCTCGATGGAAGAACCCCGGCCGGATATTTGATGAGATCGGCTTTCCGGCAGAGCCGGGGCTTACCGGAGCTTTTGTCGCAGTCTGTTTCGCAGTACGCGAAACTTTGATAAAATCGCGCCGGCGATTTTATCATTGGACCTGCTTGATCCAGTCCGTGCTTTTGATCCACTTGTTGTAGATGCGATCGTAGCGGCCGTCGTTTTTCACCTGGCGAAGGAAGTTGTTCAGAAAGTTGAGAAAATCCGGATCTCCTTTATTCACCGCCCAGGCAAGGGGCTCGAAGGTAAAGGGCGTGTCCAGAAAAACCAGGTTGCCGGCGCCCTGCTGGGCCATGAACACCACGCAGTAGGGCAGGTCGTAGACAAAGGCGTCAGCCTTGCCGTTGACCACTTCCAGGGCGGCTTCGGTTTCGGTTTCAAACGATTTGTAGGTGGCTTTGGGAATCATGCGCTTGACGGCCTGCTCACCGGTGGTGCCCAGCTTGGAGGTCACGATGAACTTTCGATCGTTCAAGTCTTTGTAGGATTCGATTTTTCCCTCGTGCTTTTTGTTCAGCAAAATGGTCTGGCCGACGATGATATAGGGATCGGCGAAATTGATCTTGAGGTTTCTTTCCTGGGTGACGGTCATTCCGCTCATGATGATGTCGAACTTGTTGGTCAGCAGGGCCGGAATGATGCCGTCCCATGCGGTGTTGACCGGCACGAACTTGACGCCCATGGCCTTGGCCATTTCCTTTGCCATGTCGATGTCGAACCCGACGAAGTCTCCCTTTTTGTCGGTCATCTCGAAGGGCATGTAGCCGGCTTCGAATCCGACCCTCAGTTCGCCTCTTTGCAGGACTTTTTCCAGCGTCGATTCTTTGGCCAATTCGATGCTGGCACCCCAGACGCCCGATGCCGCCAGAAAAACCAAGGCAACTGCAGCTGCCATACCCCAGAAAGCTCCTTTTTTCATACTGTTTCCTCCTTTTCGAGTTTTGATGCGGATTCCAGCCCCGTCGTTGACCGCCGGGGCGACCAGAGTGATCAACCGTGAAACTTTTGTC
>CAYPFH010000446.1:0-3002 GCA_964409825.1 uncultured Desulfobacterales bacterium | reverse complement strand
AATCTGCCATCAACCAGGACGATCGGACGGTCAGGTCGATGGAATTTGTCGGCTTCCCTTTCCAACCCAGAACCTTCCCACCTTCCCTACCCTTTTCGGACGGTCCGGACGGTCCGGACGATGATTTTTTCCTTTTTTCCGATCTGGAAAATAGGTCCCGCAGAATTCTGCGGAAGCTTTCGGCAGTCCACTTGGACGATGGCCGGCCAGGGGATTTAATTTGTGACTCGCGCTGCCAATTTCCAGTGGAACTCCGGACCCATACCTGGCAAACGGAAAAATGTTGACAGCCTGTGCTGCTTCATATATTTTTTTATAAAATATTTTATAAAATATAGCACAATAAAACCATCCCAAAAAAATACTTCATATAGCAGAAAAATGAAAAGTCCACTGAGAGCCAAACTCGCTTACCAGAAGCTTCGGGATATGATTGTATCCGGGGAAAAATTTCCTGGCAGCCGGCTTATTCCAGCGGATCTGGAAGTTGAACTCGGTGTCGGAAGAGTTCCCATACGGGAAGCGCTGCTGGAGCTGGGTCAGCGGGGGCTGGTGCTAATGGAACCTTATAAAGGCGCGATTGTCGCCTATCCCCCTACAATTGAGGAAATCCAGGAAATCTTTGAAATCCGATACCTCCTCGAAGGAAAAGCCGCAGAAGCTGCGATTCCGAACGTCACCGACGATCTGATCGCGGAGATGGAAAGCCTCCATGAAAAAATGTCTGAACATCCCAAAAGCGCCGAACCGTATTTCCGCCTGAACCGACAGTTCCACATGACGCTATATCAAAAATCGGGAAAGCATCATTTGGTTTCGATTATCAAACAGCTCATAGACAAGGTTCAAACCTTCCGCATCCGCCACCCCTTTGAGTTGGAAGATTACCAACGTTTTAACCGGGATCACCGCGATATCATAGACGCACTGCATGCCCGAAGCATTGAAAGGGTTAAGAAACTCACCGTTGCTAATGTGCGCAGCGGATTCGAAACGCTCGTGAAAGCCTACGACAAGGTAATCCCAAGGCAAAATCATTGATCGGAGGACCGCTAAATGAAGAAGTCAGGCCCCCTTTCCGGCATCAAAATTCTCGACTTTACCCATGTACTCGCCGGACCTTTCGGCACCACTCTGCTCGGCGACCTTGGCGCCGAGGTCATCAAAGTCGAAGCCCCCGGCGGAGACAGTACCCGATCCAATGGTCCACCGTTTCAAAACGGCGAAAGCGCCTTTTTCTTCTGCGTCAACCGGAACAAGAAAAGCATCGTTATCGATCTGAAGACGAACGAGGGATGTTCGATTGTGGAAAGAATGATCAGCGACTCTGATGTGATCGTTGAAAACTTCCGTCCCGGCACTATGGACCGCTTGGGTTTAGGATATGAGGCCGCAAGCAAAATCAAGCCAGACATCATTTATGCCTCATTGAATGCCTTCGGCAGCACCGGCCCATACAAAGACCGGCCCGGCTTCGAACTCATCATCCAAGGCCTTACCGGCCTGGTGGATATCACGACACAACCGGGGCAGGACCCGGCCAAGATTCAGATCCAGATCGTCGACCTTTGCGGCGGTATGTTTTTAGCCATGTCCATTATCGCGGCGCTCTATCATCGTGAGCGAACCGGTCAGGGTCAGCGCACGGAGTGTTCGCTTCTGGAAAGCACTATGGCCGTAATGGCCAATTATATCGGAATCTATTTGATGTCGGGGAAAGTGCCCCATGGCCTCGGCACCAAAAACGCCCAGGCCGTGCCCTCGCAGGCGTTCAAAACCAAAGACAGTTACGTTTTGGTGGTTTCGCACGGTCGACTATGGGCGAGATTCTGCAAGGCATTAGAAAAGCCTGAATGGATCGATAATCCAGAAATGAGGAGCGATGCTTACAGAATCGAAAACCGGGACCGGGTCGAGGCAATGATCGAAGAGGTCACCCGACGGAAAACTACTGCAGAATGGATAGAAATCTTCCAGGCCCACCATGTGGCCTCCGGGCCGATCAACACGCTGGAGGAATTGTTCAACGACCCACAGGTCATCGACCAGAAGATCGTCACTTCGGCGCAGCACCCCAAGGCCGGAGAAGTCAAGCTTCTGTCTCCATCGTTTCACTTTTCCGAATGCGAAACCGGCGTCTTTTTTGCGCCGCCAGCATATGGTCAGCATACCTCTGAGATCCTGAAAAACAGCGGATTTTCAACGGATGAAATCACAGAATTCAAACGACAGAAGGTTGTTGACGGAGATTAGTTTGCCACTAATACTCACCAAAAAGGAGGTAGCCATCATGAAACGCAGAATGGGTGCAATGCTTGTACTCACGCTGGTGATTTTCCTTCCCCTGAACGCCAGCGGAGTCGAAGAAACGGTTAACTTAATGTCCGCGCCTTTTGGAACCGGATCCTACGTTCTGGGGTCGGCGCTGGAAGAAATTTCGAAAAACAATCACCCTTGGCTGAGAATCAGTCATTCGGAAAGCCCAGGCCTTGTATTCAGCATGAAGAGGTTGGGTAAGGAGCCTGAAGTGCGAAAAACGACGATCGTTTCTTCGACGATCGGCGTAAACTGGCTGGCACAGCACGGCATGAAGCCCTTCGACAAGAAGTATGACGGCCTGAAGCTGATAGCTAACTACAACCTCGTCTCTGTGTGGTTGGCGACGCTCGATTCAGGCATCTCAAGCATTTCGGATTTGAAAGGAAAAAAAGTAGCGCTAGGCCGTGCCACACAGATCAGTTGGGCCGTCGAACCTGAGATGATCCTGCGTCTGGGCTATGGCTTGGCCAAGGAAATCAACCTGCAGTACGTCGGCACCAAGCCGGCCGTCTCGGCACTCACCGATGGTCTCGTCGATGCGGCGGTGATCGGCGGGTATTTCGATCCAATCAAAAACAAGATTTCCCTTAGCCCTCAAACCGTTGAGTTGATGGCATCGGGACGGAAAATTCACCACATCTCTTGGGGTGCCGAGGAGGTGCGGAAAACGGCCAAACAAGGAA
>CAYPFH010000445.1:0-3008 GCA_964409825.1 uncultured Desulfobacterales bacterium | reverse complement strand
TTTCTCTGCGCCCTCTGTGTCTCGGCGGTGAGCGTCCTTTGATCTGAGATATGTCGCCGAAATCATTCCATCGAGAACTAAGCTGCTGAACTGGTAAGCGGATAAGCCGGACCGCGTCAAAAAGGGAAACCATGGAAAAAATCGTCGATGACATCTGGCAGGAGAGCCGGAAGCTCAAGGACCGGTTTTTTGCCGAAAACCGCAGGGCCATCGTGGCCGCGGCGGACCGGCTGGCCGAATGTCTGGCATCCGGACACAAGATCCTTTTGTTCGGCAACGGGGGAAGCGCCGCCGACGCCCAGCACCTGGCGGCGGAATTCGTCAACCGCTTCCGAATCGAACGCCATCCGCTGGCCGCGATCGCCCTGACCACCGACACCTCGATCTTGACATCCATTGGAAACGACTACGATTTCGAAGAGATCTTTGCCAAGCAGATCCAGGCCGTTGGAAAGCGGGACGACATCGCAGTCGGCATGAGCACCAGCGGCAGCTCCAGAAACGTGGTCAGAGGCATCGAAGCGGCGTCTGCAGCGGGGCTGACAACCCTGGGGCTGTCGGGCCGGGGCGGAACGCTGGCCGAGATTGCAGACGCGTCGTTCTGCGTCCCGTCGGATGTCACCGCAAGAATCCAGGAGGTGCACATCACCCTGGGCCATATGCTCTGCGAGCTGGTGGATCGGATCCTTTTCCCCGAGCAATTTGCGGGGTAAAAGGATTCTCGATGCTGGATGCTGGATCCTGGATCAATTCGCACGAATACTGTAGCGTAGAGTATAACGATATCGTGAAAACAAGAGACCTGCCATGACGACCCGATACAATCCCATCGACTTAACGGGCCTGAGCACCTACTCCCTGGCCGGCAGGAAGAGCAAGGTGGCGGCCGACGCGTTTGCACGACCCTGGCGGCCGGGAGGCAGCTTCGCCGATTTTCTGGAAAGCCTTCCAAAGATTCTGGCGGCAGAGGATCTTTTGGCGGTCGTCGATGCCCTGGTGCGCTCTGTTCGAAGCGGCCGGCACGTGCTGTTCGGCATGGGCGCCCACGTCATCAAGGTCGGGCTCAATCCGGTGGTCATCGACCTCATGGGCCGGGGCATCATCACCGGGGTGGCGATGAACGGCGCCGGGATCATCCATGACGTCGAGCTGGCCATGGTCGGGCGCACATCCGAGGACGTAGCGGCGGCATTGGGGAACGGCTCCTTTGGAATGGCCCGGGAAACCGGCGAGTTTTTAAACCAGGCCATTGTCGAGGCCCGGCGTGAAGGGCTTGGCCTGGGAGAGGCGGTCGGAAAAAAAATCGTCGAAGAAGCGCTGCCCCATGCCTCCGGCAGCATCCTGGCGGAAGGATACCGCAAAAAAATTCCGGCTACGGTTCATGTCGCCTTCGGCACCGATATCATCCACATGCATCCGCAGTTCGATCCGGGGGCTGCCGGCGAAGCCAGCCACCGCGATTTTCGAATCCTGGCCGGCCTGGTGGCGAACCTGGAAGGCGGGGTCTACATGAACGTCGGCTCGGCCGTGATTTTACCGGAAGTATTTCTCAAAGCATTCACCGTGGCCAGAAACCTGGGGCATCGGATTCGGAATCTGACCACGGTCAACCTCGACTTTATCCGCCACTACCGGCCGATGACCAATGTGGTTTGCCGGCCCACGGCAGACGGCGGCAGCGGATATGCCATCGTCGGCCATCATGAGATCCTGCTTCCGCTGATCGCAGCCGGCGCGATCGAAAAAATCGAAGGCAAAGGGAGTTTATATGCCGATCTATGAGTACCACTGCAAGACATGCAACAAGGAATTCGAGTGCCTGGTCTTCGGCAGCGACCCCGTGGACTGTCCCGAGTGCAGCAGCACCGATGTCTGCCGCCTGATGTCGGCCTGCGGCTTTGTCAGCAAAGGCCAGGGCGGCCAGACAACCCGGAAAGCGGCAGCGGATTCTTCCTGCAGCGGCTGTTCGGCGACGAGCTGTTCGAGCTGCGGCCACTGATGGCGGCCCCGATCCGAATCGGCACCCGCGGAAGCCAGCTCGCCCTGTGGCAGGCCAACTGGGTGAGTCGTGCCTTGAAAGAAGCCGAACCGGCCCTGGACGTCGAATTGGTCAAGATCAAGACCATGGGAGACAAGATCCTCGATGTGCCCCTTGCCAAGGTGGGAGGCAAGGGGCTTTTCGTCAAGGAAATCGAAGAAGCGATTTTGGACGGCCGCATCGACGCGGCCGTCCACAGTATGAAGGACATGCCGGCCGAGATTCCCGGCGGGCTGTGCATCGGGGCTGTGCCGAAACGGGAAGCCCCCCAGGACGTTTTGATCGCCCGAAGCGTCGATCGGTTTTTGCAACTACCCAAAGGCGCGCGCATCGGGACAAGCAGTCTGAGACGCGGTGCACAGCTTCGCTTCCTTCGCCCGGACGTTGCCATCCTTCCGTTGCGGGGAAATCTGGACACCCGCTTAAAAAAGCTCGAGACCGAAGGACTCGATGCCATCGTGCTGGCTGCGGCCGGCGTTCGGAGACTCGGCCTGGAAAACCGCATCACCGAAGTGTTCGACGAAGAGATCCTGCTTCCCGCTGTGGGTCAGGGCGCCTTGTGCATCGAGGTTCGCGAAAACGACTCCCGGATCGGGGACCGGATTTCCCGGCTTGACGATCCGGAAACCCGAACCGTGGTAAACGGCGAAAGAGCCTTTTTGACCCGCCTGGAAGGAGGGTGCCAGGTCCCGATCGCCGCTCACGGGCGCCTTGCCGGCGGAAGACTTTTGCTGACCGGTCTGGTCGCGGATGTCGACGGATCGCAGCTCATCAAGGATACCACAGAAGGCGACCCGGAATCGGCCGAGACGCTCGGGCGCCGGCTTGCCGAAGCGCTGTTGGCCAGGGGCGCCCGGGAGATCCTTGACGAAATCTACGGCGTCGGCTGATCGATCCGATGCACCATGGCGCTCGTATGAAACTTCGGTCGAAGCCGGGGTTTTTGTAGGGCACGACCTCCGTGTCGTGC
>CAYPFH010000444.1:0-3042 GCA_964409825.1 uncultured Desulfobacterales bacterium | reverse complement strand
TGAACGGCACGGAGGCCGTTCACTACATCGGCAGAGGCTTCGACAAAAGTTTCACGGTTGATCAAACTGACCGCCCCGGCGGTCAGCGGCAGGACTCTTGTGAAACTTCCCCCGAAGTCGGGGTTTTGCGCAGGGCAAGCCCCTGACCGCTCATCGCCCGGTATGCCCGCCCCGGAAGCGCTCCAGGTACTCGACCATCGCCCCGGCGATATCAAGGCCGGTAGCGGCTTCAAGGCCCTCGAACCCCGGCGAGTAGTTGACCTCCATGATCCAGGGCCGGCCGAGGCGGTCGATCACCACGTCGACCCCCGCAATTTGAAGACCGAGCGCCCGGACCGCCGAAACTGCCAGCAATGCGGTCGCCTCCTCCGGTACCGCCGGCTGGGCATAACCGCTCAGATGGAAGTTGGACCGGAAATCGCCTTCTTTGGGCCGCATGACCGCTGCACCCGCCGTTTCTTCCCCCAGAACGAGGATACGCAAGTCCCTTCGCCCGGCAGGGGCGATAAACCGCTGAAGGACGATACCCGACTTCAGATTTCCGACCGATTCGAGGTGCCGGCGGCAGGAGGCTGCATCGTCGGCCAGAAAAACCCCCTCCCCTTGGCGGCCGCTCACCGGCTTGACCACCGCCGGAAAGCCGCCGACAGTCTCCGCCGCCACGGCCGCGGCATCGGGGGTGTTGATCAGCACGGTGTCAGGCACCGGGATCCCGGCCGCTGCCAGCGTTCGACAGGTCCGGTACTTGCCGGCGGCCAGGCGGACGGCCTCCGGGCCGTTGACCACGGCGATGCCGGCCTGCGCGGCCTGCTCGATCAGAGACAGGCTGGAGTCTCCGATCTCCGCCCCCTGCCGGGGCAGCAAAAGGTCGACGTCCACGGGTCGGCCGGCAAACTGAAGCCGGCCGCCGACCACCGCCGGCCAACTCCAGTAGGGATGAACCAGGGTCGCCCGGTGGCCCCGGACTGCGGCGGCCTCCAGCAGCCGGCGGTTGGGATGGTAATCTTTTTCCTTGACTGTGACGATGCCGATGTTCATCGAAGCTGTCCCTTTATTCACCCGGATATCTCCTAAGTTGAGCGATTCTTTTTCGGGATCTTTCTACGGGCGGGCATAAAGCCCGCCCGTACGAAGCCCTCTCCACCCCGCGGGTAGGGGCGGAGTTCACCCCCGCCCGGATGCCAGCCGGGATTGGCTGAAAGGCATCGCACAATCGCTCAGATCTGGTCCTTAGCAAACGCGTCGGCGACCGCTTCCGGCATCCAGATCCCCACCGTCTTTTGAAGCGCCCGGCTGTAAAAGGCGGCCACCTTTTTCGTCCCGCTGCGAAGGGCAATCTTCTGGGTGGCGATATTGTCTTCTCCGATGATGGAAAAGATCTTTTTCCCCCGGGCCCGGGCGGTGAGTCCGGCAAGCAGCCGGGTCCCGATCCCCAGCCCCCGGTACTCGGGCCTCACCGATGTATAGCCGCGCTCCAAAAAACCGGAAAGATCGAGGCCGGTCTGCCGGCCGACCTGGTCGATGTACTCCTGCCGGGGATGCTTGAGGCTGGAGTTGGCCACGATTACGCCCCGTTCGGTTGCCACTGCGATGAGAAAGGCCCGCTCCAGGTTGTATCTGACCCACCGCTCCCCCACCGATCCTCCCGCCAGGACCATGCGGCAGACCTCGTCCATTTCTTCGGAAAGAAGCCCGGCCGGCGGTAAAAAGCGGTAGTTCAGGTCGTCTCCGAGCCGGAAGCATTCGCGGGTGTGACCGTCGAACCGCCATCGTCCCAGCTCGGCGGCCGTCATCTTCTCCAGCAGGGGAACCAGCAGGAAAGGATCCTTAAGGACGCACCAAAGCGGAACCCCGGCAGGCGCAGCAACCCCGATGTATCCCGACACCCTTTCCGGCCAGTGCTGGCGCACCCCGGCGCCGGAAAAGGCCCGCTTCTCCCAGCGGCGCCAGGAGTGGAGCGCTTCCAGCGGAGGGGTCTCCGGGGCCTGGCTTTCCGGCGGCGGAGAACCGAAAAGTTCAAGATGGTTCCAGGCGCCTGCCCGGGCGCTTTTTCGCAGCGCCTCGGCCAGGGGTGCAAGATCTCTTTGCCCGGCCCGCCATCGGACCAGTCGGGGTTGAACCGGCCCTGCGGCTTTTTTTTTCCTCAGCCGACCGGAAGGGTCCGCAGCGCCGAAGGGCTCTTTTTCCTCGGCAACGCCGTCAAAAAATGCGCCGAGTGCGTTTTCGATATCTTTTGGAGCCCTCAGCAATATCGTCAGGGCGGGTTTCTTCCGGCGGCACCACTCGGCCAGGGTAAGGGCCGCCGGGCTCTGCGCCGGCGTATCAACGGAGAATATGACGGGCGGGCGGTCAACGCCGGAAACCCGCTCTGCAAACGGCCCGTCGGCCAGTTCCAAAAACGGATTCACCGCCGGGTCTCGGGCAAAAACGCGGGCTTGGGCATCTCCTGTCACGGTCGGACAGCAGATCCATCCCCAGCCGATCCGGGTCGGGTAAAAGGCCGCAGACACCATGAGCAGCAGCTCGTGCAGAATCGATATCTTTCCTGCCAATTCTTCTACCGGGTATGGCTCTGCAGACAGGAGCCGCTGGAGAATCTTTGCGGCCTCCGCGGCCATCTTCTCCCACCGGGCCGGGTGTGAGGCAGCGTCTTCGGCTGTTTTGGCCGCCCACGGGGCCGCATCCAGGTAACGGCCTTGCCGCTGCCGGTATATCACCGCTTCCAGCCGCCGGTTCAACAGGCCGGGATCGAAGAGGCATCGCCTGAAAAAATCCAGGTTCGCATCGTACAGATCGCCGCCTTCGGGCAAAGCAGCTCCGCCGTCCATCTCAGGGCCGGCAGCCGGGCTGGCCATGGGGGAGCGGATGAACAACGCCGGGGCCGGCGTCATCAAGGAGTTTCGTTTCATTTCAATAGCCTGCAACCTCAAAAGGAGCACCCTCCTGGACGCAGTCTTCAAGCGGTGCCCACTAGGGGCGGTCGTTTTCTTATGTGAAACTACCTCCAAAGATGGGCCATTGAATACCCTCGGGGGAGCCCAT
>CAYPFH010000443.1:0-3042 GCA_964409825.1 uncultured Desulfobacterales bacterium | reverse complement strand
CCGGCCACGACGGAGCGTGGCCCTCCAAGCCCATAACCCATCGGCCTCCGGAGGCCCCAAGCGGGAGGATGCCGGATAAGCGCAATCACAAATATCTGGCGACTATCCTTATTTACAATTAATATGCTGTTATAGCAGCCGATGGTCGCTCACTTTACCAAGATACGCTTTACAATTCACTCCAACTTCAATGAAAAACCACTTTTGCCAAAGCGTCAAATTTAAAGGTGCGACAAGGATTTGACATGAAAAATAGACCGACCTTATCGGCCGCGGTAATCACCTATAACGAGGCCGAAAACATTCGCGACTGCCTGTCTTCCGTTGTCGATTTCGTGGATGAGATCGTGGTGCTCGATTCTTTCAGCACCGACGACACCGAGCAGATTTGCCGGGAGTTTGAAACAGTGCGGTTTCACCAGCATCCGTTCGACGGCCATATCCAGCAGAAAAATCGCGCCATGGCGCTTTGCACATCGGAATGGATTTTGTCCATCGACGCAGACGAACGGGTGACGCCGGATCTGCGAAGATCCATCGAAACCTTTCTGTCTTCGAATCCAACCGCCGTCGGCGCCAAGTTTCCGCGGCTCGCCTGCCATATGCACCGCTTCATCCGTCACGGCGGATGGTATCCCAATGCCCGCTACCGACTGGTCCGAAAGGACCAGGCCCGCTGGGGCGGCGAAAACCCCCATGACAAACTGATCCTGGACGGCCGGGGAAAGAAACTGGCCGGAGACCTGGTGCATTATACCGCCATGGATCTCGCCGACCAGGTCGTCACCATCAACTCCTTTTCCAGCATTGCGGCCCTGACCCGCTACAACAAGGGAAAACGCTTTCACCTGTGGCGCCTGCTGGTCAAGCCGATCAGCAAGTTTGTCGAGATGTACGGAGTCAAACGCGGCTTTTTAGACGGCATGCCGGGGTTCATTATCGCCGTCAGCTCCGCCTATTCTTCCTTTCTCAAGGAAGCCAAATTGTATGAACTCGATGTCCTCGGGTCCGATAAACCAAGCAACTTGTCTCATTTGTATACCAAAGAACGGCAGACATGAATCCGCTGTTCCATGACTTCATCGTCCGACGCCTCCAGGAGGTCTTCGGCCTGCTCGGCGCCGTGCCGCGGCGCCGTGCCGTGGCCTTGGCCGACTTGCTGGGCCGGCTCTGGTACAAGCTCGACGCCCGGCACCGGAAGGTTGCCCTGCAGAATTTAGCCCAGGCCTTCGGCGGCGAAACCACAGCCGGGCAGCGGGAGCGGCTGGCAAAGAAAGCGTTTTCCAACCTCATGCGCATTCCCTTTGAAATCGGCTGGTCCATGAAGTGGACCGATCAAGACGGCCTCCGGTACTTTGATATCGAGGGAAAGGAGCGGATTCAAGCCGCGCGGCGAAAGGGAAGGGGGCTGCTGGTCCTGACCGGCCACATGGGCAACTGGGAATTGCTGCCGCCCATGGTGCTGGTGCTCGGGACCCCGGTCACCACCATCTATCGCCCCGTTAAGTTTTCACCGGCAGACACGTTTTTCTTACGGCTGCGCTCCCGGTTCGGCGCCAAAATGGTCCCCAAGAAAAAGGCCATGCGCAAAATCCTGCGGGCGCTTTTGAACGGAGAATGTGTCTGCATGCTGTTCGATCAAACCTCGCGCCGGGACAATGGGGCTTTCGTGGATTTCTTCGGCCGCAAGGCCTGGACCAATACCGGATTGGCCCTGCTGGCGCTCAAAACGGGTGCGCCGGTGCTGCCGGGCTTTATCATTCGAGACGGCAACCGGTTCCGGGTGGAAATCGGCGAGGAGATTCCCCTGATCAGAAGCGGTGACAAGCAACGGGATGTCCTGGAAAACACCGCCCGATACAACAGAGCGCTGGAAAATGTCATCCGGCGCCACCCGGACCAATGGTTCTGGGTGCATAACCGATGGAAAGAACGGTCCTCATGAAGGGGGCTGAAAGAATTCGATGAGACTTTCCCCGGAACAGACCCGAAAGATCCGGCGCATATTGATCCGATCCACCAATTGGATCGGCGACGCCGTCATGAACACCCCTGCGGTCCATGCGATCCGCAGCCATTTTCCCTCGGCCCGCATCAGCCTGCTGGCCAAGCCATGGGTGGCGCCGGTGTTCGCCCACAGCCCGGATGTCGACGAGGTGATTCTCTACGAGGAAGAGGGCCGGTCGGCCCCCGTTCGGATCGCGCGAAAACTGCGGCGCCGTCGCTTCGATGCGGCGTTTTTACTCCAGCATGCGTTTGAAGCAGCCCTGATCGCTTTTTTGGCGGGCATTCCGCTGCGCCTCGGCTACAGCCGGGACGGGCGGGGCTTTTTATTGACCCACCCGGTTCCCTGTCCGCCGGCCGTACGGCGGGTGCATCAAACCGCCTACTATCTGAATATTCTCACCGCCGTCGGCCTGGGGGCACCGGATCAGCGCCTGCGGCTGACGGTGCCGCCGGCAGCGCGCCGGCGTGCGCGGGAGATACTCTCCGTCCGGGGGGTAAAGCCTGACGAGACGGTGATGGGAATCAACCCGAGCGCGACCTATGGGCCGGCCAAGCAGTGGTTTCCCGACCGGTTCGCAGCGCTGGCCGACCGCTTCCAGGAGCGGTTCGGATGCCGCGTGCTCGTTTTCGGGGGGCCGTCGGACCGGCAGCTGGGCCGGCGCATCGTGCAGATGGCTCGACGGCCGGTGATCTCTCTGGCCGGGGAGACCACCCTGGAAGAAGCCATCGCCCTGGTCGCCCTGTGCCGCCTTTTCGTTTCCAACGATTCAGGGCTCATGCACGTGGCTGCCGCTCTGGACGTACCCCAGGTGGCGATTTTCGGCTCCACCAATCCGGTCACCACAGGACCCTTCAGCGCCCGCAGCCGGGTGGTTCGGATACCGGAACCCTGCAGCCCGTGTTTGGAGCCGGAATGCCCGGAGGGCCACCTGACCTGCATGGAAAAGATCACGGTCTCCATCGTCCTGGGGGCCGCCGATGAGCTGCTTTAATGCAGTCTGGAAATCCTGGTCCTTAGGACCAGGTCAGAGGCAC
>CAYPFH010000442.1:0-3075 GCA_964409825.1 uncultured Desulfobacterales bacterium | reverse complement strand
GGTGGAGGGACGCGCTCTGTCGCGTCCGTGTTGCCAGCAATGACCCAATGCCGGCTTAGACTGCGCGTGGCCCTCCAACCGCCAAAACCCAAGGTGGGGATAGGCCGGTTTTTGCCGCCGGCTTCGGGTGAAGTTTCACATGAACACGAACCAGAACCCGTTTTGTCGAAGCATGTCACCGGCCCTGGCAAACTGCTCCTCGCCGCCGGCGGCGGAAACGATCCAACCGCCCACCGATGCCTGGAAAAAATAGCCTGCGGCATACCCGAACAAGGCCCCGGCGATGCATCCGAGCAAGGCCGCCAGGGCCGGCTGCCACATGCGCTTCCGGTCGATCTGCATCAGCGGAATGAGCAGCAGTTCCAGCGGGATCGGCATCACGGTCGATTCCAACAGCGACGCACCGGCCACCCCCCAGGGGGTGTGGGAACCTTTTGTGATCTTATTCATTAATTTCATAGCTCTATGCCCCATGCCCCCTGCCCTATGCGCTTTTTTCCCCCACCGGGACATTTTCCCGGTTCCGCCGGCCGCGGATCTTCAAATACGCAATAGGCCCCATGGAAACTTCTATCCGACTTCCTACAATATCGACATAAGGGTCACAGTCTTTATCAACCGTTTGTCAATGGAACACAGGAGCGCCATGAGCATCCTACAAGAGCACACCAATGGCTTGAAACGGCTGGTGGAAAAATGCCGGAATGAGTTTCGCAGGCCTGAAAACACAGAATTCTACTCCGAAGAGGATTACCGGAAGGCGGAGAAAAAATACGTCCGCTTCTGCCTCACCGGAGAAGCCTTCTATACCGATCACTGAAAATAGACCTCATTCAATGCGATATTGGCCTTCGATCGCGCCTGCGATTTTAGAGGAGCGATTATGAACCCCAAAGAAAACACGGCAGAACAGGCTCCCTCGATCGGTTTTTCGTCGGTGCTGTTCCACGCTATGCAAGGGCTGGACCTTGTCGAACAGTATCTGGAAGAGGCCGAACAGGGCACGGATCAGGACATGGCCAGGTGGCTGCGGGAGACGAAAACGCTTTATGAACAAATCCTGGCCTCTGCGGACAAGTACTACTAAATCAAATTGCTTCGCAATTTGATTAAAAGGGCGGCTGCGCCGCCGGTGGGCGCAATTTGATTAAAAGGGCGGCTGCGCCGCCGATAAAAAAATCAACTTACCTCGCCGCAAGCGGCAGGCAAAGTGCGCTGGCTTTCCGATTTGCCGAAGGACTTTTCAAAGGACTCCATCAACGGCCGTGACTACTCACCCTTGATGTCGAGTTTTGGCCGATAGGAGACCCGATACCCCTCGGTCCTCCTGCCCAATACTAGATCATTCCGGATAAGCGCTTTTCGAAATTCAACCTGGCTCCGTGGGTCCACCGTTGCAATGTCACTTTATCCCTGCTTCCGATAAAAGAAACCGCACCTCTTTTTCGGGCAGGTCGTACCAGTTTTCGTAGGCATCGGCCACGGCAAAGGAAAAGACCTCCCGAACGTTTGCACAATATAGCTCTTCGACCCCTTCTTCCAGGGAATGGATGGTTCTGAGCGGGGCTGTGGGGACGGCCACTACCGTCCTCGCCGCCCCTCGCTTGTTCACCATGTAGACCGAAGCCTTCATTGTAAAGCCGGAGGCAAGTCCGTCGTCGACAATGACAACCGTTTTGTCGGAAAGGTCGGGAAACGGACGCTCTCCCCGAAGCCGCCGGTTTCTTTCCGCCAGTTCCCCGCGAACCTTCTCGGACTGTCGCTCCACCTGCTCCTCGGTCAATCCGAGCTGGGAAAGAAGAGCCTCGTTTAAAAAAACGTCGCCCTCCTGGGTCATGGCCCCGAAGCCGGCCTCGGTGTTGCCCGGGATCTGGATCTTCCGGACGATGATCAAGTCCAGCGAACAGTTCAGAATTTCGGCGATCTTCACGGCAACCGGGACGCCTCCCATGGGAATGGTGAGCACGATCAGGTCCTTGACACCAGCGTAGGCCGGCGCCAGCATTTCTCCCAGCACCACCCCGGCATCGAACCGATCCTTGAACACCCGGGTTCGGTCTCTCATTTCGATATTTTCATGAAGTTTCGGCATTTTTATAACGTCCTTAAAATTGATCATTATTTTTTTTAAGCTTGGTACAGCACTTTTCTAAATAGGGTAAAGCCTGTATTTTCCTGCCGCCATGTTTTTCCTGCCGCAGGAAAACCGTCCCAACTCAACGCCACGTCCGTTCAGCGTGGGCTTGTCTTGAATCCCGGCCCCTGTCTCTGCAATGGGGTCCGGTTTTTTTGAAAATGGAGTATCCCACCCATTCTACCCCGACAACGCACATCGTAGGATAACGTCAAAAAAGATAAAGAGATCGCGCCAAGGATTTTACGAGGAGTATGCATCACGGTGGGCCGCAGGAACGGCCCTTGGCATTTTTTTCTGGCTGCTGGTGCTCCTGCTGCTTACGGCCATTTTCATCCGGTACCTGAACTAGACGCGAAAAGGAGAATTCATGGTCGTCAAGGGCAACGTGGGCATCACCGACCGAAAGATCACCATTTACTGCCCGGAGTGCGGCAAGCAGCACGAAGAGATCCTGGCTGCCATCTTACACAAAAAAGAGGCCGACTGCCCGCATTGCGGCCGCAGCTTCAAGGTGAAGGTATAAATGGGACTGTATCATCTGGAGGAGGTCTTTCACCCGGATTCGATTGCGGTGGTGGGCGCCAGCAAAAAAGAAGGCCGAGAACGCCAAGATGGCAAAACTGGCCCGCAAGCTGGGCTCTTGCGTCAAGCGCAATCAGGCCGGCGAATATGAGATGACCATCGACCTGGAAAAGGCGGACCTGGATGCCGGATGAAGTCCAGCATAGTGAAGCCCAACAATAACCTTGGGAATGTTGGGCTTCACAAGTTCAGCCCAACCTACCCGCTGAAACTTCCCCCGAAGCCCCTCCCGGTGGAGGGACGCGCTCCGTCGCGTCCGTGTTGCCGGTAATGAACAAAAGCCGGCCACGACAAAGCGTGGCCCTCCAATTGCCAAAACCCAAGGCGGGGGCAGGTCGGTTTTTACCGCTTGCTTC
>CAYPFH010000441.1:0-3084 GCA_964409825.1 uncultured Desulfobacterales bacterium | reverse complement strand
GGTTCTGGTAGGCGGCGCCGGCAAAGGCGCACAGATACTTTCGCATGTCGCCCATGGTGGCCAGCTCGTCGACCAGGCCGTGCTGGGCGCAGTAGACGGGCCGGGAGTAGTTGTAGTATTCTTCGACCATCTTGTTCATCTTCTCGATCACCGGCTTTAAGTCCTTTCCGGCGTCTTTTTCCTTGACCAGGCGGCGCGAATAGGTGGCCGCTGCCGCGGTCTCGCCGTGCATTACGTAGATCTCGGTAGTGGCGCATCCCAGGGTAAAGGCGTTGTGCCGGTTGGCGGTGGGGCCGCCCATGATGTAGTGGGCCGCGGCAGTGCCCTTGCGAAGCACCACCAGCATCTGGGGCACGTCGGTGGACTGGATCGAGTAGATCAGGGCCTGGCCCAGGCCGAGCAGCTCGGCCTGTTCGGCGATGTCGCCCACGTCGATGCCGGAGGTGTCCTGGAACCAGAGAATCGGAATCCGGTCTCTTCCGCACAGGGTGACAAACTCGTTCATCTTGATCAGCCCCTGGCGGTAGAGCTTTCCTCCGATGCCCGGATAATCGGCGTACTCAGGGTAGTCTTCGCCCAAAAACCCCTGCCGGTTGCCGATCACTCCCACTAAAAAGCCGTCGAACTTGCAAAGGCCGGTGTAGACCTCAGGCCCGTAGCCGGGCTTGTATTCCAAATGCTCGCTGCCGTCCACCAGTCGGGAGAGTGTCTCGTCAAAATCGTACATCTGCTTCTGGTTGAAGGGAACCAGCCGGTAGAGCTCCTCTGCGGAAAACCGCGGCGGCTTGGGCTCGTCCACCCGGAAAAACTTCGGGTTGTAAGCAGGCATGTCGGCCATGTATTCCTTGACCTTGTCCAAAACCTCTTTTTCGTCGTCGAAGACGTAGCGGAAAAAGCCGGTTTTATCGTAGTGGATCTTGGTCGATCCCGGCGGGGTGGCCTTGTACTGCGTGGCGGCGGCGATGAGCTGTTCGGCCCCTTCCTCGTCGAAATAGCCCTTGGGCGACATGCCAGACAGGATGCCGCCGCCGCCCACGGCGATGTTGCAGTCCTTGTGGGCGAACAAGATGGTCGGGCTGATCCCCTGGTATCCGCCTCCGGCCGGGTTGGTGCCGTAGATGGCCGCCAGCACCGGAATGCCGAGCTGTTCCAGTTCGGCGTGGCGGAAAAAGGCGGTTCCCCCGCCCCGGCGGTCGGCATAGAATTTCTCCTGCTCGTTGAGCTGGACCCCGCTGCAGTTGACCACCCAGACCAGGGGAATGTTCAGCCGTTTGGACAGGTCGGTGCAGCGCAGAATGTTCTCGTACTGGCCCGGAACCCAGGCGCCGGCCAGAAACTTGTTGTCGAAACCGATGATTACCGCCCATTTGCCGCCGATTTTACCCAGGCCGTCAAAGACGTTGGTGGTGCCCACCTCGTTTTCGGCCGGGTTGTATAGGGTGTGAAGCGGCAGGAAGGTGCCTGGATCGACAAGGTAGTTGAGCCGCTGCCAGAAGGTGAGCTGTCCCCGGGCGTTGATTTTTTCTTCGGGAATTCCCACGGTCTTGACCTTGGCAAAGGCCTCCTTGAAGCCGGCCTCCACTTCCCGGATCTTTTCAATGTTGCCCTCGGTGCTCTTGATCTGGCCGGGGTTGAGCTCCCGGCCGAATTCGGCCATCTTCTTGAAGTAGGGATGCATGATTTCGCTCCGCTTTTTAAAGAAAAGTCATTCTTTATTCGGGAGGCCACATTTTCTTTTCCTTGAGGACGTCCCGCAGGGTTTTCAAGGCGGCGTTGACGGTCGGAATGCCGCCGTAGGTGAAGGTCTGGAAAATCACTTCGGCGATCTCCTCAGGTGTGCATCCGACATTGAATCCGGCCAGAATGTGAAGCCTGAGCTCTTCTGTGCGGCCGAGTACCGTCAAGGCGGCAATCGTGACCAGCTGCCGGGTTTTATGGGGGATTTTTTCCCTGGCGTACAGGCGGCCCGTGATGAACAGGGACAGGTCCCGGCCCAGATCCTTGTCGAAGGCCCGCCACAGTTCAAAGGGCTTTTCCCCCTCGACCCCCTCGAAATACAAGGCGCCGGTCTTCTTCGTTTTTTCCAGAACGTCGTCATCCATATCAACACCTGCCATAATCAGTGGACCATCGGTTGTCGGCGCCGAAATCGCCCGCAGCCTCAGACGAGCCGACAGCCGGTATCAATCTTTCGTTCTCCGGCGGCGAAGCCGCCGCCAAAAAATACGCGCCAGCGTATTTTTATCGGTTCGCCTTTCGGATCCCCAGTTGGTCCAGGGCGATGATCCACTTGCAGATGTTGGCCGAGCCTTCCACCATGGTGTATGTGGGAGTGTCTCGGTAGATCCGGGCGATGGGATACTCGGTGGAGTAGCCGTAGGCGCCTAAAATCCGCATCGCGTAGTTGGCCGCCCTGGTGACGGTCTCACCGGCAAAATACTTGGCCTGGGCCACGGTCAGCCCGTTGTTGAGCTGGCCCTGGTCCTTTTCCCAGGCCGCCTTGTATACCAGCAGCCTGGCGGCCTCGATCTCGGCCGACATCTGGGCGATCAGGTCCTGGTTCATCTGAAACTGGCCAACCGGCTTTCCGAACTGTTTTCTCTCGTTGCAGTACTTGACCGCCGTCTCCAGACACGCCTGGGCCACCCCCACGGCCCCGGCCGCCGCTGACAGCCGGGTCTGGTTCAAGGAGCTGAACACGATCTTGGCCCCGTCGCCGGGGCTGCCCAGAATGTTCTCCTTGGGCACCTTCGTGTTGGTCAAAAAAATCTCCCCGGTCGGAGACGAAAAAGACCCCATCTTGTCGAGCACCGTGGTCTTGACCCCCTCGAAGTTCTTCAGCTCCACCACGAACGCAGACAACCCCTTGGAGCCCTTGTCCTTGTCGGTATAGGCATAGTATATCACGCAGTCGGCCGCGTTGGCGTTGGATATCCACGTCTTGGACCCGTTGAGCAGCCAGTGGTCGCCCTTGTCCTCGGCCGTGGAGGCCATTGCCATCACGTCGGAGCCGGCGTCGGGCTCGGTGAGCCCAAAGCCGCCCACATACTCGGCCGACACCAGCCTGGGTACGTACTTTTCGGC
>CAYPFH010000440.1:0-3096 GCA_964409825.1 uncultured Desulfobacterales bacterium | reverse complement strand
TTGGAACAGTGCCGGTGAGGGTCACATCCCCGTTATTGACCCGGACATTGACGTCATCGGCGTCGACCTCCGCCTTGCTTTCTAGTTTGGTGACGATATCGTTGGCGATGTCCTTGTCCACGATATCCCGGCTTGGCACCACGGCCAGGTGGTTTTCGATCAGCACAACGCCGGGTTCCGGCGTCACGATGTCTTCGGCGTGAAGCTTTTTCCAGTAAGCATCCACGGTTCCCTTGAGGGTGATCACCCCGGCATCGACATCGATTTCCAGATCGGCAATGTCGATATCCGGATTTCGGGCGAGTTTTGACTGAATATCGATCTTCATCTCCTCATCGGTCGGCAGGGCAATCGTCGAAGGGTAGCGAACGGCGAGCTGGTTTCGAACATCGGTCACACCGATCACTTTGACGGCATCTTGGAATGCCGATATTTTCGCCAGATAGGTCGGCACCTCCCCTCTCAATGTGGCTGTCCCATTGCTGACCTCAACGCCGATATTGGAAGCGTCGACACTGTCGTCGAGGGTCAACTGGTCTACGATATCCTGTTTGATGAGTTCGTCTGTTCTTGCCATGAAAAACCTCCTTATGTTTTTGAATTGTTTCACGCGACGATTTTCAAGGGTTGTTCCACCTGTATATATGCCTGCCTCTGCTGAAAATAGGTAAAAGGAGGTAATCTTTACTACATGGTTCCCTGGAACACACGTCTGCTCCCTGCGGAGCAACTGCGATCCCGCAGCGAAAGGAGCTTTCACGCGTCCCGGACGCCGGGAAATCTTCCCAGGCGGCCGTTGGTGTATACGGTGTATTTTTCGAATCCGCCATCCCGGTGTTCAAACAGATCCGGTGTTCAAACAGATAGTGTTCGCGCCTGATCGTTATTTTGCGGCATATATCGTGCCGGCAGGCTCGATAAATGCATATACATGCTTCTGCCCATTTACAGAGCGGCCTTGTCTTGTTCCATTGAAAAGAAAGAGCGTGGTCAACGAACAGGATGTGGACGTTCGCGTGGAAAACGGTGTTGTGAACCTGACCGGCAGGGTGCCGTCCCCCATCGCCAACCGGGCGGTCAAGGAAACCGCCCGCTATACCCCGGGTGTGATGCAGGTGGTAGACAACATGACAGTAGGTGCTCTGTGAAGTGAGCACCCGGAACCGGATGCCTTAGAACACCGTATAAACGTGCTGAGAACCAAAAAAGCATAAATTCGAAACAAGCACAAATACAGGATCCATCAGATAAAAATCAGCACGTCGTGATGAGTATTTTTTGTTTTGATCATTTGGTCATTTGAATTTCGGATTTGTTTCGGATTTCGTGCTTCGGATTTCGAATTTATCAGTCTGCCTCTTATCGGGCACTCGATCGAAGCCTGCAAATGTTCCGGATGAGTTAAAGCTCTTTTTGGGAGCGATTGAGCATGCCGATCCAAAACGCCGACATCGCTGAAATTTTCTCCCGGGTGGCCAACCTGCTGGAAATCGAGGGCGCCAATCGATTCCGGGTCCGCGCCTACCGGAACGCGGCCCGCACGATGGGAAGCCTTCCTCGAAACGCCGCCGACCTGGTCGAGGCGGAAGAAGATCTGAGCAAACTTCCGGGAATCGGCAAGGACCTGGCGGGCAAAATCTCTGAGATCGTAAAGACGGGGAGCCTGAACCAGCTTGAGGAACTGGAAAAACGCACACCGGCAGAGCTCAACGAACTGATGAATATCTCCGGGCTCGGCCCGAAGCGGGTGTCGGCCCTGTACCATGAACTCGGCGTCACCAGCCGCAAAGAGCTCAAAACCGCCGCCGAAAAAGAAAAAATCCGCAAGCTCGAAGGATTCGGCAAAAAGACCGAGCAATCGATTTTAGAGGAGCTTTCCCGGAAGGAAGAAGGCGAAAAGCGGGTGCCGCTGATGCAGGCCGAGCAGCGGGCCGCTCCTCTGGTCGATTATCTGAAGAATTCCAAGGGAATCAAAAAGATCACCGTAGCCGGCAGCTTTCGCCGCCGTCAGGAAACCGTCGGGGACCTGGACATTTTGGTGACCTGCAAGAAAAACTCCAACGTCATGGACCGGTTTGCCGACTACGAAGACGTTGAAAAGGTCGTCTCCAAAGGCAGCACGCGTTCCACAGTGATCCTCAACTCCGGTCTTCAGGTGGATGTTCGCGTGATTCCCCAGCTCGGCTACGGGGCGGGTCTGCATTATTTCACCGGTTCCAAGGCCCACAACATCGCCGTTCGCAAAAAAGGGGTGGATAGAAACCTCAAAATCAATGAATACGGGGTTTTCAAGGGGAAAAAGCGTGTTGCCGGCAAGACCGAAGAAGAAGTGTACGAAAAAGTCGGCCTTTCCTACATCGAGCCCGAACTTCGGGAGGCTCGCGGGGAGATCGGGGCGGCTGAAAAAGACAGTCTTCCGAAGCTGATCCAACAAAAAGACATTCGCGGCGATCTTCACGCCCACACCAAGGCCACAGATGGCCAGGCGTCTTTAGAAGAGATGGCAAAGGCCGCAAAAAAGATCGGCTACGACTACCTTGCCGTCACCGAGCACTCCAAGAAAGTGACCATGGCCAAGGGGCTCGATGCATCCCGGCTTGCTGCGCAGATCGAGGAGATCGACCGGCTCAACGAGAAATTCGCCGATTTTCGGGTGCTCAAAGGAATCGAGGTCGACATCCTGGAAGACGGCTCTCTTGACCTGCCCGACGATATTTTAAAGGAACTCGATGTGCGGGTCTGCTCTGTTCATTACAACCAGAACCTGTCCAGGAAAAAGCAGACCCAACGGGTTTTGAAAGCGATGGAAAACCCCTATTTCAATATCCTGGGCCATCCCACCGGCCGAATCATCGGCCAGCGCGAACCCTACGACATCGACCTGGAAGAAATCATGAAACAAGCGCGGGAAAACGGATGCTTTTTAGAGCTCAACGCAGAGCCCGACCGGCTGGACCTGATCGACACCCACTGCAAGATGGCCAAGGAAATGGGGGTCAAGGTGGTCATTTCCACCGATGCCCACAGTCCAGCAAGCCTCGAGTTCATGCGCTTTGGCATCGGCCAGGCCCGGCGCGGATGGCTCGAGGCCGACGA
>CAYPFH010000439.1:1895-3108 GCA_964409825.1 uncultured Desulfobacterales bacterium | reverse complement strand
GGTGGAGGGACGCGCGCAGTCTAGTCCGTGTTGCCGGTGATGCACAAATGCCGGCCACGACGGAGCGTGGCCCTCCAACCTCCAAAACCCAAGGCAGGGATTGTCATACCGACTTATTCGAAGTCCAAGGGGACCCATTTTCCTGGATACGCCGGAACAACCGAAACGGAGCGGAATCCCGGCAATCCCTATATATTGACAATCTGTACTGTGAACTGCATACTACAACTATGCATTAGAAAGGAGGCAGCGAAATGGATCTGGCCTTCTTTACCCTGCCGCTTTCCGAAAACATCGGGCATCGCGCCGGCGTCTACCTGGAGGAATACACCCTGAAAACCGGCTTGTGCATGGCAGACGCCCTGATAGCGGCCACTGCCGTGGAGCATCAACTGCCCCTACTCTCCGGAAACCTGAAACATTACCGGTCGATATCGGAGTTGGCGGTAAAACCGTTTCCACCGAAATGACTCCCCCTGCAGCAATCTGCAGGGTATCAAGAATCCAATCTTGCTTGTCTTGTAAAAAGGCCGACGAAGGTTTCGGATACTTTTTACGATTTCATCAATCTTACCCCCTCACCCCAACCCTCTCCCACCAGGGGAGAGGGAGTAATGCGGCGGCCCCGTGCCAAGCAACAGGGAATCATCAAGTTGTAATTCGAGGCGCAAGTTATTTTAGGCAAATCCAAATTTGACAATTTGTGATTATGACAATACCGTTAAAGTATATTTTGACGGAGGATCCTCTCATGCTCATCACCATCGACAAGCGCGGCAGCATCAACCTGCCACTGGCCGTGCGCAAGGAACTCGGCCTGGAGCAGGGGACCTACCTGGATCTCAGCGTGGAGCCCGGCGGCAAGATCTCCCTGCACCCGGTGGCCATCTATCGGACGGTGCGGCTCGGAGACCAAGGGCTCGCGAAGTTGGAAGAGGCACGCAAAAGCGGTACCGCAGACCTGCCGGAGTGGCTGCGCCGGGAAATGAAAAATGCCGAAGCTGATTCCGACAAATAAGTTTTTGTCGGATGTGGAGGCCCTGGGCAGGCAGGCCCCTGTGCGCAAAAAAATTGCCAAAACTCTTGGCCTTCTCGAAACCAACCCTCTGCACCCCGGCCTTCACCTGGAGCGCATCGTCAACGACCCGACTGCCTGGTCCGTGCGGGTCGACCGAAAATTCCGCATCGCTTTAGACCCCGAAGCCTATTTGCC
>CAYPFH010000439.1:0-1795 GCA_964409825.1 uncultured Desulfobacterales bacterium | reverse complement strand
TTTTACAGCGCCTTGAGCATGAAAGGGATGGCCACGGCCGTGCCGAACATGGAGCCGACATTGGTAAAGACCACCACCAGCAGAATCCGGGTGACCTTGTTTTTCCAGAAACCTTTGAAGGAAGCGATGTCTTCGGAGAGGGATTCGAAATCCCGGACCTTGGGTTTTCGGGAAAAAGCCTCCACCAGGCCCGACACCCAGCCGGCGGCGATCATCGGGTTGAGCGACGTCAGGGGAGCGGCCAGCACGGACGAGGCCACGGTCAGAGGATGGGCCAGGGCCGCCACGGCGCCGACGCCGGCTAAAACCCCGTTGGCAAGAACCCACCAGCCGAGCATGTTCGTGCCGGCGTTCATTCCGCCCTGAAAAAACCCGTAGCCGATCAATGCCAGGATCAAGCCCGGAATCAGCCACTTGAAGGAGCCGGCCAACCATGGGCGGGGCGGAATCGTTTCCAGGGCTGCCAGGTCGGTTTTCTGTCCCCAGTGCCGCCGGATGCCGGCCAGGTGCCCGGCGCCGACCACCGCCACCACTTTTCCACCCGGCGCGGTCCGGATCTTTTCGGCCAGGTACCGGTCCCGCTCGTCGATGAGAATCGTCTTGAGCTGGGGCATGGATCGGCCCACCTCGGTCAGCACCGACGCCAGGATGTCCTCCTGCTTCAGCCGCTCGATATCCTCCTCGCTGATGTCGTCCACCTCGCCGAAGGAAAACAGGAGCTGAAAGATGAGCTTGACCTTCCCCCACAACGTAAGGGCCCGCCAGGTCCGGGTCAGGGTGATCCGGATGTCCCGGTCGGCCAGGTGGACGCTGGCGCCGAGTTCGTCTGCCGCGTCCATGGCGGCGATCATCTCCTGTCCGGGCTGGATGTTTAGCTTCTTTGCGATGCGGCGCTGAAACGAGGCCAGCAAAAGGTTCATGAACAGGAGGGTGGCCTTCTTTTGGCGAATCACCTTGACGATGTCGGTGTCGAGCCAGTTCTCCTTCTGGCGGATGGCCTGGTGGCGGGAGGGGCACAGCTCGACTGCGACCGTGTCAGGCCGTTCTTCGTCGATAACCGTTCGGACCCGCTCTGCGCTTTCCTTCGAAACGTGCGCCGTGCCGACTAGGACGATTTCCTTGCCTTCCCAGGCGAGCCGGTGCACCATATTGTCATGGTCGGCCATCTATACTAAAATCGCTTTCCTTATGTGAAACTTCGCTCGAAGCCGTGGTTTTCTGTAAAGCACGGCGTCCCTGCCATGTCGATGTGAACGGCACAGAGGCCGTTCACTACATAGGCTGAGACTCCGACAAAAGTTTCACGGTTGATCAAACTGGTCGGCTCAGGCCAAAAAATTCCTATAGAATTCCTTGCGGCAAACTCTGAACCCCGAACCCTGGAACGCCGGGCCAGAGGCGGGGATTATGTAAGCAACAGCCTCGCGGTTCAACGGCATCGGAAATAAAAACAAAGTACTTTAAGTATTCCAGGAGTTGTGTCAATGCAAGGATATTTAGTGCAAGGGGCGGAAAGCGGCGGATGGAGTCCCGGCTCGCTCCTGGCCGGCGGAGCGTCCAGATTGATCGAATATGAAACTGATGTCGAAGCCTCTGCCGATGGAGGGACGCGCGCAGTCTAGTCCGTGTTGCCGGTAATGAACAAAAACCGGCTTAGACTGCGCGTGGCCCTCCAACCGCCAAAACGCTAGGCGGGGGCGGGTCGGTTTTTACCGCCTGCCTCGGTCGAAGTTTCACATAAGCGGGGCCGCTGACCAAAGGGCGGTCAGTTTGATCAAATGTGAAACTTCCCAAT
>CAYPFH010000438.1:0-3110 GCA_964409825.1 uncultured Desulfobacterales bacterium | reverse complement strand
GACCAAAGGGCGGTCAGTTTGATCAAATGTGAAACTTCCCAATCCGTCATCCCGGGCGAAGCAAAGCAGAGAGCCGGGATCCACAAAAACCTGGATTCCGGGTCAAGCCCGGAATGACGAACCGGGAACATGAAGTTTCATACGAGATCTACAGAAATCGGCTGCGCTCGATGGGCGCATAGCCGTCGCTTCGAAAACACCGCCCACACGGCTTTCGGCAAGAAGCCGAGTCGGGTGCCGTATTGACAATTCGGATCGGCATCGTTATCTTGGAGCCGTTTCGAAATGCAGGCAACGATGGCCTGTCGAAAAAGACGGGCCGTTTATCTTTCGTGCAAGGAGGAAATTATGGTTGAGGTTACCCCTGCTGCCACCGAACAGATCCAGGCCTACTTCCGGGGAAAAGAAGTTTCCCCGATCCGCATCTTTTTAAACGAGGGCGGGTGAGGCGGCCCGGGTCTAGCAATGGCTCTGGACGAGCCAAAAGACGAAGATGAAGTGTTCGACATCGACGGGTTCCAGTTTCTCGTCAACAAAGACTTCCTGGAAAAGGCCAAGCCGATCAAGGTCGACTTTCTGGTTCACGGGTTCAAGCTCGACTGCGGCCTCGATTTCGGCCCCGGCTGCAGCTCCTGCGGCACCGGCTCCTGCGGATAGACCGCAGCGATTTTCAGACAGCTCTCCCCGAGGGGACATGGATACGATTCCCTCGGGGAAATTTCCCTTCCCCCTTCCTTAACAACCGTCGGACGTATCGCTGCAACATGGCCAAAGTCGACTACACCTTGAAGGATCATGTGGCCGTGGTCACCTTGAACGACGGGGAAAACCGCTTCAATCCCCCGTTTCTGGAGGCCTATACAGCCGTTCTCGACGAGATCGAGGCCGAAACAGATGCCCGGGTCCTGGTTGTCCGCTCCTCCCACGAAAAGATTTTCTGCAACGGGATCGATCTTGCGTGGCTTGCCCCGATCATTCAAAAAGGCGAACTTGAAACGGCGAAAGCCTATTTCTACCAGCTCAATCGCCTTTTTCACCGCATAGTCACCTATCCACTGATCACCGTCGCCGCCATCAACGGCCACGCCTTTGCCGGCGGAGCGATCATGGCCTGCGGTTTTGACTTTCGGTTCATGCAAACCGGCCGAGGCTTTTTCTGCTTTCCCGAAGTCGACCTCGGCATCCCCTTTCTGCCCGGCATGAATGCCATGCTCTGCAAGGCGATGCCGATGGATACCGTCGTAGAAATGGAGCTGACCGGGGTCCGCCTGACCGCAGAGCAGTGCCTGGAGCGCGGAGTCGTACTCAAGACAAGCCCCCCGGAGAAACTGCTCGACGACTGCCTTGAATTCGGCATGTCGCTGAAGAAGGACCGGGCCATCGTTTCCGAAATGAAAAAACGGTTGTACCGTCCCATCATCCATGCCATTGAGGTGGAAGACGGCCCTTACATCGAGTCGGGCCGGTACAATATCGGCTGACCCCGCCGAGGAAATGCCATGGGGGCGGCCCACGCCGTGCCGGTCGAACGAGGAGGCACCATGAACATTTTCGTCACCGGCGGTTCCGGATTTGTGGGAACTTACCTTTGCAAGGATCTGCTGGACCGCGGCCACCGCGTCACGGCCGTCGGCAACCGGCCCGTCCACGGACGGATCAGCCACGATCATTTCCGGTACATCTCCGCAGACACCACCGAGCCCGGGGACTGGCAAGACGCCCTGGCCGACATCGATGCAGCGGTGAACCTGGCCGGAAAAAACATTTTTAGCCGGTGGACCGACCGCTACAAACAGGAGATGTACGACAGCCGGATTCTCACGACCCGCCACCTGGTCGACGCCCTTGCCGCGGACCGGCCGGTAACCTTGGTCAGCACCTCCGCCGTCGGGTACTACGGAAGCCGGGGCGATGAAATTCTCACCGAGACGTCCGAATCCGGCGACGATTTTTTGGCCCGTCTCGGCCGGGATTGGGAGGACGAGGCTTTCCGCGCTCAAGAAAAACAGGTCCGGGTCACGGCAGCCCGCTTCGGCATTGTTTTGGGATGGGGCGGAGGGGCCATCGACAAGATGGTGCCGGCGTTCAAGCTCATGCTCGGCGGACCGCTGGGGGACGGAAGCCAGTGGTTTTCCTGGATCCACATAACGGATCTTCTTGCCGCCTTGAGATTTGCAATTGAAACGCCGACGTTTTCGGGGCCGGCCAATTTCACGGCGCCAAACCCGGTCAGAAACAAGGAACTGGCCCGGACCCTCGGAGACATCCTTCACAGGCCGGCGATCATGCCCGCACCGGCTTTCATGATCCGCGCGGTGCTGGGAGAGTTCGGAAAAACCCTGCTTTCCAGCACCCGGGCTGTACCCCGGAAGCTCTTGGACGCCGGCTTTACCTTCCAGTATCCGACGATCCGGGAGGCACTGGAAGACCTGGTGTAAATACAGCCCCGCATCCGGGCGCCGGGCCGACTGGGTTGATCATCGATGAAACCTTGCCCGCTTGGGGCAGTTTCAAAAAAGGCAGGCAAATCGCAGCGGCGACTTAAGTAGAAAGGAGTCCTTGTGACCGATTTCATGGAACTGGTGCGGACAAGAAGAAGCATTCGTAAATACGAAGACCGGCAGATCCCCGAAGAGATGGTCGACAAGATCTTCGAGGCCGTCCGGTGGGCCCCTTCCTGGGCCAATACCCAGTGCTGGGAAATCGTGGCCGTCCAAGATCCGGTCCAGAAGAAAAAACTCTGCGAGACGCTTCCGCCCAAAGGCAATCCGGCCGCCAGCGCCGTAGAAAAGGCGCCGCTGCTGTTGGCCGTCTGCGCCCGGCGCAATGTCAGCGGCTACTACAAGGGAGAAGTGACCACCAAGTTCGGAGACTGGCTCCTGTTCGATCTGGGGATCGCCACCGAAAACCTGTGCCTGGCCGCCTGCCATCTCGGTCTCGGGACGGTGATCGTGGGCCTGTTTGACCACGACCGCGCGGGAAAGGTCCTCGGGCTGCCCGACGATGTGACAGTGGCGGTGCTGGTGCCTGTCGGCTATCCGGCCAAGTCCCCCTCCGCGCCGAAGCGCCGGGAAATCGCCGAATTCGTCCACAGGGAGCGGTATCGATCG
>CAYPFH010000437.1:0-3117 GCA_964409825.1 uncultured Desulfobacterales bacterium | reverse complement strand
GGCAGGTCGATTTTTACCGCCTGCTTCGACCGAAGTTTCACATAAGGTCAGTGAAAATACCGATGTCAGCCCTGACGGTTTGCTGCCTTTTTGTCTCCCAGTGTCCCAGCCCTTGCTCCGGGGTATCCGAGTGCGCGAAGACGCAGGCCCTATGCATTTTCACGCCATGCTCCATGCACTATGCGCTATGCGGCACGCGCAGCGTGCCTAGAATACTCCTACCGCGCTTGCCGCCGCGATGGTCAAAGAAAGCTGGTAGATGATCTGAGAAACGCTGCTCCAGAAGTAGAGCGGCCGGATGCGCTCTGCGTCCAGCGGGACGACGATGGTGTCGCCCACCCGGATGTCCGGGCTTTTTCCCACCGAAAACCAGGACGTGGACGCGCCCAGGACCTCTCCGCTGGCCCGGATGACGTAGATCCGGCCCTTGTCCGCCTTGTAGCTCAGCCCGCCGGAGCGCTCGATGTAGTCGTCCCGGCCCATTTTCGGCCCAAAGACATGGGAGGTGGGGTAGTTGACTTCGCCCAGCACCGTGACTTCCTGGGGCTTGTCCGGGATCAGGATCCGGTCCTGGTCCTGGAGGGCGATGTCCACGGCCGTGCCGTAGACGATGGCCTGAAGATCGATCACCAGCCGGCCCACGGCCTGGGTGCCCTCGAGCTGGTTGACCAGGCCCTGGGCCATGGAAAGAGCCTCTTGTTTCTGGGGATCTTCCTGGACCTGCTGCAGCGAGATGGCCGCAAGGTCTGCCTTCAACTGGTCCCGGAGCCGGTCGAGCTGGCGCTGCTCTTTTTGCCGGAGCTCTTCCCTGACAAACACGGCGCCGTCTAAAAATGCCCGGTCGTTGAACCCGCCGGCCCGCTCGATGAGATCGAGCAGGGTTTCGTCTTTTCCCACCACATACGTGCCGGGAAAGAGCACCTCTCCTGAGATCTCCACCCGGCGCTGCTCTCGCCAGTCGGGCATCTGCTTGACATGAAGGGCGTCAAACGGGCGCAAGAAAAGATCCTCTTTTTCCGAACCGGCCAGGGCGGCGGAAAGCTCCACCGGAAGCCGCATGGTCTCCCGGATCTTGTCTTCGAAGACCTGGAAGCGCACCAGCTCTGCAGACAGCTTGTAGGCCTGCTGCCTGAGATTGCCGGCGGACCGCACCAGGTCGGACACCCGCATGTTTTCCTCCAGGGGATACTGGCCGGGAAAGGCCACCTGTCCCACGGCGGAAACCACCTTTTCGGGGTTGTCGATCCGGGCCTGGCGCCGGAGCTGCTCGATGACCGGTCCGAGGGTTTCGGCCCGGTCTTCTGCCAGGCCGAACACCCGCACCCGGTCTCCGGCCTGAAGGCGGATATCGGCCTTAGAATCCGGACTGTCGATGGCCTGTTCCAGCCGGGTGGAAAGGACCTCGATGCGCCAATCCGGCGGCAGCTTTCGGGTAATCATCAAATAGTCCATGGCCGGCTGGGGCAGAAGGTCTCCGGCCCGGATGAGGTCGCTTACGGTCATGCCCGCTTCCAGGGGATATTCTCCGGGAAAGCGCACGTGGCCGGAAACAGTGACCACCCGCTCGGGGTTGTCGAAGCTTGCCAGGTTTTTGAGCTGTGCAATCAACGGCTTGATGGTTTCTGCCCGGTCCTCGCCGAGACCGAAGACCCGCACCTCGTCGAACGGCTCCAACCGTACATTATCCAGGGAGTCGGGGACGGCCAGGGCCCGGTCGAGCCGTGCCGAGAAGACCTCGATTCTGCGGTCCGGGGCAAGCTCCCGCTTGATCAGCACGTAGTCGAGATCGGCCCGGGGCTGAAGGTCTTTTTCCACATCGGTGACGAGGTCGCCCAGGCGCATCCCCTCGAACCACTCGTAGCGGCCCGGCCGCTCCACGTGGCCCGTCAACTGAACGTAGTCTTCGACCCGTTCAAGCACGGACTTGACCGCAAGCCGATCCCCGTCCGCCAGGGGGCGTTTTTTGTCCTGCTCCCTTTCCAGGTCGATGTCGATGACCACCCGCTGGCCGGTTTCGGAGATGCGGTTCAAGCTTGCCTCGGTGCGGGCGGCCGTGGGAAGCAGCCCCCCTGCCATCTGAATCAGTTCGGCAACGGTTCTTTCGTTTTTGAGCTCGTATATGGCCGGCCGGCGCACGGCACCGGACACCCCGGCGGTTTTGCCCACCGGGGGAACAAAGATGACGTCCCCGGGCTGGAGCCTGACATCGCCGCTGGTGTCGCCCCGGATGAGCAGGTCGTACAGGTCCAGGCGGGTGACGATCTTGCCCTCCCTTTTCAGCTGGACGTTTCGAAGCGAGCCGATGGGCTCCTTGATGCCGCCGCTGACGAACAGGGCATTGGTCATGGTGGAAAGCGCACTCACCGTGTACGACCCGGACCGGTTGACGTCTCCGAGCACGAACACCCGGATGGAGCGAAGCGGCCCCATGGAGATGTACCCTTTCACGCCGATCATCTGGTTTTCCACGTAATTTTTCAACCGCTCCTGGAGCTCGGAAAATTTCAGTCCGGCCACGGCCCTGGGTCCGATTTCCGGGATCCGGACGGTGCCGTCCCGGCTGACCACCAGGGTGTATTCCGCGTTGATCTTGCCGTAGAGCTGAAGATGGATGGTGTCTCCGGGACCCACCACGTAGTCGGGCGGAATGGGGATGTCTGTGGCCGGGGCAAAGGTGGTGGGCACCCCCTCGAACAGGTTGTAGCCGAAGTGGGGCAGCTCCGGGCCTTTTTCCGGGGCCTTGGGCGGTTCTTCCGGCTTTTTTTCCGGCGGCTTTACCACCTCCGGCGGGGTCTGGGGAGGGGCCGGGGGCTGGCCGGAGCCGGTGGCCTGCCTGAGCGCCTGCTGCTCTTCGGGACTGAGCTGGTCCATGACCTTGGCCCGCTCATCGGGACTGAGCTGCTGGAACATCTTCATCTGCTCTGCCGTGACGGCCCAGCCTGGAGCGCTAGCGGCAAGGCAGACGGCCAGGGAGAGGAAAACCGCGACGACCCATTGATGTGGCTTATTCAACATGAGGCACCATTTTTTTAGATAAATCCCAAATCGCAAGCACCAAATACCAAACAATGACCAAATCACAAGCACCAAATACCAAACAAGGACCAAATTCCAAGC
>CAYPFH010000436.1:1237-3144 GCA_964409825.1 uncultured Desulfobacterales bacterium | reverse complement strand
TCGGGGGGCGCTATTCGGCGCTGTCGTTCTTCGGACTGGTGCCGGCGGCATTGGTAGGCGTCGATCTGACAATTCTGCTCAAGCGCGCGCAAACACTGGCCTGCAACGCGCAAAGCTGCAATTGCCCGGTGGGGGGCGACAACACCGGTGCGCGTCTGGGCACAATCTTAGGTGAACTCGCCAAGGCCGGCCGCGATAAAGCGACGATCATTACCTCGCCGGCCATTGCCAGTTTTGGAGACTGGGTGGAACAATTGATTGCCGAAAGCACCGGCAAGGATGGAACCGGCATTGTGCCCGTGGTCGGCGAGACACCCGGCCCACCCGATGCCTACGGCAACGATCGATTGTTCGCCCATATCCGTCTTGAAGGTGATGACACACACGATGCGGCCCTGGCTGCGATAAAGCAAGCCGGCCATCCCGTCGTCATATTGCGTGTGAAAGACGCCTACGACATCGGGGGGCAGTTGTTTTTGTGGGAGATGGCAACGGTGATTGCCGGTGCCCGTTTGGGCATCCAGCCCTTCGACCAGCCCAACGTGGAATCCGCCAAGGTTCTCGCCCGTGAGATGGTGGCCCAATACATGGAAAAAGGAACCCTGCCGGCCGGCGATACAGCGCCGCTTGCCGGCGAAGCGTTCAAAACCTTCATCAACCAGGCCCGCCCCGGCGACTATGTGTCCATTCAAGCCTATGTTCGACCGACACCGGCCACGGATACGGCATTGAACGATCTGCGGCTGCGATTGCGGGATAAGCTCAAGCTGGCGACGACCGTCGGCTATGGGCCGCGATTCCTGCACTCCACGGGGCAGCTTCACAAAGGGGATGGCGGCAACGGATTGTTCATTCAGTTCACATCCGAGGCGATCGATGATGTACCCATTCCCGATGAGGCCGGCAGACCTACTGCGGCGATGACCTTCGGTGTGCTGAAATATGCGCAGGCCCTGGGCGATGCACAGGCGCTTCGCAACGCCGGCCGGCGGGTGATCTGCTTTGATCTGGGCACGGACGTGGTGGGCGGCCTCAATCAATTGGCAGGCGCATTGTGATACGGGCGATGATCTTCGATCTGGACGGCACGCTGGTCCAAACCGAAAAGCTCAAGGCGCTCTCCTATGCCAAAGCCGCTACCGCCCTGCGGCCGGAACTGAATGAAACATACGTGATCGAAGCCTTCAAGGAGGTGGTCGGATTGTCCCGGCACGAGGTCGCTCAGAAGCTTATGGCACGCTTTGACCTTGAAACGGCAGCCCGGACGCACATGGATGCATTCTCAGTAGAGACCCCCTGGCAGGCGTATATCCAAATACGCCTGAGGATTTACAACGACCTCCTGGTGGATCCGGAGGTGATCGCCCGCAACCAATGGCCCCATAATGTCGAATTGCTCAAACGCGCCGCCGAAAGCTGCACCAAGGTGGGACTGGCCACCATGTCCTTTTGCTCCCAGGTGCAGCGGGTGCTGCAGATTTTGAAACTGGATGATGTCTTTGATTTTGTCGCTTCCCGCGACGATGTGGAAAACGGCAAACCCGATCCGGAAATTTATCTGCTGGTGGCTGACCAACTAGGGATCACGCCCTCTGAATGTTTGGTCATCGAGGATTCTCCCACCGGCGTCAAGGCAGCCTTGGCTGCCGGTATGGCCTGCATTGCCGTGAGCACGCCGTTTACCAAACAATCGCTGCACGCCGCCGGGATCATCGACGACCGCTTTATCGTCGATGATCCGGACACCCTGCTTGCGGTCGTCGAGCAGATGATGGCCTGCCAGACCGGCCGAAAGCGAGCCTGACATGGATGGATCCATACACGTATTGAAACAGAAAGCCGGTTTAACGGCGGGGACTTTTGTCCAGTCGGGCATGGTCGTCGGTCTGGGAACCGGCAGTACGGCG
>CAYPFH010000436.1:0-1137 GCA_964409825.1 uncultured Desulfobacterales bacterium | reverse complement strand
GTGGATGAATCCAAGCTGTCCTCCCAATTGGGGGAGCAAAGGGCCTTGCCGGTTGAGGTCATCCCCTTCGGGTGGAAATCCCAGCAGCAATTTATAGAAGACCTGGGAGCTTCGGTGCGCCTGCGAATCGGGACAGATGAAAACGCGTTTGTGACGGACCAGGGCAACTATATTCTGGATTGCCGGTTCGGTCCGATCCGCGACGTCGTTCAGCTATCGGCGGGGCTGAACGGCAGGACAGGGATCGTGGCACACGGCCTGTTTCTGAATATGGCCGCCGATCTTATCGTCGCCGGGGCAAAGGGAATCGACCATCGAACACGCCCTGAAAATGAAGTGTCCCGCAGTCTTGGCGATGTCGCAGAGGAAACCCAATGAACTTGAATAAAAACATAGGATGAAGCAATTGATCATGAATGATGGAACACCCATTACGATCGTCATTTTCGGCGCTTCCGGGGATCTGACCCACCGCAAGCTGATACCGGCGCTCTACAGCAATTTCAAAAAAAAGCGCCTTCCCGACGGACTTCGCATCCTGGGATTCGCTCGACGGGACTGGAGCGACGACCATTTCAGAGACCTGCTGGGGGCCGGCGTAAAAGAACACGGCACCGGCTTCGACGCAAAGAGGTGGTCTGATTTTGCCCGCATCATCGACTATTTTCAGGGCGATCTGGACGCCGCCCCGGATTACGAAAAGCTTCAATCCCGCCTCGACGATGCGGAAAAAGCGCCCACCGACCGCCTTTACTATCTGGCCACGGCACCGGATTATTACGGCCCGGTTTGCGACCATCTGGCCGCTGCGGGCATGACCACCGAAGCGCAGGGACAGCGCCGGATCATCATCGAAAAGCCCTTCGGCCGGGACCTTGCTTCCGCAAAGGCCTTGAACCGCCGGGTTCATGCAGCCTTTGCCGAGCACCAAGTGTACCGCATCGATCATTACCTGGGAAAGGAAACCGCCCAGAACATCCTTTTTCTGCGGTTTGCCAACACCTTGTTCGAACCGGTCTGGAACCGGCGCTACGTGGCCAATGTGCAGATCACGGTGGCCGAAAGCGTGGATGTGGGACGTCGCGGCGGCTATTACGACAAGGCCGGCGTGCTGCGCGACATGTTCCAGAATCACCT
>CAYPFH010000435.1:0-3145 GCA_964409825.1 uncultured Desulfobacterales bacterium | reverse complement strand
GGTAAAGCATCTCTTCGGCCATGGCACAGAATACAGCCGGGTTGGCGTAGTTCAGGTCCCACTGGAAGCTGTTGAAGGTGGTCCACACCCAGCGCTGCATCTCCTCGTCCCAGGAGAAGTTTCCCCGGCGAACCGTTGGAAAAATCTCCCGCAGATACTGTTCATATCGGTCCGGGAGGGTCCTGTCGCCAAAGGTGTGGTAAAAAGCCGCTTTAGCCAGTCCCGGGCATCTGCACGATCTTTATAGAGAGTCAAAAACAGGTCGACCAGCCGTGGCCCGTGCTGCCCGAGCCGCTGAGCAAACAGGGCCCGATCGGTAGCCGGGGACGGCAAATCGGTTGGCAAAGCAGTATCGGGGTTATCGATCAGGGCATCGACGAAGCGGGCGGCATCAAGCCCCGCGGAAGGGGTGCGGTTCATTGCAAAGGGGTCCTTTTTCGGTCGTGATAATCGTATTTTTGCACGATAAGTCGGCTCCAAGGAAAATCAACCCGAAATTGACATTGTTCAGATGAGTTGTAGTTTTAATGAACTATGGGGCTATATAATAATCTGGATCTATGACCCCAAAAAAGGCTGATGGGAGGGCCGTGGGAGATTTTCCTTACAACCGGGAAACTGTTTTGAACTCGAAGAGGGCGGCATCAAATGTTTCTCTTTGTTTATACTACCCTGGCTGCCGCTGCATCCGGCTATACTGCCTGGCGTCTGCTGGCGCACGCAAAAATCAGTACCGGAGGCAAGCTCCTTTCCGGGGTATTCCTATTTGTCCTGTTTGAGCTCACCCCGGCCTCCGCCGCGCTGCGAATCGCCGGAATTGAAAACGGATGGACGGATCTTCTGTCCTGGGCCGGCTATGTGGCCGCCGGATTTCTAAGCTTTGTGCTGACTTTCCTGGTCATCCGCGACCTGGGGTGGACCGCCCCCCTCGCCTTCGGCCGGCTGGCAAGACGATTGGCCAAAAAGCCAAACGGCGTGTTTTCCGCCACCCTGCCGCAGAATCCGGCACGACGGCGCTTTCTGGCCCAGGGCGTCAACGTCGGCATCACCGCGGCCGCCGCCGCCTTCACCGGCTTCGGAATCGCCGAAGCCCGCCAGATACCGGAAATCAAGAAAGTATCCATCCGGCTGGCCGGTCTTCCCAGAACCCTGGATGGGTTCCGTATCGCCCAGATCACCGACATCCACGTCAGTCCGACCATCAAGCGGCCGTTCGTGGAAGGGGTCGTGCGTCAGGTAAACACCCTCGACGCCGACATCGTGGCCCTGACTGGCGACCTGGTGGACGGATCGGTACAGCGCCTTTCCGGCGACGTGGAGCCGTTGGCCGATATCCGCGCACGATACGGGCGCTACTTCGTCACCGGAAACCACGAATATTATTCCGGGGTCGAGCGATGGGTTAAAAAGGTGGATAGCCTCGGGTTTACCGTGCTGCTCAACGAGCACCGGCTCCTGACTCTTTCCAGCGGCCGGATTCTGCTGGCCGGCGTCACAGACTACCGGGCAGGCAGCCGGATGCCGGGCCATCGATCCGATCCGGAAAAGGCCCTGGCCGGCGCGCCGCCGGCAGACGTGAAGATCCTGCTGGCCCACCAGCCGAAAAGCGTGGTTGCCGCGGCCGAAGCCGGCTTCCACCTGCAGATATCCGGGCACACCCACGGCGGCCAGTTCTTCCCCTGGAATTTCGTGGTAGGACTGGCCCAGCCCTATACCGCCGGCCTTCACCGCTACGGGGATATGCCGATCTACATCAGCCGGGGAACCGGGTACTGGGGACCGCCCCTGCGGGTCGGCTCCCCGTCCGAAATCACCCTGATCACCCTCCGCGCCGCCTGATAAGATTTCAGGTGGCTTCTATTTCTCTTTGCGTTTTTCCAAACGGGAAAGCTCCTGTTCGATGACCCGCTGGAATCCCTCCATGGTTCTCTCCTGAAAAAGGCGCCCTTTGACAAAAATGGTGGGCGTCCGCCACCCGATCAAGCAGCTCCGCTGCCCGAGCGCAGTATGGACACTGAATAAACGGAGACCGGTTCAAAAAAATCGCTTTTCTGTCGACATCTTGGCTGGAAATTAATATCAAAGTCCCGGAAAAGAGGGAAAATCAAGATGATTCGAAAAATTATTTCCAGCGGAGAAAAAGGGGTTGCCAGAGCGGCATTGGAAGCGGCCGTCAAACTCGGGCTATCCAGCGGCGGATGGACCGCCGTATCCTATCCGGCCGGTCGTCAGGATCTTGTTGACCGCTTCGGTTTAAAGGAGTTGGAAACCGGCACCATGGAAGAGGCAGTCCTGCTGAATCTGCTAAAAGCCGATGCCACCCTTTTGTTGACCCGCGGGGAACTGGATCTGCGCACAAAGCAGGTGCGCCGGCTCTGCAAAACCAACGAAAAACCCTGTCTGCATCTCGATCTGAAGACCACCGGCGCCTTTCAGGCCGCAAGGGAGCTCGCCCGATGGCTGCCCAAGGCAGAAGCTCAGGTATTGCATGTCACCGGCTCCGATGCTTCCCAGGATCCTGAAATGGCGCGGATTGTCCCGGATCTGATAGAAGCCTTCTTCTACCTTCATCTTATGCCGGACGGGACCGTCTCAGACGGCCGGACGCCGGAGCCCTTGGAAAAGGCCATTCCCCCTCAGACCGTCTCCGAAGCAGTGCTACGACTCAAAGAGCATCTTCCTCTGAAGGACAAAGCCACCGTCGCCAACATGTCGGCATCGGAGCTGGCTGCCCTGGACGGCTCGCTGGGAGAGTATATTCGAAATGCTTTTCAGCTCTTTACCGGAAACAATGCCCTGCTCGAATCCTGCCGGTGGGTCTCTAAGCAAGCCGGATTCAAACAGGACAACGCGGCGGCCGTCATCATCCGTGAACTTTGGCAGGAGCTGAAAAAGACCCATACGCTGCGGATCATCAAATGAATCAATTCGCTGTCGCGAATTTATTTATAAAAAAGACTAAGCATTTGAATAAAGTTTCATATGAACCCCGCCCCTGGCCGCGGCGTGATTCAAGATTCAAGATTCTCCGGCGGGAAATTTATCCGAATCTTTTGGCCTTAAGCGGCCAGTTTGATCAATACTGAAACTTCCCACGAAGCCCCTCCCGGTGGAGGGACGCGCGCAGTCTAGTCCGTGTTGCCGG
>CAYPFH010000434.1:0-3147 GCA_964409825.1 uncultured Desulfobacterales bacterium | reverse complement strand
CCGTGTTGCCAGCAATGACCCAATACCGGCCACGACGGAGCGTGGCCCTCCAACCGCCAAAACCCAAGGCGGGGGCAGATCGGTTATCGCCGCCGACAATAACGAAGTTTCACATAAGAGACATCTGGCTTTGAATTTCGGATTTACTTTTAGAAAGTACCGATTCATGCTCGCTTTGCTTACATCAAAACCGGCTCCGATCCGCCAATGACCGGAGGCCGCCTTCGAAGCCTGCTTTTTTCACTTTCGGAGGCGGCCTCCACTGCTTCGATGGTGACATAAATGAACCTCCTTTTTGTCTGCACCGCAAACGTCAGCAGAAGCTTCGTGGCCGAGCAGCTCTTTCGGCACGAAGTCGAAAAGGCCGGCATTGGCGGGGTGGAAGCGTCTTCGGCCGGGGTGGCCGATCTTTCCGGAAGCTTCCCGGATCCGAAGATGGTGCAGTGGCTGTCCGAACAAGATATCCGTTTTCAAAGGCACGTCGTCAGGCCCATCGATTCCGGGCTGGTGGAGTGGGCGGACCGAATTCTCGTGATGGAGCATGTCCACGCCGAAATTCTCCTGCAGCGCTATCCTGACAGCGCGGAAAAAATCGCTCTGCTCGGCAGCTACATTCCTCCCGGTGACCCTCCCTCCGAAATTGCCGATCCCTTCGGCATGAGCGCCTTTCATTACCGTACCGCCATCTCTCAGATCACCCTGGCCGTGAAGAATCTCGTTCAGACCATCGCATCAGAACAGTAAGAGGGCTCTGCGCCGCCGGGTATTTTTCTCTGGCGTTCACGGTGTTTTTTTTCCTGCAAAGAGGGGAATCGGGTCAAAGTGTCAATCAGAAGGGCGGCGATCGGCGAAATCACCGAGTCGGACATGGTGCGCCTCAATGCGCCCTATCAGTTCAGCGTGCCGAGCCCCCCGGCGGAGTTTCGTATCGCGGCACCGGATTCGGCGGTGGCGGGACAGAAAGGTTCTTTTCCCGCCTCTTCAGGCGCCGCTTTGCGTGCGCGGATGCCGAAACGCGCTATGGGGTAGCGCCTCCGGGCTTCCGGCCGCCGGCAGGCCGCCAATCGCCGTCAGCGCAGCATGGCGATGCCTGCCGGATCAATCAGTATTTTTCCACCGGCTTTCCGTTGATCCGGAGCCTGGGCCGCTGCGGCTTTTCTTCTTCCAGTTCGACGACATCGTTGCTGTGGCCGGCCAGGGGCGGATATTTCATTCGCAGGCGGCCGAAATCGAAGGTCTCCAGACAAGTTTTGAGCAGTTCGAATTCCCGTGCCGTGTCCCCGGCCATCGAGGGCTTGCGCAGAATTTCTCCCACCAGGCGGTTATATCGCTTCCGGATCGCCGTTTCGATGCAGTGGCGGCTCAGATCGAGGCGGATGCACACGTCTTTCATCGTCGGGCTCACTTTCGCCGAACAATCATTGACAAAACCCCCATGACCCAATAAAAAGGCGCCCGTGGATTTTCAGCGAATCCACCCAATTTTTTCAAGGGAAAGGAGGGCAGAGGCATGTATGTTCCCCGGTATATGTTTTTTACCAAAGGGGTGGGGGTCGACAAGGAAAAATTGTCCTCCTTCGAGCTTGCGCTTCGAAACGCCCGAATCGCCCACTTGAACATCGTCACGGTTTCTTCCATTTTCCCGCCCCACTGCCATATCATCGACATCGAAGAAGGGCTTCGGCATCTGGAGCCCGGCGAAATCACCCATTGCGTCATGGCCCGGGAGCAGAGCCGGGAGCCTGGCAGACGGCTGGTGGCTGCCATCGGCCTGGCCCTGCCGGCTGAAAAGGGGCACTATGGATATCTCTCCGAGCACCATGGCTTCGGGCAGACCGAACGCGAGGCCGGTGAATACGCCGAGGACCTTGCCGCCACCATGCTTGCCAACACCCAGGGGGTGGAGTTCAACCCGGAAAAGGACTACGATGAGCGCCGCGAAGTCTATCAGATGAGCGGCAAGATCGTCGAATCGGACCACTTCAGCCAGGCGGCCCTGGGGGCCGAAAGCTACCTCTGGACGACGGTCATTGCCGTGGCCGTTTTCGTCAAATAGTTTTCCCGGCCCCCTTTTTCTCCGGTGCGCGTATACGGTCTATGGTCGATGCTTCCTCATTTGAAGCGCCATGGCTGCGATGCCGGAAAAACTTTGAAAAACTCCCTCGCCTTGAGTGAGCCAAAATGTGAGCGGTCGTTTTCTCAACTGAACAGCGACAAAAAAAGCACGGTGATTTGATGAACATCCCGCAATGGGTCAACTTCGGGGGCGAGGATGTGCCCAACGCTTGCTTCGAAGGAGCCAGGTGCGTGGTGCTTCCCCTGTGCCATGAAATTTCCCCGTCTTACGGAGAAGGAAGCAGGTACGGACCGCTTCACATTCTGGAAGCATCCGTCCAGCTCGAACGGCTGGACGAAGAGACGCTATGGGACTTAGGGAGCGTGCAGATCCACACCCTTCCGCCGTTGTTTCCTTCGCAAGACCCGCAGCAGGCGGTTTCCGAAATGAGAACGGCTGCGGTCCCGATATTTGCGGACAAAAAATTTTTGCTTGCCCTCGGGGGGGACCATGCCGTTTCTATCGGCGCCATCGCAGCGGCCGCTGAGCAACACCCCGACCTGGGTGTGCTTCAGATCGATGCCCACCTGGACCTGAGAAACGAATGGAACGGCAGCCGTTTCAACCACGGATGCGTGATGCGCAGAGTCGCGGACGACTTGGGGCTGTTCATTTTGCCGGTCGGCGTCCGGGCCGTCTGCACCGAGGAGCTCGAAGTTCTCTCCGACAGAAAGATTTCCCCGGTCTATGCCCACCGGATCTCTTCCGGCGATGATTCCTGGATGGCCGAAGTCGTTTCGGCACTTCCCCGGGACGTGTATCTGACCGTCGACCTGGACGGGCTGGACCCGTCGGAGGTCCCCGGCACCGGGACTCCCGAGCCCGGCGGGCTTTCCTACCGCCAGGTCGTCTCCCTGATCCGGCGTCTTTGCCGGGAGAAAAACCTGGTGGCCGCCGATGTCGTGGAACTGGTCAAGATCGAGGGAACTCAGGTTTCGGAGTATACCGCGGCCAGAATCGCCCAGAAAATCATCACCCATCGGTTCCGGTAAGGTGACCCCCAGAAGCACTCTTCAATTGAGCCGTTTCAA
>CAYPFH010000433.1:0-3148 GCA_964409825.1 uncultured Desulfobacterales bacterium | reverse complement strand
CGATTTTTCCGCCGGGAAACTCCCATCGGTTGGGTTGATGTCCACCGGGGCGGCGCTGGGCGATCAAAACCCGACTGTCTCTTGCAAGAACTGCTGCCGTCACTTGGATGATGTCATGGTACTCCGGCATATTCTCCCTCATAATCCGTCGCCTTCTTCGGCGTTTGAGAATGACAGCGTCGGTTTGAAAAGTAAAGCGGCTGCGAGGCTTGAAAATTACTCCAGCCTCTGGTTTTCCCCCGGCACCACCGGGAATAAATCCCAAGCACCAAGCACCAAATCACAAACAAACTCCAATGAGCAAATTCCAAACCCCAAACAAGGGCAAAGACTCTCTAGGATTTTTTTGTTTGAGATTTGGTGCTTGTGATTTGGTCATTTTCTTTTGAACCTGGAACCTATAACTTTGAACCCCTGAACCCCTGAACCTTCGAACCCCTGAACCTTTGAACCCCGGAACCCCAAAACGGTCGCCGGCCCCCGTTCCCCGCTTCTTTGCTTGACAAACCGGCGCGAACCTGAAAAAGAATAATAATAAATACCGTAAGATAGAACTTCCCAGCAGAGGAGAGGACAGCCATGCCGAAACGAGTCAAAATCTTCCGGATGGATAAAGATCCGCGGGTGATGGAAGGGGAAATCAACCAGTGGCTGCAAAACAAGACCAACATCGAAATCCTGAATCTTTCCGCAGCCGAATACCGCGATATCGAAGGAACGCTGCAGTCGATTCTTTTCGTTTTCTTCGAAGGCTCCCATCGGGATGCCGGCGAAGAAAGCGACAAAGGCCAGCGCCGGCATGAACGAATCTACCTCCAGGAGGTCGTCGAATACCTGGTGGACGGCGAGTACTACCGGGACTTCATCCAGGACATGAGCGACAGCGGGATCTTCATCCGGACCGGCAGAAATCTTCCGGAGGGAAAAGAGGTGTTGATGACGCTGATGGCGCCGGACCAGGACCGGCCGATCAAGATCAAGGGCGAGGTGGTCCGATCCGAGTCCTACGGTTTCGGCGTGGAGTTCAAGCGGGAAAGCCAGGTCCAGGAAGACGTCATCAAGTCCATGGTCAAAAAATTCAAAAATTTAAAATGATGCCATCGCTTCTGCGATGGCATCATTTTAAATTCCAACCGGTAGGTGATGGGATGTAGGGCTGTCCTTCAGCGGCGGTATAAGGAAACGTGCAGACATGCCCAATTTTTTTTCCAAGCGAATTGGCCTGAACCTTCGAAAGGCCAAGCGCTTCCGCTCCGAGGATCTGAAAATCCGCGTTTTTGTCAGAAATCAGCCGGACAACCTTGAACTTGCAGACATCAGCCGCGGAGGGGTCTCTTTTTTCTACTCGGGACCTGACAACATTTTTCCGGATCGTTTCAATGTGGCGCTTTACGACGGGAAGGATTTCGAGCTCGGCAAAGTCACGTTGAAAAAGATCTCCGATGAGGTGTTTTCGGAGATTCCGAACGAAGACCTGGTCATTCGCCGCCTCAGGGGAAGGTTTATCCGAATCTCGGTTGTACAGGAATACGATTTGAAGAAGTATCTGGATAAAATAAAAACCGCTTAGCCCGGATATCTCATGACTCAGGTTATCTATGAAGCTCAAGGAGGCTTGAGCCGGATGCCGATGGGTGCCGGCGGACTTTAGATAGAGGATTCCGGATAAGCATAATCATGAAGCATCCGGGTTAGTTGGTTCCCGACAAGCGCATCGTCACCGAAAAATCCCCTTTTCTTCTGCCCTCATCGATCCGTAGCCGGGTCGAAACCACGCAGTCTTCGAAAAATAAGGCATCGGGAGTAAAAAAGCTCGCCTTGCGGATCCTTGCCCCGGGCTTGAGCCGGGACACGACCGACTTTTCCGCGGCAGGAACGATGAGGCTGACAAATCCGCTGCCCTGAGTGGTCACGTCGAATGCCGGCGGGTCGTCTTTCTCGTCTCCGGGTTCGACCGGGAGCATGACGGCCATGATGTCGAACGGATCGCCGTCCTCCGGCGGGGATTGGCCCGTTGGCTCCTTTGCCGACGGCCGGGCGAGTGTTTCATCGCTTGCCTTTCGGCGCAGGATTCCTTCCAGAAAACCGCGGATGTCGTCCAGGTCTTTTCCCGGGATCTCTTCGTTCTCGAGCCACTGATGGTACTGTCTTGCGGCCATGCCCGTCGACCCCACGGCAATCAGGCACCGAAGAATGTTCTTGGCGGCGCGCACCCGCAAGGCCGGCTTTGTCAGCAGTGCATGGAATCCTGACAATGCCTTGTTGAACTGTCCAAATCCCATGAGGGTAGCGGCGACTTGGAAACCGGCCTCGCCGCTGTATGGATCTTTTTCGGATCCGATAGTGCGCTGAACGACTTGCTTCTGCCGGTCGCTGAGCTGGGGCGATTTTTCCAGTGCGCTCACCCGGTCGGCTTCCGTCTGGATTTTCCAAAGCTGTTTTTGGATGTAGGCCGTGAGTTTTCGCTTTACCGGTGTGTCTTTAACGGGATCGAGCATCGCCAGCGTACCTCGGTATTGCTCCAGGGCCTCGGAAAACAAACCGTGCGCCTGATATACGGAAGCTTCTTTGATCTGCAGCTGGATCCGGTCGCCGAATTTCATTTTTCACATCCGCCTTGGTGCTCAGTATACTCTCTTGGCGGGGATGAATGTCAAATCCTTTCATTTTCTTTATTCCTCCTTTGTCGATGATGGTTATGTTCTTGTCAACCAAGGCAAGGGCCGGCGTCTGTCGCCGGAATATCCGATCAAGGAGGTACACCATGAAAACCGATATCCGAAAGATCCTTTTTTTCGTTGCTTTGCTTGCGGGCGTTTGTATCAGTGCGGTGGGCTTTGCGACCATGGAGGATATGGAGAAACCGGCCACATCCGAAGGCTCCGGAGATATGAAGACCGCCGTCTTTGCCGGAGGATGTTTCTGGTGCACCGAAGCCGATTTTGAAAAGGTAGACGGCGTCGTCGAGGCGGTGTCGGGCTATACCGGGGGCCGCATCAAGAATCCGACCTACAAGCAGGTTTCCTCTGGAGCCACCAGGCACGTAGAAGCCGTAAAGATCCTCTACGATCCGTCCAGGGTCGATTATGAAAGGCTGCTGTGGGTGTTCTGGCGGACCATGGATCCCACCGATGCCGGAGGTCAGTTT
>CAYPFH010000432.1:0-3158 GCA_964409825.1 uncultured Desulfobacterales bacterium | reverse complement strand
ACTGGACAGCAGCGGTGCGGTCCTTGCCAGGATCGACGGGTTCAAGCCGGCCGGCGATTTTCAGATGGAATTGGCGAGGGTGTTAAGCGGCCGGACGGCCGGCGCTGCAAAAAACCGAGGCAATGGGGCGCAGACAGGTTCGGTTTCCCGGGAAGCGGCCAATTGATGGTTGTCCCGCACTGAGGCAGAAGGTACCCGATCTGAGCCATTGTGGGGCAGTATTCGGAAGAAAGCCTCGATGCGCGCGGGCGGGGATAAAGCCCGCCCCTACATGGCGGGGCGCGGGCGGCCATGTATCGATGTGCGGGCGGGGATAAACCCCGCCCCTGCGTGGCGGGATGCGGGCGGCCTTGTAGGGGCGGGCTTTATGCCCGCCCGCTCAGAAGAAAAACGATAGCGCCGTATTTTCAAGGTAAGACCGATATGTACAAGATTTCGAGAAGACATCGGGCCTCTTTGGCAATTGCACTCGTTTATCTGCTCGTGCTTCCGCCTTCGCTGTTCGCGCAGCCTCATATTCCCGGACTCTATGGGCAAATCGTTCCCACCCTGCCGCCGGTTGCGGCAGGGCAGCTACCGCAGGTCAAGACAGACGGGCTCATACAGGGAGTGTCGGGTCTGAGCCGGCCGCAGGAATCCAAGCTGGTGGTTCATCAGAATCAGCCCCAGGCCATCATGGAGTGGGATACTTTTAACATCGGTACCGATGCCTGGATGCAGTTCGATCAGCAGGGTCAGTCCGGCTGGGCGGTGCTCAATCGGATCTACGACGCAAACCCCAGCCGGATCTACGGAAAATTGACCGCCGACGGCCAGGTGTTTCTCATCAACCAGAATGGCATCCTTTTTTCACCGGGGTCCCGGATAAATGTCCGCGGGCTGACGGCCTCGGCCCTGAATCTGCAAAACGACAATTTCATCGGCCACCTCATCGACAACGAACCGCTTTCTTTTTCTTTCGAGGACTACATCGGGACGGGGTCGCTAAATCCCGACGCCACCGTCGCCAACCACGGCGAGCTGACAACCGACGATATCGGCTATGTGTATCTCGTGGGTCCCCGGGTGGAAAACGCCGGCACGATTCGAAGCGACCGGGGTCGAATCCTGCTGGCGGCCGGCGAAGAGGTGTCCATCAAAAAGAGCCAGAGCCTTGGGGGCACCCAGCTCGATGTCGAGGCCCTGGGACAGACCGGCGAAATCTTCAATTTCGAAGGCGGACGGCTGACCGCCGATCAGGGGTTGATCGGCATCTACGGTAAAACCGTCAACCACGACGGATTGATCCGATCGGTGACGGCCATCCGGCAGAGCGGCCGAATCAAACTGGTGGCCTCCGATCGTATTCGGACGGGACCCGCCAGCATCATCGAAAGCCCGATCAGCGAATCCGGGGAGCGCGTTCACAATTCGGTCGAATTCCGCGGCGGGGATATCGAATTGACGGGGGCCAAAACCATCGAGCATGCGGGCAGGATCTTCGCACCTGCCGGCAAAGTGACTATCCACGCCGACAACGCGGAAGCACCGGCGGAAAACCGCATCGGCCTGACCGGCGGAAGCGTAATCGACGTGAGTGGCACGTGGTTCGACGGCGACCCGCAAGACCTGATTCTGCAGGCGCAGCTAAACAGCGTGGAGCTGCGCGACGAGTATGGACTGAAGGGCGGGCGTTTCCAGGGCGAGACGATCACTTTCTCGGCGCTGGACGGATCGGCCATCGGCGACATGTCGGGCCATCTTGCGGGTGAGGACGTGACGGCAAGGGAGCGCAGCACATACGGGGGCATCGTCGATCTGGATGCCGCCGACGGCGAAATCTCTCTGGCATCCGGCGCCCTGATCGACTTTTCCGGCGGCGGCATTCACTATCCGGCCGGCAATTTCGGTACGACCCAGCTCGTGTGCGGCAACAAAATATACGATATCAGCGACAGCCCGGGGTGGCTCTCCTATGACATGCTTCTTGGACCCGGATCCCCCCAGAAGTTCGTACACGCGCGCTACGGGATCGTCGAGGAATACGAGGGCCTCTATTTCGGGTCGGCGGCCGCTTTGCATAGTCAAACCGACAGGGTCGACTGGGGAGACGATGCCGGAAGACTCATCATGCTGGCGGAGACCGTCACGCTTTTAGGACGCATCGACGGCGCCGTCGTCTCCGGAAGATACCAGACAGAGACCGCGGAACGATTCGATGAATATGGCAACCAGCTGACGAATTGGCGGACAATGCCCGAGGCCGGCGATCTTATAATCGGCGGCCCTTACGAGGGCAATGAAAGCTTTCTTGACCGCGATCCGGTGGTCCATGAGATCCGTGTCGTGACAGGCGGCAACGCCCTGCTGCCCATAACCGCCGACGATCGTTATCCGGCGCCTTCCGTGATTCCCGAAGACGTTCTCAACAGCGCCGGACTGGGCTCGATCCTTTTTTCGGCGCGCACGCAAGTATCGATCGATCCGGGCGTTCAACTTGAAATGCCGGCAGGCGGCAGTTTTACCGCGGCCGGCCGCCGGATTCTACAGGAAGGCGCTATCCATGTTCCAGCCGGAGAAGTGAACCTGATCCTCGCCAGCAATATGACCACCGACGCCTTGCTGCCGAACGGGTCTGTCAACGACCGATATGTCTCCACGGCGGATATGGGGGTGCAGCGCGTTTTTCTTTCGGCGGATAGCCGCATCAGCGTCGCCGGAGAACGGGTGGACAACAGCCTCTTGGAAGCGGGCGAATCGCTTTTGGTGCCTTCGGGCCGGATCGACGGCGGGCAGGTGAGCATCATCGACCAGTCCGCGGACGGCGAGGGGGTCATCGTCGCCGGCGGAGCAAAGATCGACGTCAGCGGCGGATGGCTCATCGACGAAACGGGATCGGTCCAGGGGGGTGACGGCGGCGCGGTAGCGGTTGTCGGCCCCAGCCTGATTCTGGAAGGAGACTTGTCGGGCTATGCGCCGGCGGGCCGAAACGGGGGCAGCATCGGACTGCATGCCAATGCGGTGGATATCGTTCCCGCGAACAGTGGCGCGCTGTCGCTGCTCCCCTATGCTTCGGATGGCATCGCAGCGCTTTTCAAGGAAGGCGTGCCGCTGGAAGCGGCGGCCGGCCTGCTCGAAACCGCTCTGGCGCAGGCTTTGGGGGCGGCGCCCCGCGAAGT
>CAYPFH010000431.1:0-3170 GCA_964409825.1 uncultured Desulfobacterales bacterium | reverse complement strand
CCAGCGCAGCACCCCATAAACGAGGCTGTGAAACAGGGACCGGTCCCGGGAATCTGCAAACGGTGTGCTGGCCAGCACTTCATCCATGACCGGATCGAGCAGTTCGTCGGACCGTTCCAGGCGGTTGAGGACGTGCAGGGCGAGTTGGCGGGGATTTTGTTTCATCGGCTGTAGACAGGAGTCAGGAGTCAGTAGACAGTAGACAGTAGTCAGTAGTCAGTAGACAGTAGATAGGAGTCAGTAGACAGGAGCCAGTAGACAGAAGTCAGGAGTCAGTAGACAGTAGACAGTAGCCTGCCGTTCTGAAAAAGCTATTTCGCACCTCAAATGACGAAAAAAACGATCACTTTTTGGAAAGGAGGCCCAGAATGTACCCGTTGAGGATTTTGCTGACTTCAGCGCCTTGAGTTTTCAGTGCGCCGGTGTTTCCGTAGCCGAGGTCTTCGGTGAGAATGAGATAATACCGGCATTCTTCTAGTGATCCCTGGGCGATGTTGTAGAATCTGGCCTTGTCATGTTTTCCATTTTTCTTGAACCCTTCAGCGATGTTGGCCGGAATGGAAATCGCCGCCCGGCGGAACTGAGCCGTCAGCCCATATAATTCTGATTTGGGGAAGCCCGCTGTCAATCGGTAAACCGCCAGTACGAAAGCATGCGCCTTTTGCCAGACGACCAACTCCTCGAATCTTTTTGCCGGTTTTCTTTCCATGGGATTATCCTTTCTCTATCAGCCTGCCTCCTCTCTGAGCTGAACACCCCGTACTATGTTTCTATGCTGAAATCGATAATAAAACCATTAAAAAGAATGAAAGTCGTTTCATTCTGTCTCCTGTCTCCTGTCTCCTGTCTACTTCCCTACATTTCCCCCAACACCGTACCCGCAGCTACCGGCTTTCCCCGCAGAAAGTCAGCGATGTCAAGCCTTTTTCCGGATTCGCCCTGGACCTCCAGGATGGATACCGCCCCGTTTCCGGCGCAAACCCGCAACTCATCCGGGAAGCCCTGAATCACCGTTCCCGGGGCCTGCTCTTCTGTCCGCCGGGCCGGTGCAAGCCGAAAGATCCGAAGCCGCTTGCCGTCAAGAGTCGTAAAGGCGCCGGGCCATGGATCCATTCCCCGGACAAAGGCCTCCAGTTCTTCCGGGGACTTTTGCCAGTCGATCCGGCCGTCTTCTTTTTTGAGCATGAGGGCATGGGAGGCTTTTTCCGGATCCTGGGCGACAGGGAAGATTGTCCCGGACACCAGGCCGCGTAAGGTTTTCACGATCAGGTCGGCGCCCATGGCGGAAAGCCGGTCATGAAGCGTTCCGGCGGTGTCGTATTCCCGGATTTTGGTTCGTTCTACCAGGAGGATGTCTCCGGTGTCGAGTCCCTCGTCCATGAGCATGGTGGTCACGCCGGTTTCCTTTTCGCCGTTGACCACGGCCCACTGGATAGGAGCGGCCCCCCGATATTTCGGCAGGAGAGAGGCGTGGACGTTGACGGCGCCGTATCCGGGGATGTCCAGGATGGGTTTGGGTAAAATCTGGCCGAATGCGATCACCACGATAAATGCCGGGGTTGCCGCCCTGATTCGAGCGACCGCTTCGGCAGTTTTAAGGGAAGCCGGCTGGAAGATCTCGAGGCCGAGGTCTTCGGCCGCTTTCTTGATCGGGGCGGGAACCGTTTTCCGGCCGCGTCCCCTGGGCCGGTCCGGCTGGGTGACCACCAAGGAAATCGGGTATCCGGCCCCGTAAAGGGCTTTCATGGCCGGCAGCCCGAAATCCGGGGTTCCCATGAAAACGATTGATTTGTCCGCCTTTGTCATGGGTCACCAGGCAGAGGATACATGCGGGTAGTCGAGGATCTTTCGATCGGCGGTAAGGACGGTAAGGTCATGAATACGTGCGGTTGCGGCAATGATGCGGTCGGCCGGATCGGTATGAAACGTGTCCGGCAGGAGCTTCATAGACGAAGCATGTCCCAGCTCGTTTCGGGGATCAGCGGCTCGGTCAGATCGCCGTTTACTTGCACCGTGCCCAGCCCGCATCCGAGCTTCGTGCGATTGCCGACAAGCCGGACTCCATGCGGAACCAGCAGGGCGATGGGAACGTTCCGCTTGCGGATCTCGATCGTCTCTCCCTGCTCGACGATGCGGATGAATTTGCTCAGGTTGTTTTTCAATTCGCCGATGTTTGCCTGTTTCATGGTCAAAAATTAGGCCAAGTATCTGACCAAGTCAAGTGGTGTTTATGAATTGGGTTTGGGCTTGGAGGGCCACGCTCCGTCGTGGCCGGGATTTGGTCGTTACCGGCAACGCGGACTAGATTGCGCGCGTCCCTCCATCGGCCTCCGGCTCGAGCCTCCTTGACCTTCATAGATAACCGGATTATTTTTCTGCCGTTTGCGCGGAGCGCACACAAGAAATAAAAATGCGCAGGCATTTTTATTTCTGGTTCAACTGCTTTTTGATGCGCCTTTTGTACAGTTCTCTTTTCAGCGAGCTGATCCGGTCGATGAACAGGGTGCCGTTCAAGTGGTCGATCTCGTGCTGGAGGACCACCGCCAGGAACCCCTCTGCCTCGATCCTCAACGGCTTTCCCTCCCGGTTGTAGGCATCCACCAGCACCCGCTCGGATCTTTTCACGTCGGCGCGGAGGTCGGGAACGCTCAGGCACCCCTCGTTTTCCGAGAGAAAGGTGCCTTCCTGCTCCACGATTCTCGGGTTGATGAGCACCTGGAGCTTTCGATCCTCTTCGTCCTGGGGTACGACGTCGAAGATCAACAGGCTTTTGTCCACGCCGACCTGTATGGCGGCCAGCCCGACCCCCGGCGCAGAGTACATGGTTTCGGACATGTCCTCGATCAGCTTCTGGAGCTCCGCGTCGATGTTTTCCACATCCTTGGTCGGCTCCTTTAAAAAAGCGTCCGGAAAAGTGACGATTTCAAGTACAGACATAAAACCGCTCCATAAAAGCGCGATAAAATCGCCTCGCGCTTTTATTGGCCGCGGCTGTCGCCGCGGGGAAAAGAAGAGAATTTAATTCATGGATCAGCGGTTTTTTTCAGGCAAATTCCGTCATGCCCGCTTTACGTGAAACTTCGGTCGAAGCCGGCGGCAAAAACCGACTTATCCCCCCGCCTTGGGTTTTGGAGGTTGGAGGGCCACGCGCAGTCTAAGCCGGTATTGGG
>CAYPFH010000430.1:0-3189 GCA_964409825.1 uncultured Desulfobacterales bacterium | reverse complement strand
ATCCAGTATCCAGAGGAGCTGAAATGGCCGTCATCAGCCTGTTGACCGATTTCGGAACCGACGACGAGTACGTCGGGCTGGTCAAGGCCGTCATCTACGGGATTGCCCCGGGTGCGGTCATCGTCGATCTCTGCCACCGGGTCGAACCGCAAGACGTGGCCGGGGCGGCCTTTCTGATCTCCTCTGCCTGGCGTTACTTTCCCGAGTCCAGCGTTCATCTGGTGGTGGTCGACCCCGGCGTGGGAACCGAACGGGCGATCATTGCCGTGAAAAGCGCAGGCCACACATTCGTTGCGCCGGACAACGGGGTATTGACCCGGATCCTCGACAGCGACCCGGAGGCACTGATCGTTCGGGTCGAAAACCGCGCATTTTACCGGGGCGAAGTCAGCCGAACGTTTCACGGCCGGGACATCTTTGCTCCCGTCGGCGCACACCTTTTTCGCGGAGTCCCTGTGGATCGGCTGGGGCCGGCTGTGCCGGCCGGGAGCCTTCGGCGGATCGAAGCCCCCTCCCGGCGGATCGATGAAACCGAAGAGATCGTCGGAACCGTCGTTTGGGTGGACCGGTTCGGCAATCTGATTACCGACATCCAGGTCGACGGAGGATACGATATAGAAGAAAACGGCGAAACACTGCAGATCCGCATCGGCGGCCGGACCCTGACCGGTCTTTTCCGCAGCTACGGTGATGTCGAACCGGGCAGGGCTCTGGTGGTGGTGGGCAGCCGGGGAACTCTGGAGATCGCCGTCAATTGCGGCAGCGCTTCGGCCGAGCTCGAATGCCGCAGGGGCGACCCGGTCCGAATCCGATATGGCAAGGCGGACCGGTCTGATGACTTTGACAAAAAGCCGGTTATGGGGTAATCCCACAGTCCAAACAAAAGGAGGCAAGTTTGAAGGTCGCTCATCTGCTCTCGGTTCTGTCTCTTTTTCTGTTGCTGCCGCTTTGCGGTTCGGCGGAGCCCTCTTCCCCCCCGGCAGCCTCCCTTCGCCATCCAGCTTCGTTTATCGCCGTGGAAACCGGCGGCGATTCTTCAAAAAGCTACGCCGTTCTCGTGGAAAAACAGCGCCAGCTTCTATTTCTGTATGCCGTTGAGGGAGGCCGGTTCTCGGAGATCTTCAACGTTGCCTGCTCCACCGGAGAGGCGGCCGGCCCCAAGGGCCGCTCCGGAGACCGGAAGGCCCCGGAAGGGGTCTATTTTTTTATCAAGGAACATCCGGAACGGGATCTATCCCCGACTTACGGAACCCGCGCTTTTCCGATCGACTACCCCAACTTCATGGACCGGAAGCAAGGGCGGGGGGGCAACTCGATATGGCTCCACGGCACCAACAAGCCGCTCAAACCCCGGGACTCCAACGGCTGCATCGTGCTGGAAAACAGCGCCATCGACCGCCTGGCCGGCTATATCACCCTGCATCGCACCCCGATCATCATTGTCGAAAAGCTCCAGGATTCGGAGCCTTCCGAAGCTCAGAGAGGCCAGAAGGCGGTTGCGCGGCTTCTTTCCGGCTGGCGTTCGGCCCTGAGCGAAGGAACCTATCATGACTATTTAGCGGCCTACGATCCGAAATATCTTCCGGATCTTTCCTGGTGGCAGGATTGGGAGCTTCTGCGCACCCGGATGGCCGAAGAAAAGGCCGCCTTTTCCCTGGAGCTTTCGAACATCGGCATTTACCGCCATGGGTCCTTATACACGGTATTGTTCGATCAGGTCATCCGGACCCCCTACGAGAAGGTTTCCATCGGCACGAGAAAGTTTTTTCTCGCCGAGGGAGAAAAGGGACTCAGAATCGCCGGAGACGTTGACCAGCGGGCGGAAGAATCGCTCAAAGACCTGAAGCAGGGCCACTCGCTGGTCGCCGCCTGCCGCAATTTGAAAAAGCGGGGGGTGGAGGCCGAGATCGCCGCCGTGGTCGACGAGTGGCTCGAAGCATGGTCCTCGAAAGACATCGGGCGCTATGCTTCCTTTTATGCACGGGACTTTCGTTCCGAAGGGGGGGCGGACCTGAACGCCTGGATCGATTACAAGGACCAACTGAACCGCAAATACCGGTTTATCCGGGTCACCCGCACAAACCAGCTGACCATCCAGCGGGGAAAACAGCAAAGCACCGTCTCTTTTATTCAAACGTATGCCTCCAACGTATTCAAGACGAAGGGGGTCAAGAAGCTGATCCTCAAGCGTGAAGACAATCAATGGAAGATCTACCGGGAAATCTTCAATCAGAGCTGAAGGCGAGGCGGATTCCCAGGCCCGTAAAGCGAACCTCGCGCTGGACCCTTCTTTTCGTGGACGATCACGGCCAGATGGTATCGGTGCGCAGATTCAAGGGCCTGCTCTATCTGCTGATAGGGCTTTTGCTGGTTGCCGTGGGAACCGCCGTCGGCCTTTTTCTTTACAATCGACAGACCTTCGACGAAAATCAACGGCTCAGGGCTGAAACCATCCGGCTGCGGGAGGCCGTCGAAGCGCTTCGATACGAAAAGGACGTCTTGACGGCCCGGCTCGTGCTGACCGAAGCCGGAGTTCAAACACGAGCGCCGGAGTCGAAGAACCGCCGGCCGCCCGGCCCGCAGGAGGCGGAAAGGGCAGGCGATTTTTCCGGGCAAGAAACGGGCGGCCCGGAAAAGGCTCCTGCCCATGAGCCGGAAGCGGCCCCCGAACTGCAATCGGAGCCGGAGCCGGTGCCGGTCCAGGCGCTTCCGGCAGCTGAAGCGCCGGCATCCGGGGCGGAAGCCGAAGCGGGCCAGGAGCATGCCGGATCCGTTGAGCGGGCACCCGTGTCCGCGGTCGTGGAAAACCTTTCTGTGGTCCATGAGCCGGATCGTCCCCTGCTGCGGGTGACCTTCGTGATTCGAAAAGGAGACAACGAGCCGGAAAGCCTATCGGGCCATGCTTTTGTGGTTCTCAAACAGCAGAGCGATTCGAGCGGGGACTCGTGGGTGCTGATTCCCTGGGCAAAGGTCGAAGCGGGGCGGCCGAGCACGCCCAGCAGGGGACAGTTTTTTTCCATCTCCCGATTCAAGCCGATGAAATTCGAAACAACGGGCGTGTCGGATCCCGGTCGGTTCGATCTTTTGACTGTCTATGTCTTCAATTCCCGGGGAGAGTTGATCCTCGAGAGGGACTTTTCGATGACCGGCGGGAGTAAAGATCCGGGCCCGGAGGACCCGGCTTTGGGT
>CAYPFH010000429.1:0-3194 GCA_964409825.1 uncultured Desulfobacterales bacterium | reverse complement strand
CAATTCGCGGCAAGAAGCTGCGGGTTTGAATTTTCAGCAGACCGAACAGAGATAACCAATCGAAGCCAGGAAGGCTTTTGCGGACCCAACCCCCGCATTACGTCTTTCTGGCTTTTTTTTATGGGTTTGATTCGACAGGGATCCAAAAAACTGGATTCTTCCGGCTCGGAGTCCGGGGCAGGCTTGTCACGCCCGGAATGACGAACCTGATATGAAGTTTCACATGAGGAATTTTTCCCCAAAAGCGTAAAAAAAGGAGGAGGCCGGCGCCCGGCCAAGGATCGGCGGCCCCCTCCTTTTTTCGGGCGGATCGGGCCGTAATGGTGCCGGATCCGGCATCGACAACCGTAAACCGGAAAGGAGAAGGAGGCATGAAAAAAGGCGCCATGAAACAGGAATTTTTGACCGGGTCCGCCTGGTGGCCGGCGGTATGCTGCTGCCTGCTGCTGATCTTTCTTTTGGGGGCCGGCACAGCGGCAGCGGACGCCGAAAAGCCCCAGACCGTTCAAAAGCTTGGCAGCGTGGTGGTTTCGGCCACCCGCACGGAAATCCCGGTGTTCGATGCGCCCCAAAGCGTCACGGTGATCTCCAATGAAGAAATCATGGCGTCCCCCTTCGATCGGGTGGAAGACATCGTGCGCAGCGTGCCGGGCATGTACAATTTTCGGCATTACGGCCTGCAGACCAACGGCATCGTCAGCCCCTTGAGTATGCGCGGCGTCGGGAAAGGCCGTGTCCTGATTCTGGTAGACGGGGTACCTCAGAACGACAACTTCAACAACTCCATCTCCTGGGTGGCCTGGGGCCATATCCCCAAGGAGACCATCGAACGCATCGAAATCGTGCGGGGGCCGACCTCGGCCCTGTACGGGTCCGAGGGGTTGGGCGGCGTGCTTCATATCATCACCAAAAAGCCGAAGGCGGAAAGAGAAACGTCTGTGCGTGCCGAGGCCGGCACCGCCGACACCTACGGCGGGTACGGATTTCACAGCCAGAAGATAAATGACTTCGGTTTTCTAATCGCCGGCGGCTATGAAGAGAGCGACGGGTTTTATATGGTCGAAAATCCGGAGAGTTACAATATCAAACGCCATCGGGAAGCCGGCAAAGTGCTCGGCAAGGCGACCTATGACCTGACCCCTACGTCGGATCTTTCCCTTGCCGCCCTGGTCTACGACCATGAAACGGGAAAGGGGCGCGAGTTTTTCTATGACGAACTCACCCTTGATCAGTATTGGTTGAACTATACCCGCAAAGGGGACATGGTCGACCTCAAAGGGCTTGTTTTTCTAAACAATGCCGATAAGACCGCTTACCAGGATACAGCCAACGACAACTACACCTCGCTTTTCCGGGAGGAAAAGTTCAAGGGTACCCATGTCTGGGGCGGCGATCTGCAGGGAACGCTCCTGAGCTGGGGGCCGGCCCAGGTCACTCTGGGCGCGGCTTACAAAGAAGCAACCCTGGATTACAACGAGGATTTTCCGGGGAGCACCCGCGATGCCGGGGCCCAGGGTAAGCAGCAGTTCATTTCCCCCTTTGCCAATATGGATTTCCGGTTTTTGGACGAGCGCCTGATCGTCAACCTGGGCGCCCGCTACGACATGATCGAAACCTCCGACGGGGCCAACTTCGACACCTCGGCCAGCGCCGGAAGACCGGCCTACGACAACGTCTACGAAGACAATTCGGAAAGCAGTTTCTCTCCCAAGGCCGGCATCGCCTGGCACCCGGACGAAAAAACCACCCTGCGGGTGTCCGGCGGAAAGGGCTTTCGCGCCCCGAGCCTGTTCGAGCTCTATAAAGTCCACGTTCGGGGGGGCGGTACCTTTTACCGCGAAGCCAATCCTGACTTGAAACCGGAAGAGATCTGGTCCTACGATGTCGGTGTAGAACGGTTTCTGCTCGACAGTCTCTGGGGCCGGCTGACCTTCTATCAGTCTTTTGCCAGCGACTACATCGGCGACCGCTTCCTGCGCGCGGTTCCGTTTGCCGGGGGAACGAAAATCCGAAACGAATACAAGCTCGACAACATCAGCGAGGTGGACATCTACGGCATCGAAGCCGAGCTGGAATGGTATCCCGCAGACGACACCACCTTGTTCGCCAACTACACCTTCACCAGTTCCAAGGTCAAAAAGGATGAAAACGACGCCTCTTTGGAGGGCAACTATCTTCCCAACGATCCCCTGCACCAGACCCATTTCGGGATCCGGTATCAAAACCCGAGAATCGTCAATGTGTCGCTGGTTGCCAACTACTATGCCGATATCTATTTTAACAATGAAAACACACTGAAAGAAAACGGGTATTTCACCCTGGATGCCGCAGTTTCCCGCAAATTCTTCGATCGTTTCACTGTCTATGCAAATGCCGAGAACCTCTTCGATGAAACATACACGATCTTCCGAAGTCAGGGCCGGGAGGACACCATTGCGCCGGGGCTGGTCGTTTCCGGCGGCGTGAAAATTGAATTTTAACCGAAAAAGGAGCTTCCGGCACCGGCACCGGAAAGAAGAAGGATGTGAAGCAATGAGTTCTGTGATCAAGTGTTGTTTGCTGGTAATGGCCGCCGCCGCCCTCCTGGCGGCGCCGGCCCATGCCCACCATCTGTGGGTGGTAAACACCGACGGCGGCTATGTCGTTGCTCGAGGCACGGCGCCGGAGGAATTGCATCCCTATGATCCTGGCCGCGTCACGCGGTTTTTGGCCTTTTCCCCGGACGGCCGAAAAATTCCCCCGGAAAAGGTAGCGAGAATCGATGAGCAAAAGCGGGTTCGATTCGCGGTTTCCGAACCGGTGGCACTGGCTGCGGTCTCCTGTGACTGGGGCTACCGCGTCAATACCACCCGCGGAAAGAAGCTGATGACCCGGGAAAAAGCCGAAGAAGCCGGGCTCCGGGTGATCAGCGCGTTTTTTTCGACCCAGTATGCCACGGTTTGGCTTCAGGACGGACCATGGGTCAACATGCCGGTCGGAATGAAATTCGAAATCGTTCCGCTGGAAAATCCGCAGGAGATTTCAACGGGCGGAGACTTGCCCGTCCGGCTTCTGTTTGACGGCAGCCCCATAAAGGAGATATCCGTTTTTTCTCAAAACGGCGAAGAGTGGAAAACAGATCAGGAAGGCGTGGGCCGCATCAAACTGGCTGGAAAAGGATTTCACCTGCTCATGGCCCGGCATCAGGTGCCGGT
>CAYPFH010000428.1:0-3258 GCA_964409825.1 uncultured Desulfobacterales bacterium | reverse complement strand
ACCGTCACGCTCCTGCTCGACGAGGCTTTCTTCCGCCAGGAAAAAACAGTCAGCACTCAGACCATGCTCGAATGCGACCTGATACAGCCGGCCGATCGTAACTGATAAATGCCAATCCCGGAAGGCTCCGAAACGGAGTCTTCCGGGTAAAATTGCCTGAGATTAAGCAGGGAAAATAGCGTGAGAATCAACACCCCTCTACGTTTCTCTTGGTCCAGATAGTTCTTTACTAAACAGCGCTAATCTCTCATTTGGGCTGGAAGTGTCCCACCAAGGCCCCGCAGAAACGCCACCCCGCACCAAATGCATGAAAAAAGCACGAATGGATTTTCCATAAACACCTCCTTGATAAAATCGATCAAGTGCATAATGCTCATTTCCAAACCAAACAAGATACTCACGCTGAGTTCAATCCCTATCCTTAGATCCAAGCCGTTTAATTCTACTAAATCGGTTCACCTTTTGCAGATTTATCACAATTTGGGCACTTTCGAAGATGTGCATCACAGCTATTGCATCCATATTCATAACTACAATGGCTACACTTCATATGCCAAATAGTCGCATAAGGATGAGTAGTGCTCTTTTTATCGGTCTTCATTACTTCATTAAAAGACGTTGACCATTTCCGTTCTTTTCACCGGTTTCCATGGCTATCCTATTTAGGAACACCAGCTTGAGGGGCGCGAATGAAGCATAGCGAAATGAGCGTCCCACTCCAAGCTGAAGTTGGACGAAGCCGCTACGCGGCAGACGAGCCGCGAGCGAGTCTGTTTGGGCAATAATTAACATGTTGTAATCTCACGGCATGCGGTAATAGGTAGGGAGTGGCGGGGCAAAGGCAAGGCCGCCGCATCAACCATTACCAAGGAGGTTACAATGAACACCACCATGCCGCAAGATCCCCATTTCAACAAGCAGTACCAGAAACACCTCAAATGCCTCAAGCTGGGCGGTCTGCAGCCCAAGACCATCGACGCCTACGCCAGGGCGATCCGGAGGATTGGCAACTATTTCGATTGCCGGATTGACGACCTCACCTCCGACCAGTTTGTCCTTTCGCCGCCACCTGTGCGAATCATAGGCGTCGACAAAAACGACTTTCCCAGAGGGCATCCGCTTAAAATAAGGCGATACGAGGGTAGGGGAAAGCTCAAGGCCGGATTTGTCCAGCTCCCGGACCTGGCGGCTTTCTGGCCCTTCAGCCGGCACCTCCGGGCTGATGTATAGCTGGGCGTAGGTCCATAGGGGCTTTGCTCCCTTTGGGGATTTTTTTTCTTCTTCACCGACGTCTTTTTCTTTTCCCGGGGTCCATCGGCAAGGTGGCTGACTTTGATGTGCTCCCGCTCGCTGGGGTTGGCAATGTAATAGCTTGCGGCAAACACGAATCGAAAGCTGTCCAGGGCTTCTTGCTGGCGTTCCGGTGGCTCCGGGCCTTCCAGGGCGTCTGTCACCAGGTCCAGGTCAAGAAGCCGGCCCTCTGCAGCCATCTTGTCGTTGATTTTTCTCAGATCCGATCTGAGCCCGAATGTGGTGATGCCGTCCGGTGTTTTGAGGCCGCTGAAAAAGTACCGGAGGGTTTTGTTCTTGTCCTGGGTCTGGTAGGCGCAGATCGAGAAGATATCTCGATACAGCGGGGTGTCCGGATTTGGCGATTCCAATACGATGACCCCGTTTTCCCAGCTGGGCGGCGGGGATTCCGGCACAAAGGACAGGGAGGTTTTCCGGATTATCGCTGCGGTTTCCTGCTTGATTCGGTAAATGGTTCGTTTCCGGCTCTGCCGCCACAGGTAGTAGGCAGTACAGATGTTGATCGCGTTTCTGGCAGCTTCGGGCGGGAAGGCGTCTTCGGCAATGATAGCGCCGGCCGTTACGGGCAATAGGTCCTGCCATTCTCTTTTTTGGAGCAGGAGTTGGAAGGCCGCGTCCTGCTCTGCTCGTTCGGTAGCCCTCGCCTTGTGGAATCTGGAAAACAGATCGGAGATTTTTAGAGGTTGGTGGCTCATTGCGGCTTTGAGTCTGTTGGCGGGTCCCAATCCTTGAGGGTGTCCTCTTCCAACTTCTCTGCAATTACGTCAGGTAGCTCTTCCTGCAAAATCGGGGAATCTTCCGGGTCATCCCACTCCCAGAAGCCAAAAGGCGACAAAAGAAATGGGCATGCGTCGGCCCAAGGTTCAGCTTTACCAAAAAAATCTTTTACGGCCGTTTTTGCTTTCTTAAAGCCCGAGTCGGACTCGATATAGCTGACCGCAGCTTTCATTTGATCTGCCAAGGCGTCAAGGCTCCTTGCATATAAAATCGCCGGCACCACAAACTCGACCACCAGAACTTCGCCGTTCTTTCCTTGCCCCTCTTTCCAAGGAAAGTCCGAAAACTTCAGAGGCTCGGGGTAGGCCAACTCGGGATCCCACTGCCTGCCCGACGCTCCAATGCCGACAGACATTCTCCGCGGCGCATCTTTCGGAAGACTCCCAGCCAGGGTATATAAACCGTCAATGAAGGGGTCAAACCAGACGGAAAATGTAGCATCCAAGTCGGTATAGACCTGCACGGCAGGATACATTTGGCCGACAACGACCAGGACGCCTTCGTCGGTAAAGGGTTGAAACAGTATTCCTGCAAGGGTCGAGGCCTGATCCGGTTCAAGCGGGGTGATCAGGCTTTCGTATGTTTGCCTGGAATCGATCAGCCCCACGAATTCGAAAAATCCCGTAAGGTACTCTTCCTTGCGAACCAGGGTCTTTAGGTCAAGGGACTTTGGCCTTCTGGAAGGCGCTTTTTTCTTGGTCTTTTTGCGTTTTTTGGATTTTTTCTTCATGGGGGTTACTGCTTTCTGGCTCGGTTCAGGTCTGTTTTCCAATTCACAGGCCTCGGATAGCAGCTTTCTTATGGTTCTTGCAATAGTGCAGGGCAGAATCCACGCCGCCTAAAGCCATAGTGTGGTCGGATGAGAGCCCAACTTATTTCGTGCGGGGAGACACAATATGTAGTGGTACAGGCGGCTCTGTCTCATGGAGTAATAGGGAGTGCAGTGCGCGTTCTGTGGTGTTATTGCCGAAACGATGGAATAGTGAATGTAGTGCATGGTACGGCGACCATGTTTTGAGCTGGTATCCTTGATATCCTGATGGAAGTGAATAGCCAATTTATTTCAAGCGTAAATCTGTATTTCCTTTGGGAATATGCTGTAAATGCGAAGTGTCTAACTTGTCAGTCCATAGTTTTTCGGCCGTCATGCGGCCAGCGGCATCCAGTCGT
>CAYPFH010000427.1:0-3288 GCA_964409825.1 uncultured Desulfobacterales bacterium | reverse complement strand
GGCCTCCGTGCCGTTCATGCAGGCACGACACGGAGGTCGTGCCCTACAAAACCCCGGCTTCGACCGAAGTTTCACATAAGCGGGCGCAGCGGTCCCATGACCAACGACAAGGAGGCGTCGTGGACATCCTGATCGCCGATGACGACAGGATCACCTGCCGGCTGCTCAAAAACATGCTGGAGCAATTCGGCCATTCGGTCCGGACGGTTTCCGACGGGCGGGAGGCGTTGGAGGCGATCCGGAAAGACGACATTCGAATGGTCGTCACCGACTGGATGATGCCGGAGATGGACGGCCCTCAACTGTGCCGTGTCCTTCGCCGGGAGGAGGGGGCGGGGTATGTTTATATCCTCATGCTCACCTCCAAAGACAGCAAGGAGGACATCATTGCCGGACTCGAAGCCGGTGCCGACGACTACCTGAGCAAGCCTTTCCATCATGCGGAGCTCATGGCCCGACTCAAGACGGGCGTCCGGATCCTGGAGCTGGAAGGCTCTCTTCGACAGGCCAACGACGATATCCGGACCCTGTCGGTGACCGATTCCTTGACCGGCTGCTTTAACCGGGGGTATCTGGCCGAGCGGCTGCCGGCGGAGGTCAAACGGGCCCGGCGCTACGGCCGCTCCCTGTCGGCGGTGATCTGCGACATGGACCACTTCAAGCGGATCAACGATACCTGGGGGCACCCGGCCGGAGATGCTGTTCTGGCGGCTTTCGGAAAGATGTTGGCCGCAGCGGTCCGGAAGGACCTTGACTGGGTGGTGCGCTTCGGCGGAGAGGAATTTTTGCTGGTGCTTCCCGAAACGCCGATCGGCGGGGCGGTTCGAGCAGCCGAGCGGATTCGCACCGGCATCGGCAAGGCGCCGGTCCGGTACCGGGGCATCGACATTCCGGTGACGGCCAGCTTCGGTGCGTCGGAACTGGCGGCCAGCCCTGAGGACCCGGAGCAGGCCGCCGACGATCTTTTGCGGACCGCCGACCGGGCCTTGTATGCAGCCAAGGCCGCCGGGAGAAACCGGGTCCACCCTGCCGGCACCGCAGATGAAGGAGGCCCCCCATGAACGTTCTGGTTGTGGACGATTTGGAAGAAGCCCGGCACCTTCTGAGAAAAATCCTGGAGAAGAACAGGTCCTGGTCAACCTGGCGGTCAACGCCCGGGACGCGATGCCCGACGGCGGCCGCCTGAGCCTTGAAACCGGCAACGTCCGGCTGGGGCCGTCTTTTTTTATCCAGCGGCGGATCGAAGAGGCTTCGGGAAACTATGTTCGCATAAAGGTCTCCGATACGGGGGCAGGCATGACAGCCGAGGTCATCGAGCAGAGCTGAAAGCGGCGAGCGGGCGCTGGCCCTGGATGCCGATATAATGGACAGCGTCGATCTGGTTCTGACCGACGTGATTCTGACGGGAATCGACGGCATCGAGCTGGCCCGGCGGCTGGAGGCCCGCCGGCCGGATATGCGGGTCCTGTTTATGTCCGGATACGCCGAAGACCGGCCTGCCGTTCGCAGGCTTGCGGCTTCGGACCGGTTTGTCGAAAAACCGATCGATCCTGAAGAATTGGTCCGAATAATCGCAGAGGTTTTGTCCGGCTCTGCCGCCGGCTGACGGCGGCTGCGAGGTTGGTGTTGGAGGGCCACGTTTCATCGCGGCCGAAACGGACGCGACGGAGCGCGTCCCTCCAGGGGGCTGCCGAGGGGGTTGGTCCTTGGAGGGCCACGCTCCGTCGTGGCCGGAGATCCGACGCAAGCGGTAAACCGCGGACTATACTGCGCGCGTCCCTCCAATTTCATCAATGTTGTGTATCGAAGGAACAGCCGATGGCCGACATATTGATCATCGACGACGAAGAAAGCGTCTGCCGGATTTTTTCCCGGGCGGTGGGCCAGATGGGGCACCGGGCGGAAAAAGCCATGAGTCTTGGCGACGGTCTTCAGAGGCTCAAAGAAAAGGCCTTCGACCTGGTGCTGCTCGACGTTCGGCTGCCGGACGGAAACGGGATCGAGGCGATGGACGACATCATCGGTTCTGCCGGAAACCCGGAGGTGATCATCATCACCGGCCAGGGCGACCCGGACGGCGCAGAGCTTGCCACCCGCAGCGGCGCCTGGGCTTACGTGGAAAAGCCGCCGGCGATGGACCAGTTGTCGCTGCACATTTCCCGGGCCCTTCAGTACCGGGAGCAAAAGGCCCGGGCCAGACAGCCGGTGGTAATGAAGCGCGGCGGCATCGTCGGATCGAGTCCGGCCGTCACGGCCTGCCTCGAGCAGGGGGCCCTGGCTGCCGCCGCCGACGTCAATGTGCTGATCACCGGTGAGACCGGCACCGGAAAGGAGCTCTTTGCACGGGCCATCCACGAAAACAGCCGCCGTGCCTCCAAGGCCTTCGTTCCCGTCGACTGTGCCGCGCTTCCCGAAACCCTGGCCGAGAGCGTCTTGTTCGGCCATATCAAGGGCGCTTTTACCGGTGCAGATAAAGACCAGCGGGGACTGGTGCGGGAGGCGGACGGCGGCACCTTGTTTTTAGACGAAGTGGGGGAAATGTCCCCAGAACTCCAGAAAAACTTTTTGCGGACCCTGCAGGAAAAACGCGTTCGCCCGGTGGGATCGGTCCGGGAGATCGGATGCGACTTTCGCCTGATCGCCGCCACAAACCGCGATCTCGATTCCATGCAAAGCCAGGGGGGGTTTCGACGCGATCTGCTCTACCGGATCCGTACCGTCACCATCGAGCTGCCCCCGCTTCGGAAGCGCCTGGAAGACATCCGGGAGCTCTCCGTCTACTTCATCAAGCAGTTTTGCCTCCGTGAGAAGATCGAGGTCAAGAGCGTCTCGCCCGATTTTTTCGATATGCTGGCCGCCTATCCCTGGCCGGGCAACGTCCGGGAATTGATCGGCGCCGTGGAAGGCGCTTCCAGCGCCGCCCGCTACGAACCGGTGCTGTATTCCCGCCATCTTCCGGAAAACATCCGAATCCATCAGGCCAGAACCGTCGTCATAGAAGGGCAGGATGGTTCCGCCCCCGCATTGGACGGCTCGAAGCGGCTTCCCCCGCTCCAGGAGGTCCGTGACAAGGTCCTGGTAGAAGCCGAAACAAAATACCTCCAGGAGCTTATGCAGGCATCCGAGGGCGATATTGCCATCGCCTGCAAAATTGCAGATCTGTCCCGCTCCCGCCTTTACACCCTTCTAAAGAAATACGACATCCGGTAGAGCGCTTGGCTAAATACTGTTCCGATCGCAGCCGTTTTTCGATTTCCCGTTGGCCGACCAATTCCATGCAATCTTGAT
>CAYPFH010000426.1:0-3290 GCA_964409825.1 uncultured Desulfobacterales bacterium | reverse complement strand
CCCCCGAAGCCTCTGCCGGTGGAGGGACGCGCTCTGTCGCGTCCGTGTTGCCGGTAATGAACAAAAGCCGGCCACGACGGAGCGTGGCCCTCCAACCGCCAAAACCCAAGGCGGGGGCAGGTCGGTTATATCCGCCGACTTCGAGCGAAGTTTCACATAAGCGCAGCCCGGTGGGCTTCCGAACGGCCAGATGTATATGATAAGAAACCGCGGCACTTTGGCATAGGTTCATACCTAGCAGATGACATGAAACTCTCCATCCTTATTCCCGTCTTCAATGAAGAAAACACCCTCCAGGCGCTTCTGGATCGGGTGCTGGAGTCCTCCTTTGAAAAAGAGGTGCTGGTCATCGACGACGGATCGAAGGATCGTACCCCGGAGATCCTGGAACGGTTCCGGGGCAGGGAAGGGGTCCGCATTTTCCGGCATGATCGCAACCGGGGAAAGGGGGCGGCGGTCCGCACCGCCATTGCTCATATCACCGGCGATATCGCCGTCATCCAGGACGCGGACCTGGAGTACGATCCGCAAGACTACGAAAAGCTGATCGCACCGATCGTCGAGGGAAAGGAAAAAGTGGCCTTCGGCACCCGGGTGCCCATGGGAAACCCCCATTCCTATTTCCGATACTACCTGGGCGGGCGCTTTTTGTCCCTGCTCGCTAACCTGCTCTATGCCCAGCACATCACCGACGAACCGTGCGGATACAAGGCCTTCGATGCCCAATTTTTGAAAGCGCTTCCCCTGGAGCGAAACGGCTTCGATATCGACCCGGAACTGACCGCCCAAATCGCCAAAAGGGGGATCAAGATCCGCGAGGTTCCGATCCGGTACAATCCCCGCTCTTTTTCCGAAGGGAAAAAGATCCGGTGGATCGACGGGCTAATGGCGGTCTGGGTGCTGGTCAAATACCGGTTCAGCCCCGCCAAAAGGCGGCGGGGATGAACTGTACGAATATCGAAATAAGGTCTGCAAAGCCGATCCATCTCCAGCCCGTCATTCCGGATCTTCGCTCCGCTCCGCCTCACTTGTCCGGAATGACGGACTTGGTTTGGCGAAGTTTCACATAAGCGGGGCCTCTGGCCGGCGGAGCCTCCAGATTGATCAATACTGAAACTTATGTCGAAGCCCCTGACGGTGGAGGGACGCGCTCTGTCGCGTCCGTATTGCCAGCAATGACCCAATACCGGCTTAGACTGCGCGTGGCCCTCCATCGCCTCCGGCTCGAGTCTCCTCGAGCTTCATAGATAACCGGATTTCAGAATGAGATGAAGCGGGAAACTTTAAAATCGACGATCAACCGCCCCCGATGGCGCAAACTCTTTCACCCCGAAAACCCCTGGCTTGTTCTTTTCCCCGTAATCCTCGGATTTTCCCTTCGTCTTTTGGCCCTGCACAGTCTATGGCAGACCCCCTATTTCGATTTTCTTCTCTGGGACGAGCGCATCTACCACGACTGGGCGGTGAAAATCGCCGACGGAACGTTTTCTTCAGAAGCCGTCTACGAGTTTTCTCCGCTTCCCGCCTATCTGATGGCCTTAGTTTACCGGCTTTTTTCCCCGGAGATGGTCTATGTCCGGTACATGAACATCCTTTTCGGCACGGGGACCTGCGCGCTGGTCTATGGCATCGGCAGGCGCATCGGAAGCGGAAGGGTAGGGCTTGTTGCCGGCCTCTTGGCCGCGGTCTACCAGCCGCTGGTGTTTTACAGCATCGTTCCCCTCAAGACGACCCTGGGCGTGTTTTTCTTTGCTCTGACCGTTTTGCTCTTTCTTCACTGCCTGGAGCGTCCGGAATGGAAACGCCTGCTGTTTCTGGGCGCTGCCTCCGGTCTGCTGCTCAACGTGAGGCCCAACGCCCTGGTCATGCTGCCGGCCGTTCCTTTGATCTTGCTGTGGGCGCACCGGGAAAATCGCCGGACCGCCAAAAAGGCGGTCTTGATCGTTGGGCTTTTCCTGGCCGGCTTCGGGATCGCCGTGTCTCCTTTTGTGATTCGCAACCTCAAGGCGGCCGACCGGCTCGCCCTGACCACCTCCCAGGCAGGGTTCAATCTCTATTTGGGAAACCACCTCTACAGCCCGGACCCCTACTATCGGCCGGTGCCCTTTGCCGTCACCTCGCCCTTTTTCCAGGGGGTGCAGTTCACCATCGAGGCCAGCCGAAGGGAAGGCCGCCGCTTTTCCCCGGAAGAGGCGTCTCGCTATTGGACAAAGGAGGTCCTTCGCATTGCCGCAGAGCAGCCCGGCGCCTTTTTTGTCAAAGTACTTCGAAAAAGCCTGGTACTGTTCAACCGATTCGAGGCCGGGGATCATTACGACTTCGGGTTTCTTCAGCGGGAGGCCGGGTTCATGAACGTCTTTCTTCCGGGCTTTGCCCTCGTCTTTCCCCTCGGTGTTGCAGGACTGATCCTCGCGGTTTTCAGAAGATCGAAGCCGGCGGCCTCCCTGCTGGTGCTTTTCCTGCTCTACGCTGCCACCCTGGTGATTTTTTTCACCAACGCCCGATACCGCCTCCCGCTTTTGATCATTCTCATTCCGTATGCGGCGGCGTTGCTGGTGGAAATCGCGCAGCAGGTCAGGTCCTGCAAGCTCCGTCCTCTTCTGCCTGTTTTTGCCCTGGTCTTGGCAGGCACCGCGCTGGAGATTCTCCCGGTTCGGGGAACCGCCGACACGACTGCCTACTACAACACCCACGCCATTGTCCTGAACGCAGCGGGAAAAACGGCAGAAGCGGTTCGATACTGGGAGGCGTCGTCGGAGATGAAAGGAGGCTTTTCCGATTTTGCCAACCTGTCCCTTGCCGGCTATTCCGTTTCCGCCGGGCGGGTTTGGGAGTCCGGGCGATGGCTGGAAAAGATCGCTTCCGGCTCATACGCCGAGGCGCAGAAGTTGGTTTTCCTGGGCGATCTGGCTTTGCGGGAGAGGCGGTTCGGTGCGGCGGCGGAGTTTTATCGAAATGCGCTTGCCGTCAACTCGGGGCAGCTGCAGCCAAGATCCCGGCTGATCGCGCTGTATGAAGCATTCAATCCGGCCCTGGCGCCAGCGGAAAGAGAAAAGAAGGAATACATCGAAAGCTTCTACCGGAAGGCCCGGGGATACCGGTAGAACAGAAAAAACAAGGACCAAGCATCAGATTCCAAACAAACTCCAAATAAAATCGCTTCGCGCTTTTATAAGGGCGGCTTCGCCGCCAAAGAACCTTTATATACTTTATCAGCTGATCTTCGGTTTTTCAGGTTTGGATATTGTGATTTGGTGCTTGGTGCTTGTTTGAAATTTGGAATTTGGTGC
>CAYPFH010000425.1:0-3297 GCA_964409825.1 uncultured Desulfobacterales bacterium | reverse complement strand
AGGCATAGGGCGCTGCGTGCCAGGAGAGCTGCTGGGCTGTGAGCTGCTGAACGAAAGACGGAGGGCGGTGGTCGGTTGAGCGGATTGCGCCTCGTGGTATTCTGCGTGAAAATTTCTAACTACCGCCACAGCAACCGCTCCGACTGTCCCAGCAAAAAGCACAAAATATACGCCGGGATTTTTAGAAACGTCGTGTCCATGCCCTTTAGTCGCGCAACGGCAAAATCCGCATCCCGCTGGGTCACGAGATACCCCTGTTTCGGGTTTTCAGAGGTGCAATAAATCCCGAGACCGCTTTTCCGGTCCAACCTCGGCGCCTGCCGGTACTTGACCTCGAAGGGAAGCGTGTAGGCCGGGCTGCGCACGATGATGTCCACCTCCTTTCCGGTGGCTGCATCGCGCCAGTAGACGATCTCCGGGGTATCCCGATAATAATAGGCAAACAAATGGCGTAGGACCGTTGTCTCCACGATGGTGCCCATCTCCTCGGGGTTGGTGTAGATCTCCTCTCCCCGAAGAAGCACGGCGTTGCGCAGCGCCGCATCCACCAGATAGTATTTGTTCCGCGCCTTGAGCACCTTTTTGCCGCCCAGCCCTGAGGGCGGCAGACGATAGATGAGATTGGCCTGTTTGAGCAGTGTCAGGTGATTTGCCACCGTAGTCGTGGTGGTGCCCAAATCCCGGGCGCAGGTTTGGTGCGCCAAGATCCCGCCGGAGTTCAGGCACAGGTAGATAAACAACTTTTCCAGCTCGTTGATGTTTCTCACCCCGAAAAGGGCCGTCATGTCCCGTTTTAAGACCCGCTCCACCACATCTTCACGCAAGAGCCGCTGGCAGAGATCCATGTTTTCCTGCCTGGCGGTCTCCGGAAAGCCACCCACCAAAAGATAGCGTTGAAATAGCGGCTGAAGGGGACGCATCCGGGTTGCCAGAGCAGCCAGATCGCCGGCCGAAAAGGAAAAGAGGCTGCTGACGCGCAGGTCCGGGGCGATTCCTTCGGGCTGCTGGTTGCGCATGCTGACAAATTCAAAGAAAGAGAGCGTGGGAATCGGAACGGTGATCCACCGCCCTACCCCACTTTCCGCCAGACGGTCCCGATGAACCACGGAAGCCGAACCGGTGGCCAGGATGCGATACTGGGGCTTGTGGTCGATGAGCAGCTTGATCTCTGTTTCCCACTGCGGGGCATACTGGATTTCATCGAGCAACAGGGTGGCCGGCTGGCCTTCGGGATGCGTGCTCTCATGATAGAGCGACAGGATTTCCCTGAACGACAACAATTTCAAAAGGGGATGGTCCAAGCTCAGGTACAGGATGCCTTTGGGAGCGTCTCCTTTTTGGACCAAGGCCTGGGCCATTTGCTGGAGCACGGTGGTTTTGCCGACCCGTCGCGGCCCGGAAAGGAGAACGGCCCGATGAAAGCTGGTGTCTTCCAGATAGCGCCTACAGGCATCAAAGGCCAGCCGATGAAACTGCGGGACTTCATGGCGGCGTTCACCCCACCAGGGATTAAACCCGGCCAGCACACTGATGATCTCGCTGCGGTCTAAAAAATCCTTCAAAAAAAGCTCCGATATACATTTTATTCTTATTAATACATACCATACTATGTATTTACATAAAACAAAAGCAATTTTTTTTCTTTTTTTATGTAAGATGTAGCGATCGATCTCTATCAGGTAAATACGCTGATTCGGGTACCTGTCCGGGTTCGGATGCTCGACGATATGGCCAAGTTTTCCTTCCAGAATCGCGATGACCACTTCTTCGAATCCGATCCGGCGCTCCTGTTTCAGGCAAGAAACCGCTGGCCTCCTTTCCAGGAATCGAATTCGGCAGGAAGCAGACCGACGATGTCTTCTCCGGTCATCGAGTACAGATCGTAGGTCAACTCGAGCTGTTGGAGAACGTCGATGAACCGGAACAGGGTGCCGGGGCTTCCATCTTTGATCTGAGCGCCCCGTTTCGGCTTTTGGGTCTTTTCATTGAAGTACAGGATATGGGCGGCCTCCAGAATTCCCCGGTTGGTGATGAAATTCTGTCTGACGGCCAGTTGATGATGGCATCTGTTTTCAACGGACAATTTCGTGCACAACAAGAGACGACCGAGACGGTCCCCCAATCGATATAGCGTGTAGACCATGTAGGCGCCGCACAGCAGATGACGATGCCCATTGGGATAGCCGGGCTCTAAAATGTGGCGGTAGTCCCGCCCCGGATTTCTCCGGCCGGACTTCAGCGGCGGACACACCTGGTCGAAGTAATACAGGGACATCCAGGCCCACAAGCCCACGTCGGTTTCGATGCCGTCCTGCATCATCTCCTCAAACAGCCCGTCGAAATACCGTGCGGCCTCCAGGCGGGTGGCAAAGGTCCGGCGCTTTACTTCCACTCCGGGAAAAGAGGCTTTCGAGTACCTCGGATCGGTCAGCAGCTCTTCAGGCAGCGGGTCCGTGGATTCTTTTCTGAGCGCCTCTATATAGCGCCGAAAGGCTTCGACGCCGTCGTTGGTGAATCTTCGCAGCTCCATGTCGCCCTATTTTTCATCCTGGAATCCTTGGTGAAACTTTTTGAGCATATCGTGGTGGGTGCCGAAGGCTTCCACCGCCCGTTCGACCCAGACAGTCCTTTCCGATTCGGTGCCCTGGGGCGGCTCGGACACGCCGAGCACCCGGCAGGCCATCTGGAGCCAGAGGCTGGGCCAATCGTCGTCGCAGTTCGGATCGAGGTGATCGTCTTCGATCACGATGCGGGTCAGCACCTGGCGCACCACCTCGGGATAGACCAGGGAAAGAAAACGGCTGTCCGAACTGGCGATGAGGCTGATCTCCTGGGCGCTTTTGTTGAGCTTGAGCACCGGCCAGTCGCCCTCCAGGTCAAGGGTCCAGACGACATCGCCCAGGTCGTCGTATTCGACGAAGAGAAGAGACTGGTCTCCGGCCGGTTCGTTTTCCGTGTCTTTGGGGCGAATCTTGTCTACCGAAGCCATAATGCGTCCATGGGCCTCTGTCCGGTCCACCACCTTGACTCGGAAAAGCGGAACGGCAGCCTCCGAAAAGTGGCTCAGCCGGCGGTCGGCAGGCGGCTTGACGTCGGCCGCCGTTCCGAAATCGAATCGCTGATACCCTGTCCGGTGGTAGGCCTCGACGAACACCCGGCCGTTTGCCGGCAGCAAAATCCCCGAAAGGTCCACCGCACCGTTGAAATAGCGCCGCTTTTCCGGGTCCCGCAGCAGTTCGATCCGCACCGCGGATCTCCGGATCGTCTTTCGGCCCGTGTAGTTGAACTTTCGGATCA
>CAYPFH010000424.1:0-3303 GCA_964409825.1 uncultured Desulfobacterales bacterium | reverse complement strand
TCCCTCCTTATTTTGTTGAGAGGATAAATGATGGCGTTGTCAGATGGGGACAAAAGGGCAGAAAATCAGACGACAGAGGACAGAGGACAGGAAAAAAAGCTTTTACCATGACATGAAGAGCATGACAAAAGCTGGATGTCAGATGTCGGATATCCGACCTCCGGCGGTACCGCCTGCGAGTCGTATTCGGGAGTTGAATCCGCACGCTTCCGGATATAAATATGGAGATCATGGCCGAAGCAGATCGAATCAAATGGGATTCCCGGTATCTTGAAAACCCGGGAGCCCTTGCACCTTCCCCGCTTCTTACCCGGTTTGCGCCCCTTGCCACCGTCGGAAAAGCCCTGGACCTCGCCTGCGGCAACGGCAGAAACAGCATTTACCTTGCCGAACGGGGCTTTTTTGTCGATGCGGTGGACATCTCGACGGTGGCCACGAACCGGCTGGCAGGCAAACATCCGAACATCAACGTCATCTGCACGGATCTGGATACCTGGTCCGTTCCGCAGAACCGCTATGAACTCATCGTCAACATCCGGTTCCTGGACAGGCGTCTTTTTCCCATGATCCGAAACGGGCTCAAACCCGGCGGCGTGCTGATTTTTGAATCGTTCCTGGACGGGGAATCGGTGCAAGACCTGCGGACTGGAATTGGAAGTGAAAAAAACCTGCACTTGCACCACCGGATCGGAAAGCGCATGCAGCGGACCCCTGATGTGCTGCGGCCAGGAAATGACCCCCCAAAACGCCTAACCCGGATATTTTTAAAAGAAATTGGATTTGAAGGATTTAGACAAGGGCGCCAACTTGATCTTGATGCACCCGTATTACCGGAATTCGGCTTTTTACGACAGCCGGGTCATAGACGGCCTGCCGGTGGTCTCGGATATTCAATTGTACCTCGATCTATACGGGTACCCGGTAAGAGGTCGCGAACAGGCCGAGCATCTGTTTCAGAAGCGCTTGAAAGACGCTCTGGAACCGGAGCAAGTCGATGAGTGAGCTGTTTGCCCGCGTATTCCGGATGATCTCGGCCACCCATTCCGGACGATTTCGGCCACCCATTCCGGACGATTTCGGCCACCCATTCCGATTGATCTCGGCCACCGATCCGATTGATCTCGCCATCGATTCCAATTGACTCCGGCCACCTTCCGGTAGGCATCGAAGATAGCAAAGACGTTGGTTCGCCCGATAGATGGCACCTCCAGAGAAAACCACACCCTCCAGTTATTCAAAATTCCTCTTTGTTCACATACAATGAACGATCGTAAAAATTGAACACATCATATGGATACGCAGCGACCTCAATTTTCAACGAGAACGGCATCGAATCAAATTTCCACTTGACATTTGTTCAAAAAAGAAAAATGTTCACTATTAATGAACATATAATATATTTGTACAAAGGACCAAAAAATGATCGCTATCGAGAAAACAATCGCTATGAGAGCCCTGGAGGCCTTTCGGAATGCGACGGGCCTCGATGCGCGATACCAGCCGGATGGAATCATCCGAATTGAACATGGCGACCAGACCCTGGAACTTGCTGCGGAAATCAAGCGTGGGGTCAACCGGGCGACGGTCGGTCTCGTTCGCCGACAAATCCATGAAGTAGGACGGATTCTGTTGCTTGCCGACTACGTCAACCCTGAGCTGGCAGATACAATGAAGGACCAGGGGATCCACTTCATGGACGCTGCCGGCAATGCGTTCATCAACACGCCTCCTTTGTATGTCTTTATCAAGGGGAACAAACCCCGGGAAGAATTCAAAGGCGACCGCACCAAGCGCCTGTTCAAGCCGAGCGGTTTGCGGGTGCTCTTCGCCTTGTTGAACCGCCCGGACGCCGAAAAAAATCCCTATCGCGACATCGCCGCCGATGCCGGGGTTGCCTTGGGGACTGTTAACTGGGTTATTCACGACCTGAAGAACGCCGGCTTTCTGGTGGATTTGGGGAAGAAGGGGCGGAGACTGATCAACAAGGCGGATCTTTTGCGCCGCTGGGTGGAAGCATATCCCGAACAGCTGAGGCCCAAACTCGTTCTGGGGAGGTTCATGGCCGAGGAACCGAACTGGTGGAAGGACGTCAAGCCTGCTGAGTTCGATGCTTTCTGGGGTGGTGAGATCGCCGCCGACGAACTTACAGGCTATCTCAAACCCGAAAGATTTGTCATCTACGCCGACCGCCCCCCGGGGGAGATCATTTTCAAGTGCCGCCTGCATAAAGATATCGAAGGGAATGTGGAGATCCTAAAACGGTTTTGGAACTTTCACTGGAAAATGGCCGAAAAAGTCCTGGCCCCTCCCCTCCTGGTGTATGCCGATTTGATTGCCACCGGAGATACGAGAAACATCGAAGCTGCGGAGATGATCTATGCCGAGCACCTTGCTGGACTTGTCCGAGAAGATTGATCCTCGGGTTGTCTCTGTTCTTCGAGAGATTCAACGGGTCGCTTCACGGCAACAGATCCCCTTTTTTATCGTCGGGGCTACGGCCCGGGACCTTCTTCTCGAAGCTGCACACGGTTTGGCTCCGAAACGGGCCACTGCCGACATCGACATTGCCGTTGCCGTTGAAAACTGGTCGCGGTTCGAGCGCTTCAAGGAAGAACTCCTTCAGTCTCCTGATTTTTACCATGGACGAGAGGCCCAACGCGTTGTCTTCCGGGATAAGCTGCCGGTAGACATTGTTCCTTTCGGCGGGATTGCCGGAACTGACGGCCACATTGCCTGGCCGCCGGATCGAAGCTTCAAAATGAGCGTTGCCGGCTTCGAAGAATGCCACCGCCATTCCATCCCCGTAAAACTGTCGGCCAATCCAGATCTTGTGGTCCAAGTGGTTACGCTGGCAGGGCTCGCCATTCTCAAAATAGTCTCGTGGGACGATAATCCGGATAGACGCAGAAAGGATGCACCGGATCTTTTCTTCATCCTTCAAAACTATCTCGATGCCGGCAACCTGGATCGTTTGTTTGAAGAAGCGCCTGACTTGATCGAGGACGGCGACTCCGATTACGAGCTGACCTCAGCCCGCCTGCTCGGAAGGGACATATCGAAAATTGCCTCCCATGCAACGAAGAAGATCCTGCTGAGGATTCTGGAAAGAGAGTCTGGCAGGAAACAGGGGCATCGCATGGCCATGGATGTGGTACAAAGCGATGGATGTCGATTTCTGGATTACGAGCGCGTAACTGCCTATTTCGAATCGCTTTTAAAGGGACTATCCGAAGCCTGAAAGTTTTATCTAGGAGATGACATGTTGACCAAACGAAAACTGGGCACCCAGGGGCTGGAGGTTTC
>CAYPFH010000423.1:0-3309 GCA_964409825.1 uncultured Desulfobacterales bacterium | reverse complement strand
AGGCTATTGGTTTAAAAAAAAACCGGCAGAATGCCGGCAGGATTTCATCAGCAACAACGGGCGCTAAAATCGATCTGGGGTTGGGAAAGGCACATAAAAAAACGCACCGCCAATTTTACAGGGAAGCAATTTTTAGGAAAAAAGATTGTTCTTGGCCCAAGGATGTCTTTATCATTTAGTATAAAATACTTCCTGATTCAACAAAAATTTTGCATGCAAAAATTATACAGAAACTAGATAGTTACCAGCAATTTATCATAAATCATAATGATTTCATCAGACTATTGAAATTGCTCGGTTGGAATCGTTGCCTTGGCGGAGGAAATTTGATCGACAGGTAGGAAAAACGTGACACAAAAGATAGGAAATTATTTTCATAAAAATAAAAAGGGCTTGGCGAATATTTTTTCGCCAAGCCCTTTTTATTTTTTGTGGTGCCGAAGGGGAGACTCGAACTCCCACCGGGAATCCCCGACTAGACCCTGAACCTAGCGCGTCTACCAGTTCCGCCACTTCGGCACGCAGGCGGGAAAAGGGTTGCTTTTGTTTTGAAGTTGCTGCATATATACCGGTTTTAGACCGCTGTCAAGCGATAACTGGGCTACGCCCGGTTATTCCTTGACAGCGGTTGTGTAAAAACATCAGGACGCATAGGTTGCATCCGCCCATGGGCAAGATAGCCGGCACCTTGCATCCCCGGCGCCATGCCGTTTAGGTCAAAAGTATGAAACTGATCGAAAAGCTTGAAGATATCGACGGGCCGTTTGCCAATGCGGCGATCACCATCGGCAACTTCGACGGGGTGCACATCGGACACCAGGCCCTCTTTCATGAAGTCATCGAGCAGGCCGACGCGATGGGCGGCACATCGGTGGCCATGACCTTCGAGCCCCACCCCATCCGGGTGCTGAAGCAAAACGGCCACCCTCCCTTGATCACCCTTTACGAGCAAAAAATCGAGCTCATGTCTGCCATAGGGCTGGATGTGGTCATCGCCCTGCCCTTTACCCGGGACTTTGCCGCCTGGTCTGCCGAAAGGTTCGTCAAAGAGCTGCTCGTCGAGCGGATCGGTATGAAGGTGATCGTGGTGGGAAAAGACTACACCTTCGGCAGGGGCCGGGAGGGAAATGTCGATCTGCTTAAATCCTATGGCCGGGAATTCGGCTTTGCGGTATGGGTGCTCGATTGGATCGCCGCTCCGAAAAAAGACCTCGGACGGATCAGCAGCACCCGGGTCAGGGATCTGGTCATGGAAGGCCGAATGGAAGACGCCAAGAAACTGCTGGGACGCTATTATCAGATCCGGGGCAGAGTCGCCGAAGGCAGAGACCGCGGCGGCAAACTCTTGGGGTTTCCCACGGCCAATATCGAGCTTGTCGACGAACTCTGCCCGAAAACCGGGATATACGCGGTAACCGTCGAAGTCCGGCAAGAAAAATACAAGGGAGTGGCCAACATCGGCTACAGCCCGACCTTCGACGATCACCTGTTCACGGTCGAGGTCTACATCCTCGATTTCGATGAAAAGATTTACGGAGAAAAAATCCGGATCAATTTCATCCAGCGTCTCCGGGACGAAGAGAAATTTTCCAGTCTGGCCGAACTTTCTGCACAGATTCGTAAGGACGTGGAACGGGCACGGGAGCTGGTTTCCCTCTAAATCATCCGAGCCCTGCGCATAGCGCAGGGCTCGGATGATTTAGTATATGCGGCTGCGCCGCATTTTTACAATAGGGATTGCCCAACCACCGTACAGAACCGCTTGGCCCAATTTTATCGAAGTCGATTAGATCGGCCGAAGAGCCACGATATTGTGACAATCCCCGTAGACAGGACACGTGATGATGAATCGTTGGACGTTTTCGATCATACTGGGCGTGATTCTATCTGCGGCGACGCTTTATCTGGCGTTTCGAAACGTTCCTTTCGACGATTTGATCCAATACATCGGATCCATCCGAATTTTCTGGCTGCTCCCCTCTATGGCCGCGATCCTCGCCGGTTTTTTTTTCCGCGTCGTCCGCTGGAAAATCATTCTGAACTCATCGCAGCGCGTCGGATACTGGAGCGCCCATCATCCGCTGATGATCGGCTTCATGATGAACTGCATCCTGCCGGGAAGGGTGGGAGAAGTGGCCAGGCCGCTGATCCTCCGGCAGCGAAACGGAGTACCCTTCACCACGGGCCTGTCTACCGTGGCTGCAGAGCGGTTGTTCGACCTGTTCATGCTGATCGGACTTTTTGCCCTGGTCATGTACACAGTGGAGATCGATTCGGACTTTACCCGCTCTTTTGGCGGATATGAGCTCAGCGGCGAAACCCTTCAGCAGGTCGCACTGAGAACGGTCCAGCTTTCGGCGGCCCTGATGGCCGGTGTCCTTTTTCTCAGCTTCGAAACGAGCCGGGAACTGGTGCTTCGGCTCGTCCGGATGCTGCCCGGGCGCGTCGCAGCGCCGATTGTCCGGGGCATCGAAAACCTGTCGGCCGGCTTTTCCCTGGTCCGGGAACCCTGGCGCATAATTTTCTGCCTGGGGCTTTCTTTTCTGGCCTGGTTCGCCACCGCGGTCTCCTACTACGCCATGGCGGTGGGAAGCCCCGGCATCGGCCTTTCCTTCCAGGAGCTGACCGCAGTAATGGTGATCGTCTGTTTTTTCATCGCCCTGCCCTCTGTGCCGGGGTTCTGGGGGCTGTGGGAAGCCGGCGGCGTATTTGCCATGGCGCTGTTCGGCGTCGGTGCAAAAGAAGCAGTCGGGTTTACCCTGGTCAACCACGCCGTACAGATGTTTCCGGTGATCATCGTCGGCCTGGTCTCGGCCGTGATCACCGGCGTCAACATCCTTCAGGTCTCCAAATCCGTACGCTAAATCAATTCGCTGGCGCGTATTGATTTAGCGTACGGATAAGAAGCGGCTGCGCCGCTTGATCAAAAGCAAAAATAAGTGGAGATGTCAGCCAAGCCGCCCCTGCCAGGGCTGGGATGTAATCAAGAAGAAACCTTCACCGACTTGAAAATGCGCGTTTGGTGTCTAATAATAAAATTGTGTTACGATTTTATATGACGCGACGTTGTCGCTCTGGGGCGAAAGGCTAAAATTTCTACCGCTGCATACTGCTGCAGTGTGTTATGGAACTTTAGACTGAGCCCCGCCGCTGGCCGCGGCGTGATTCAAAATTCCAGATTCAAGATTCTCCGGCGGGAGATTTATACGAATCTTTTGGTCTCAACCGGCCAGTTTGATCAAGGGTGAAACTTTTGTCGAAGCCTCTGACGGTGGAGGGACGCGCGCAGTCTAGTCCGTGTTGCCAGCA
>CAYPFH010000422.1:0-3314 GCA_964409825.1 uncultured Desulfobacterales bacterium | reverse complement strand
CGTTCAGTTTGATCAAATGTGAAACCGTGCCATTTTGGCCTAGTTTCACATAAGCTTCAAGACGACATGTTTTGTCAGTTTCGGTCATTTGAATTTCGAATTTGTTTCGTGCTTCGAATTTCGTGCTTCGGATTTATTTCTATCCATGACCCGGGCAAGCTCAACCCGTGAACGGTGCCATCGTCGGCAGCTTATTTACAAATCAAACTCTGCCACGATGAAAGTGTGGTCCGATGGTTTTTCCCACGAGCGCGGCCCCAGGTCGATCCAGGCGCGGGTCGATTTTTCGGCCATCGGTTCGGTGGCCCAGATATGGTCGATGCGCCAGCCGATCCCGCGCTTCAGCGCGTTGGGCACCCGGTAGTCGAAGAAGGAAAAAGTGGGGTCCTTGGGTCGATGCCGGCGGTAAACGTCTACAAAGCCCCACTGTTCGACCGCCGAAAGGGCGCGGTGCTCATCGGGATGATAGCATACGCTGCCCAGAAGCGTCTTCGGGTCATACACGTCAAGCGGGGCCGGGGCCACGTTGAAATCGCCCGCCCAGACCAGCGGATCTGCCGGTTGAAAGCCCTCGGAAAAGAACCGGCCGAGCCGCGCGATCCAATCGAGCTTATATCGGAATTTTCCAGAGGCCGGATCCTGCCCCTGGGGGATATAGGTGTTGACCACCCAGACGCCGTCGAACCGGGCCGCGATCAAACGGGCCTCGTTGTCGAACTCGTCGCCGAATCCGGCGTCGACCTGCTCCGGTACGGCCCGGCTCAGGATGGCGACCCCGTTGTAGCTTTTCTGGCCCCGACAGGCGCACTGATAGCCCGCTTCGGTCAGCATGGAGACGGGAAAATCGGCGTCCTGCACCTTGGTTTCCTGCAGGCAGACAATGTCGGGCGCCTCGGAGGCCAGCCAGCGGACGAGCACCGGCATCCGGGCCCGGATTCCGTTGCCATTGAAACTGGCGATTTTCATCCTCTTCTGCTCCTGTATCAAATTTGATTGCCCCGGATGGTTTCATCCTTCTTCCGGTTCAACGTACCAGCGAAATTTTCTGGATGCAAAGATAGTTGGCGGCGCCGCTGCAATTTAGAAAAAAGCGAAGCTTTTTTTCTCATATTTCATATTTGAAATCAATTGGTTCCTCAAAATCGCCCGGCGCCTGTCATTTTCAGAATTCCTTGACATCACGGAGGATACCTTCTTATTACCATTGCAGGGTCATCGAAAGCAAAAAATTCAAAGCCAACCTTGAGCTGAGACAAACCGAAACTGGAAAGGAGGCACTAATGGACAAGATACTGAGGATCGACACGGGTGCAGAAGGCGGGCCGCAGGCCACCGAAGAGGGGCTAGGGGCTTATGCCGGCCTCGGCGGCCGCGCGCTGACCTCGACGATCGTTGCAAAGGAAGTCCCGCCCACCTGCCATCCGCTCAGCGCGGAAAACAAGCTGGTGATCTCCCCGGGTTTGCTCAGCGGAAGCCTGGGGGCCATGTCGGGGAGGATCTCCGTTGGCTGCAAGAGTCCTCTGACCGGCGGGATCAAGGAGGCCAACTCCGGCGGGCAGGCCAGCCAGATGCTGGCCCGCCTCGGCTATGCCGCCATCGTCCTGGAAGGAAAGCCAGAGGATGACACCCTGTACAAGGTGTTCATCAGCAAGGACGGCGTTAAAATCGCCGCCGACAGCAGCATCAAGATGCTGGGCAACTATGACACCGTGGACAAAATGAAGACCGAATACGGCGATAAGATCGGCTGCATCAGCATCGGCCAGGCCGGAGAGATGAAGCTGTCGGCGGCTTCGGTGGCCTTCACCGACATGGAGGTGCGTCCCACCCGACACGCCGGAAGAGGCGGCGTGGGCGCCGTGATGGGGTCCAAGGGGATCAAGGTCATCGTCATCGACGACAGCGGAACCGGCCCCCGCCAGGCGGCCGATCCGGACAAGTTCAAGGAGGCCAACACCCGGTTCGTCCAGGGCCTGCGCAAACATCCGGTCACCGGCGAAGGCCTTCCGACCTATGGAACGAACGTGCTGACCAATGTCGTCAACGAGGCCGGCGCCTATCCGACCAGAAACTTCATGTGGGGCAACTTCGAAGGCTGCTCCAAGATCAGCGGCGAGACCCAGGCCGAGACCGAGAACCAGCGCGGCGGAAAAGGCAGCGCCACCCACGGCTGCCACCGCGGGTGCGTGATCCGCTGCTCGGGGACCTACTACGACAAAGACGGGGGCTTTGTGACCAAGCAGCCCGAATATGAGACGGTGTGGGCCCACGGCGGAAACTGCGGCATCGACGATCTGGACGCCATCGCCCAGCTCGACCGGCTCGACGACGACTTCGGACTCGACACCATCGAGATGGGCGCCACCATCGGTGTGGCCATGGAGGCCGGTATCGCGGCCTTCGGCGATGCCGAAGCGGCCATCAGCCTGGTTAAGGAGGTCGGAAAAGGAACACCCCTGGGCAGGGTGCTCGGCAACGGCGCCGCGGTCACCGGCCAGGTTCTCGGCGTTGAAAGGGTCCCGGTGGTCAAGCGCCAGTCGATGCCGGCCTACGACCCGCGCGGCGTTCAGGGGATCGGCGTGACGTACGCTACCAGCACCATGGGGGCGGACCACACCGCAGGCTATGCGGTGGCCACCAACCTGCTCAATGTCGGCGGCAGCGTCGACCCGCTCAAGCCCGAGGGGCAGGTGGAGCTTTCCCGGAATCTTCAGATCGCCACCGCGGCCATCGACTCCACCGGCATGTGCCTGTTTATCGCGTTTGCCATTCTGGACCAGGAAGACACCTTCCAGGCCCTGCTCGACATGATCGGCGCCTTTACCGGCCAAACTCTGACGGCAGACGACGTGACCGCCCTGGGAAAACTGGTGCTCAAGGCCGAACGGGATTTTAACACGGCTGCAGGCTTTACCCCCCAGGACGACCGGCTGCCGGACTACTTCAAAAAAGAGCAGCTGCCTCCCCACAATGTGACTTTCGCAGTCAAGGACGAGGAACTCGACCAGGTGTTTAACTGGTGATAAAATCGCTTTCGCGGTTTTATGAAAATTGGACAGGTGGTGACTTCGGCGCTGCCGGGGGCCGAGACATCAGACAAATCGAAAAATGTTGGGGGAGCATCCTGCGGGGTGCTCCCTTTTTTCTCGTTTCGACCGGTTCCTCAGCCAGTGCTTGCCCCGACCGCCCCTTCTGTGGCATTGTTTTTTCAGCCGCAAGGCGATAATTTTGACACGAGCCCCGCCTCTGACCGCGGCGTGATTCAAAATTCCAGATTCCAGATTCAAGATTCTCCGGCGGGAGATTTATACGAA
>CAYPFH010000421.1:0-3348 GCA_964409825.1 uncultured Desulfobacterales bacterium | reverse complement strand
CCTCACCGAGCTTCCCGTGGTCCTTTCCGAGGCCCTTCACGTGGCCAGGGCGGCGGGCTTCGACCTGGTAATCGCCGAAACCGCCGGCATCGGCCAGGGGGATTCGAGCATCGTCGATTTCGTAGACGTCTCCATGTACGTGATGACCAGCGAATTCGGGGCCGCCACCCAGCTCGAAAAAATCGACATGCTCGATTTTGCAGACCTGATCGTGGTGAACAAATTCGAAAAACGCGGCGGAGAAGACGCCGTCAGGGACGTGAGAAAGCAGGTTCAGCGCAATCGAAACGCTTTTGACAAGCCGGCAGATGAGATGCCGGTCTTCGGCACCATCGCCTCGAAGTTTAACGACGACGGAGTTACGGCCCTGTATCATGCGATGCTCGAAACCGTGGCCGAAAAAACGGGCATCCGTTTCGAATCGAGCCTCTCCCGGCCCGAGAGCCGGGTTTCCACCTCCAAAACGATCATCATCCCTCCGGAGCGCACGCGGTATCTTTCCGAAATCTCGGAAACGGTCCGGGCCTATCACCGCGAAACCGAAGCACAGGCAGAAGCGGTCCGGCGCGCATGGCACCTGAAGGAAACCGCCAGGGCGATCTCCGGAGACAGCCTGGAAGGCGGCACCGGAGAGCTGCTCGGCCGTCTCAAGGAAGAAATCGAAAAAGCCGAGGAGGCCGTCGCCCCGGAAACCGGCCGTCTGCTCAAAGAGTGGGAACGAATCAAGGAGAAGTACTCGGCCGACGAACTGGCCTACAGCGTGAGAGACCGGCAAATCCGGGTTCCCTTGTTCGTCGAAAGCCTTTCCCGCCAGCGGATACCGAAAATCGTCCTGCCCCGGTTTTCCGACCCCGGAGAGCTGTACCGGTGGATGCGCCGCGAAAATGTGCCGGGACGCTTTCCCTTCACCGCCGGGGTCTTTCCCCTGAAGCGGATGGACGAGGAGCCGACGCGAATGTTCGCCGGCGAGGGCGACCCGGCCAGGACCAACCGCCGGTTCAAGCTCCTGTCTTCGGATTATCCGGCAAAACGGCTTTCCACGGCCTTCGATTCGGTCACCTTGTACGGGTGGGACCCGGACCGCCGTCCGGACATCTACGGCAAAGTCGGCACCTCCGGGGTGAGCGTGTGCACCCTGGACGACGTCAATGTCCTGTATGACGGATTCGAGCTGTGCGCCCCCAACACTTCGGTGTCGATGACCATCAACGGACCGGCGCCGATCATCCTGGCGATGTTTCTCAACACTGCCATCGACCAGCAGGTGGAAAAATACCGGGAGGAAAACGGCCAGGCCCCGGACGAAAAGATTCTTGCCCGGATCCGGGAAGAGGTGCTGGCCAACGTGCGCGGCACGGTGCAGGCAGACATCTTGAAAGAGGACCAGGGGCAGAACACGTGCATTTTTTCCATCGATTTCGCCCTCAAGATGATGGGAGACATCCAGGAGTTTTTTACGCAAAACAACGTGAGAAACTTCTACTCGGTTTCGATCTCCGGCTATCACATCGCCGAAGCCGGGGCCAACCCGATCTCCCAGCTCACGTTCACCCTGGCCAACGGCTTTACTTACGTTGAGTATTACCTGTCCCGGGAAATGGACATCGACAGCTTCGGGCCGAACCTGTCGTTTTTCTTCTCCAACGGAATGGACCCGGAATACACCGTCATCGGGCGTGTGGCCCGGCGGATCTGGGCCGTGGCCATGCGCGACAGGTACAAGGGAAACGAGCGGGCCCAAATGCTCAAATACCACATCCAGACATCGGGCCGCAGCCTCCACAGCCAGGACATCCAGTTCAACGACATCCGGACCACACTCCAGGGTCTTTGCGCCATCTACGACAACTGCAACAGCCTGCACACCAATGCCTACGACGAGGCGATCACCACCCCCAGCAGGGAGTCGGTTCGCCGGGCGCTGGCCATCCAGCTTATCATCAACCGGGAGTGGGGCCTGGCCAAAAACGAAAATCCGCTGCAGGGAAGCTTCATCGCAGAGGAACTCACGGATCTGGTCGAAGAGGCGGTGCTGTCGGAGTTCGACCGGATCACCGAGCGCGGCGGCGTGCTGGGCGCCATGGAGACCGGCTACCAGAGAAGCAAGATCCAGGAAGAATCGATGGTTTATGAAATACGCAAACACACCGGCGCCCTGCCGATCATCGGCGTCAACACGTTCCGCGATCCGGATGCCGCAGGAGACGACTTTGTGGAGGAACCGTTTTCCCTGGAGCTTTCCCGGGCCACCGAAGAAGAAAAACAGTCCCAGCTCGACCGTCTTGCCGCTTTTGAAAAGCGCCACGAAAAAGAAGCGCCGGCCGCCCTTGGGCGGCTCCAGAAGGCGGCGCTGTCCGGAGAAAACATCTTCGCTGAACTGATGAACACCGTTCGCATCTGCAGCCTGGGGCAGATTACCCAGGCGCTTTACGAGGTGGGCGGACAGTACCGACGCAACATGTAGGCCGGCTGGCGCCGGCCTGCATGTTGCGTCGGGGGTTAACTTTTATCGGAGGCAACGATTACCTCCGCGGCCTTAAAATGCACCATCGACAAGTCAAGGAGTACGTATGAACCGAGAAGCAGTCATCGTCAGTGCAGTGCGGACCCCCCTGGGCGCCTTCAACGGGAGTCTTGGCGCCATCGGCGCCACGGACCTTGGCGCCATGGTCATCGAAGAGGCATTGCGCCGGGCCGGGGTTGAAAAAGCCGCAGTCAACGAAGTGATCATGGGCCAGGTGCTGCCCTGCGGATACGGCCAGAATCCGGCCAAACAGGCGGCGGTCCGGGCAAAGATGCCCTGGGAGGCCGAGTGCATCACGGTCAACAAGGTGTGCGGATCGGCCTTGAAGTCGGTGATGCTCGCGGCCCAGGCGATTCAGCTGGGAGACGCCGACGTGGCGGTCGCAGGCGGCATGGAATCCATGAGTATGGCACCCTATTTCCTGGAAAAGGCCCGCTTCGGATACCGCATGGGGCCGGGCAGACTCCAGGACCACATGGTTCATGACGGCCTCTGGGATCATGTCAACGATTTTCACATGGGCATCTCCAACGACCTGTGCTCGGAAAAATACGGCGTCAGCAAAGAAAACCAGGACCGGTATGCGGCCGAATCGTACCGGCGGGCGAATCAGGCCATCGCTTCGGGCCGGTTTTCCGACGAGATCGTGAAGGTGGCGATCCCGCAGCGCAAGGGGGAGCCGAAGATCTTCGACACCGACGAATGCCCCCGCAAGACCTCCTACGAAGCGCTGTCCAAGATGAAGCCGGCCTTCCAGAAAGACGGCTATGCCACCGCCGGAAACTCATCGACCTGCAAATTCGTCGTTTCGAGATTGTGGGCGT
>CAYPFH010000420.1:0-3359 GCA_964409825.1 uncultured Desulfobacterales bacterium | reverse complement strand
CTGGCCAGTTGAGACCAAAAGATTCGTATAAATCTCCCGCCGGAGAATCTTGAATTTTGAACCTGGAATCTGGAATCTTGAACCTCTGAACCCTGAACCCCTGAACCCTTGAACCCTGAACCCTGGAACCTCTGAACCTCTGAACCCTTGAACCTCTAAACCCTGAACCCTCTATGCCAAAATACACCTACCAGGCACTGAACGAAAACGGCCGGCGGATTTCCGGTGAGATCGAGGCGGATTCGCCGGGCAGTGCCAGCACCACCCTGAGCGAGCGGGGCTTTATTCCCATCGATATCGCGGAAAAGGGCCAGGTTTCACTCCGGTTCGACTGGGAAAAGCTCAAGGCACAACTCACCCAGATCAAGGCCCCGGAGCTGATCCTGTTCACCAAACAGCTCAAAACCATGCTTCGCTCGGGCGTGCCCATTTTAAAACTCCTGGAAGTGTTGGAAAATCAGACCGAAAATGCCAAATTGAAGTACGTGATCGGAAAGATCGCCCAGGACATCCGGGAAGGATCGAGCCTTTACGACGCCTTCCGCCGCCACCCCGGGGTGTTTTCGCCCCTGTACTGCAGCATGGTGCAGGCCGGAGAGGCCAGCGGCGCGCTGCCCGAGATCCTGGATCGGCTCACCTACATCACCGAACACGAATACAAGGTCAAATCCGACATTAAATCGGCGCTCCAGTATCCGATCATCGTCCTGACATTTCTGATCATCGCCTTTTTCGTGCTGCTCACGTTCGTCATCCCAAAATTCATCGGCATTTTTGTGCGCGCCGGCATCGACCTGCCCTTGCCGACCCAGATCTGCCTTTTGCTTTACCGCCTGTTGTCCGATTACTGGATGTTTCTTCTGATCGGGGGCGTCGGCCTGATCGCGTTTTTGTACTACTATCTGCGCACCGAGCAGGGAAAGTTTGTGCTTCATTCCGCGATCATGCGCCTGCCGATATTCGGCCCCCTTTTCTTGAAATCGGCCATGTCCCGGTTTTCCAGTATTTTCGCAATTTTCCAGGCAAGCGGGGTGGCTGTGTTGGACGCCATGAAAATCATGCACGGTACCATCGGCAACGCCGCCATCGCCAGGGAGCTGGATCAGATCAACGAACGGCTGGAGCAAGGGCGCGGCATAGCCGGCCCCTTGAAAGCGGCCCGGTACTTTCCACCCATGGTCATCAACATGGTGGCCATCGGCGAAGAAGCCGGCAATCTGGACGAGATGCTCAACGAAATAAGCAAGCACTATGACGACGAGCTGGAATATACCATGAAAAAACTATCCGATGCGGTGGGACCGCTTCTGACCGTCGGTCTGGCAGCAGTGGTCGGCTTTTTCGCCCTGGCGATCTTTCTGCCGATGTGGGACCTGACAAAGATGATCAAATAAAAACCGGCTTTGCCGGTTTTTATTTGTAGGGCGGCTTCGCCGCCGGGCAAAAAGATAGATGACGGAGGACGGAAGACAGAGGACAAGCCCGCTGGCCGGTGGGGCGACCAGATGGATCAAACATGAAACTTAGGTCGAAGCCCCTGACGGTGGAGGGACGCGCTCTGTCGCGTCCGTGTTGCCAGCAATGGCCCAATATCGGCCACGACGGAGCGTGGCCCTCCAAACCCCAAGGCGGGGACAAGTCGGATATGGCCGCCGGCCTCGGTCGCAGTTTTACACTCAGAGAACAGGCCCCATGTCTGTTGGAAGGATCTGAAATTCAAGATTTTGAATCTTGATGAAATCGTAAAAAGTGCCCGAAGCGTCATTCCGGGCTTGATCCGGAATCCAGATGTACTTGAAAACACTGGATTCCGGATCTCGCTCCGCTCGTCCGGAATGACGGAAAGAGGGAAATTCGGACTTTTTACGAAGGCACCAATTTTGAACCTGGAAGCTTGAACCCCTGAACCCCTGAACCCCTAAACCCTGACCCCCTGAACCCTGAACCTTCAAACCGGGAACATCACTCACGTGAAAGACATCCGATTCAACATCAGCCTGTACATCATCATTCCCCTCATCATTGCCGGGATCGCCGTGCTTTCGACGATTGCGGCATACAACATGACCACCTATTTTTACGAACGCGGCCAGAATCCCGGCCAATACGTGTTCAGCTTCGGGATGATCATGATGGTGGTCTCCTTTCTGATCGGGCTGCTCATCGCCCGGCGGCTTTTGGGGCCGGTGGAGCAGTTCATTCTGAAAACCGAACAGCTCGGCATTCTCAAGGAGCTTTCCACGCCTGAAAACAAAAATGTGGTTCAAAAAGACGACATGGGAAAATATACCCTGGTTTTCGAACAGGTCACCGATCTGCTCAGCCGGGTGGAATCCCAGCGGATGTTTCCCAACATCGTCGGCCAGAGCCGGGCCATGCGGGGCGTGTTCAACCAGATCGTGAAGGTGGCGGCAACCGATTCCACGGTCCTGATCCTCGGCGAAACCGGCACCGGAAAAGAGCTGGTCGCCAAAAGCATTCACGAACACAGCCGCCGTACCAGAAAACCGTTCGTCGCCCTCAATTGCGCCGCCATTCCGGCGGGCCTTCTGGAAAGCGAACTCTTCGGCCATGAAAAAGGCGCGTTTACCAGCGCCGACAGCCGCAAAATGGGAAAGCTCGAATTTGCCAACGGCGGAACGGTGTTTTTGGATGAAATCGGAGACATGCCTGTCGAAACCCAGGCCAAAGTTTTGCGGGTGCTTCAGGACTCTCAGTTCGAGCGGGTCGGGGGGGTCCGCCCGATTACGGTGGACATCCGGTTTATCGCTGCGACAAACAAGGATCTTTCCAAGATGGTGGAAGACGACAAATTCCGGCAGGATCTTTTTTTCCGCCTCAATGTGTTTTCCATCCAGCTGCCACCGCTCAGGGATCGCAAAGAAGACGTTCCGGCCCTTGTCGAAAGCTTTCTGGAACATCAGGAAAAATCCGTTTCCATCACACCGGATGCGCTGCAGGTGCTCTCCAGCTACCATTGGCCCGGAAATGTGCGGGAACTTCAGAACGTCATCGAATCTGCGGCCGTTCGCGCCGCAGATGAAATCCATCCCGCCCATCTTCCGGGGCATCTGACCCGGGACTGGAAAATGGGCGCCGTTTCTTCGGAAAACGTGGTCCCGCTGCCCGAATCCCAGGATCTCGACAATCGGCTGAAGGACCTGGAGCGGGCGATGATCATCGAAGCGCTGACCCGGAGCGACGGCGTGCAGGTAAAGGCGGCCAAAATTCTGGGCATCAAGGAGCGCAGCCTCTGGCACCGGATCAAAAAATTAGATATCGACGCAAAGTCCTTTAAATCCTGACGGCGCTGGTGCTTGTCAGGATTTAAAGGACTATGTTGATGAAATCTGCAAGTT
>CAYPFH010000419.1:0-3381 GCA_964409825.1 uncultured Desulfobacterales bacterium | reverse complement strand
GGGCTTGTCCAACAAACGGTTCAGATCACGGCTTCGCGTGATCTAACCTTATCCGATAGGCGGAGCGCGAGCGACGCCTACCGAACTCAATTGGCTCATCTCGCAGCCCGATAGGCGGATGGCCGCAGGCCAAGCGAGCTTCAGCTCGCGGTCCGCCTATCATTGTTAATAGATGGAAAAAATTCCTGTATATCACCCTTATATCATGCCATTTTTTCCAGACTAACATATATTAAGCTTTATAAGTGGAAAATATTGCCTTTTATTTTCCACCTAACCATGATATGCGCCGTTGGTATGGAAAAACCCCTTAAGTTCAGACCAGATCCAAGTCTCCGCTTGATGGATCAGGTAAAGCAGGTCCTCCGATATCACCATTATGCCTACAGGACTGAGCAGACCTATACGGAGTGGATTCTGCGCTATATCCGGTTTCACGGAGCAAAAACTCATCCAAAAGACATGGGTAAATTCGAAATCGAAGGTTTTCTCAGCCACCTGGCAAGTGAAAAGAAAGTATCGGCCGCCACCCAAAGGCAGGCCCTCAATGCGATCATGTTCCTTTATAAAAGAGTGCTCGACGTTCCAATCGAAGGACAAATAGAGTTCGAACGGGCCAAAAGGCGACCCAGGCTTCCGGTGGTATTGACCCAGAATGAGGTCCAGCATGTCCTTGACAAAATGAAGGGCGACCATCTTTTGATGGCGAGAATTCTTTACGGGGCAGGCCTGCGGCTGATGGAATGCGTCCGGCTCAGGATCAAGGATATCGATCTGGAAAGCCGCAACATATACGTCTTCGGTGCAAAAGGGGACAAAGACCGAGTCTCGGTCATGCCCCAGAGCATCTGCAGCGACTTGCAAAACCAGATCGATCGTGTAAGGCGCCTTCACGAAGAGGACCTTTCAAAGGGGTTCGGAAACGTCTATCTCCCCGAATCGATTGCCCGCAAATACCGAAACGCCGCAGCGGAGTTTCGCTGGCAATATCTGTTCCCCGCAAAGAACCTGAGCAAGGATCCGAGATCCGGTGTCCTGCGCCGGCATCATGTACTGGAATCCGGCCTGCAAAAGGCGGTAAAAACGGCCGTGGACCGGACCGGCATCACCAAACGGGCCACCTGCCACACGCTACGGCACTCTTTTGCCACCCACCTTATGGAAAACGGCGTCAACATCCGGGTGGTCCAGGAGCTCATGGGCCACGCCGACGTCAAGACCACCGAAATCTACACGCACGTGATGCAAAAGGACCTCAACGCGGTGGTCAGTCCCCTCGACTCCCGTCTGTAGGAAAATTTCAAGGTTTCTGATCGAATCGGGCTTGGAGCAAAATGGAAAATTATCTGAATCGGGGCGGTGTGCGCCGGCGCTTGGGTGAAGGGATGTGTGGTCAGCTGCCTGGGGTAGATGGAAGGGCGGCGCCCCGGTTGCTTGCTTTGGGGTTGTTACCAATCCTTCAGGGGATTTTCAATAAAAGATTGGCTCGCGCAGAGACGCAGAGGCTTTTTTTAGAAAAAATGACCTTCTCTGCGTCTCTGCGCCTCTGCGCGAGATAAAGTGCCCTTTTACCATCTCTGCGCGAGATAGCCTGCCGCGACCCGATCCCGATGCATTGCATGATACATCCATCAGGAGGAGGGATTCGTTTCTTTTTCTTCGGCGGGTTTTTTTCGGGCCAGCATGGACATCACCACGGCGCTGGCCGCCAGGTTCAGGAAGCTGCCGACGACCATCAGCACCAGAATGAACAGGTTTGCCGCGCCGCTGGCAAGAATCATCATACCCGGGTGAAAATAACCCCACAGGAACAGCAGGAAAAAGACGGCGAAAAACACTCCGGCCGGCACGAACAGCCCCCGCTTCCGCGCCCGCTCCGGGTCGGCGCTCCTTGTCGTGTAGTATACGGTAATTCCCACCAGCTGAAACGGCACCAGCACAACGGCCAGCAAGATGAGCCAGTTCCACGGACTCGGCGCCATAGGGAGACTCCTGGGGCGATCAACCCCCTATCCGGTTCATTTTGGGGCTGAAAAACCGCTCAATTGCGGTCCTAGTTTTCTTTTCCTGCTTCTTTATCGGGCATATTTTCGGCAGCCCTTTCAAAGCGGGCCAGTTCCTCGAAGCTTGGATACTCGATCCGGCCCGGCGGGTACCCGGAATCCGAATCCTTCCAGATGCCTTTTCCGGCCTCGGCGGCTTCGATTTCCGCTTCAGCGGCCTGCTCGCGAAAGGCCCACAACTGTTTGCCGGTGATGTACAAATCTTCGATCCGCAGATTGGTCATGAGGGCGCTTCCTTCGACAAATCCCTCGCGCACAAGGTCCAGGTTCAGGTGATCCGGGCCGTCTACGATCCATACGTAGATGCGGGCGATCGTTTTAGAAAAAAAGGGATAGGCCTCCACCGGCACGGCCGTCGCCTCGGGATGCTCCGCCAGCCATTGCTCGATGTAGGCGGCCCGGGCGTCCAGTTCTTCTTCGGAAGGCCCCGAGCTCAGAAACGGGATACTGAAGCCGCCGCGGCCGGTCAGGTGGTAAAGCCGCGTCTTGTCCTGACCGACAATGCCGATAATCCCCTTCTGCCAGGTGATGGACGCGGCCGGAATCTGCTCGAGATTCCGCCAGGATTTGGCGTGGACGGTGACTGGAAGGCTCAGGCAGGCAAGCAGACACCCGATGCAAAACAGCATTTTCGGAAACCGGTTCATGACATTCCCCCTGCCAACTGTCACGCGACAGTTAACACTTGGTGCAAGATAAAAACATTTGCCGAGAAAGAAGGGCGATCACGCCGATATTGATATGGTCGTTTTCGGAATAACGGTTCAGGAAATTTTCGTTTTTGATTGGAGTTCAAAAAATATTCAGAGCGCTGGATCGGGGTGCCGTGCGCCGGCGCATCGCTGGAAGGGATGTAGGCTCAGATGCCTGGGGTAGATGGAAGGGCGGCGCCCCGGTTGCTTGCTAAGGGGTTGTTACCAATCCTTCAGGGGATTTTCAATAAAAGATTGGCTCGCGCAGAGGCGCAGGGACGCAGAGAAGGGCTACTTTTTCTCGATCGTTCCCCCTGCCCGGCTCACGGCGGCCTTTTCAAAGTCGGCCTGAAAGGCCGGGGAATAGCTCCGGCAGACGAAATTCTGCACCCCCATGTCCCGGGAAGGTCTTTTGTATTCGGTCAGGAGTTCGGCTTCCGATGCGATCCGCTTTACCGCCAGGGGAAAGGTGGCCGGACGGATCAGCGCTTCGATCCGCTGTCCGTAGCTTCTGTATTTGTCCAGTTCTGCGGCCACTGAAACCTCCCGTTTTTTTGCCGCGTTGATCTTCGCGGATGTCGGCCCCGCCGGATAGTGGGGCGAATTCAAGGTTCAACATTCAAGCT
>CAYPFH010000418.1:0-3382 GCA_964409825.1 uncultured Desulfobacterales bacterium | reverse complement strand
AAGATACTTTAGAAAAGCTTTTGTCCTTGTTTGGATATTGTGATTTGGTGCTTGGGATTTGGTATTTTTCTGTCCCGAGCCTCTGCTTGCGCAAGGCCGGACACCGCATCCGCCCTACGGAACCCCCGGCTTCGACCGAAGTTTCACATAAGATACGACGCTTTTTCCGCGCAATCCGTGCCGAATGTTTATTCAGGGATTCTCTCGGCCGCTTTTCTCGGAGATCATCTTCAGGGCTTCGGCAAGAAGCTCGGCGTTGGGATGGCGGCGATGCATCGCCGCCAGCTGAAGGCAGATGAGCGCGGCCGCCAGGGCGACGGCGCCCAGGATGATCAGGAAGGCTTTCATGGCTGCTGCCGAACAAACCACGGAACGGTTAGCGGCTTGCAAGGAAAACGTGAGAATTGCGTGGGGCGATACGGGCGGAGAATTTAACCGTCAAAACCTTGCACTGTTCTACGGTGAGCCGTATCAGCGCTGACCCCCTGAACTCTGCTTGCCGCGGCGCAGCTCCGAAGGAGCGAAGCCGGGAACCTCCGAACCTCTGAACCTCCGAACCTCCGAACCCCTGAACCCCGAACCCCTGAACCTCTGAACCCCGAACCTCCGAACCCCTGAACCTCTGAACCCCGAACCCCTAGCCAGGCAAAACGATCTCAAAAACACTTCCTTTATTCACCTCGCTTTGCACCGTCACCGTGCCCCCGTGGGCCTGGACGATGTGCTTGACGATCGACAGCCCGAGCCCGGTCCCGCCAAGCTTTCGGCTCCTGGCCTTGTCCACCCGGTAGAAGCGCTCGAAGAGCCGGGGCAGATGCTGCCGGCCGATGCCGATGCCGTTGTCGATCACCCGAAGCCGGGTCCGATCGTCGTCGGAATCGGCTTCCACCCGAATCCGCCCGTTTTCCCCCGTGTAATTGACGGCGTTGTCGAGCAGGTTGACCAGGGCCTGTTCGATCAAAGAGGCGTCGATTTTCGCGCGGACCGTGTCTTTGCAGTCGACCTCGATTCGGATCCCCTTTTCCCCGGCCCGGTCCTGACATAATCCGACGGCGCTGCGGATGATCGGTTCGAGCGGCGTTTCGGCGCATTGGATTTTCCCCGCGTCGTCTTCCCGCTCGATGCGTGACAGCTTGAGCAGATCCTCGACGAGGGCCGAAAGACGATCCACGTGCCGCGTGATGATGGAAAGAAACCGCTCGGCCTCTTGGGGATCTTTGACTGCGCCATGTTGCAGCGTCTCCACGAAGCCCTTGATGGCGGTCAGGGGGGTCTTGATCTCGTGGGAGACGTTGGCCACGAAATCCCTGCGCAGATTTTCCAGGCGCCGCAGTTCGGTGACGTCGTTCAGCACCACCAGAATTCCGATTTGCTGGTGTTGCGAGTCCCGCAGGGGCGTGCTGTGGGTCCACAGAATCCGCTCTCTTTCGTGATATAAAACGATATCTCGTTCCAGTTTCCGATTGCCGGCCAGGGACCGCTGCACGAAGCGCTGGAAATCCGAGTTCCGGATGACCTCCTGGATCGGGCGGTCCTGCTTGTCCCGGGCGCCGGCGCCGAACATGCCTACCGCCGCCGGATTCATGCTGATGATCCGCTCTTCCAGATCCACGGCGACCACTCCTTCGGCCATGCTCGACAGCACGGTTTCCAGTTCGTTTCGCTGCCGGAGGATGGTCTGGATCCGGCGGTCGAGCTTTTCAGCCATCTGGTTCAGGGCGTCGGCCAATGCGGCCAGTTCCGCCGAATCCGGCATCAGGAGCCGATGCTCCAGAAAGCCTTCGGAAAACCGTTTCGCCCCGTCCCGCATTTCTTCGACAGGACGGGTGATCCGCCGGGAAACCAGAAGGCTGATTCCGGCCGCAAAAAGGGCCGCCAACAATCCGACAAGAACCACGCGGGCCTGGATGGCCATGATTTTTTCATCGATGTCGGTAATCGGCAAAGAGGTGCGGACAAAGGCAGTGATCAGATCCTGCTGCCGGATCGGGACGGCGACATACATCATCCGCTGGCCGACGGTGGCACTTTTCCGAATCTGTTTACCCAGGCCGGTTTCTGCGGCCTCGAGGATTTCGGGCCGGGTGCCGTGGTTGTCCATCTGGGAAGGGTTTTCTTCCGAATCTCCCACGACACGGCCGGAGCGGAGCACCACGGTGATCCGCGTGCCCGAGGACTTTCCCGCCTCGGTGCAGATCCGGCTGACCCGTTCCTGGTTCAGGGGGGAAAGGTCGGGAGCGACGTAGGCTTCGATCAGGAGGGCCCGGGCCCTGAGGTCCTCGGCAGCCCGGTCCAGGAAGAACTGCCGGACGGTCCTGGAGGCAAACCCGCTCACTGCCGCCAGAGCGATCACCGTGATCAGCAGGTAAGAAGGGAAAAGCCGCCAGAGGAGTCGTCGTTTTTTCATTCTTTGAACCGATACCCGACGCCGCGCACCGTTTCGATGTAGTCTCCTCGGTCGCCGAGCTTCTTGCGAAGGCCGACGATCTGAACGTCCACGCTTCGATCGGTGACCGGGTAGTCGTCTCCACGGACCGCATCCACGATCTGGGACCGGGTAAAGACCCACCCCGGTCTGCGGGCAAGAAAATACAGGACCTGGAACTCGGTGAAAGTCAACTGCGCCGGAATTCCGTTGGCCGTCACGCTTCGCCGTCCCGGATGAATGACCAGGTCGTGGATCTCCAGGATCGGGGAATCCCCGTCGGGCTCGACGATGCCCCGCCGCAACACCGCCCGTATCCGGGCGGTCAGGACCCGAGGGCTGAACGGTTTGGTCACGTAGTCGTCGGCGCCGATTTCCAAACCGGCGACCACGTCCGCCTCTTCTCCCTTGGCCGTGAGCATGACGATCGGAATCTGCCGGGTGCGGTCGTTTTTCTTCAGGTGCCGGGCCACCTCCAGCCCGTCGATGCGGGGAAGCATCAGGTCGAGCACGATCAAATCAAAGCTGTCGGTCCCGGTCTTTTTCAGGGCATCTTCACCGGTTGCCGCGCAGGCCACCTGAAATCCTTCCCGGGTGAGGTTGTAGCGGATCAGTTCCAGGATGTCTTCTTCGTCGTCCACCACCAGGATGCGCTCTTTTGGCATGGTCGGCCGCCTTCTGTCCTCTGTAAGGTCCAATTCGTCGGCCGGCGCCCGCTGCTCCTGCCGGAGCCGCCCGAACGTCGGCCTATTCTTTTTATAATTTCGCTCTCTTGTATCTCTCCGGTTAGAATCGGGTTAGATTTTTGTTTGCACGGACGGGGGCACGGCCGATAACACGCCCCGCATCCAGCGGCAAGATATTCGAGCAACGGTGAAAAAAACTGCGGCAGGAAGTCAGGCTGCTTGTCCGAATATTGACGACTTCGTAAAAAGGCCGAATTTTCCATTTTCCGTC
>CAYPFH010000417.1:0-3392 GCA_964409825.1 uncultured Desulfobacterales bacterium | reverse complement strand
GGTTTTTGCCGCCGACTTCGACCGAAGTTTCACATAAGTAAATGATGGCCGGCGGGGCGTCACCCCTCCAGACGCGTCTTGGCCGATTGGTTCATGGCTGCAAAGCCGCGCCGGGCGCCGGCCCCGATCCATCCGCCAAAGACCGGCGCCAGCGCGCCGCGGAAGGTCTCTTCCTGGACCAGCCGGGTTCGGGTCGGCTCGATGGGGATCAGCAAAAACCGGTGGTCCCCGTCGAAGAGGCCGGGCACCAGCAGGTGTCCGATCCACCGGATCTCGGCCGGCTCGACCACCGAGATCAGCCGCGGCCGGATCTTCATCCGCATGCCGTCGGGGATCTGCAATTCGAGGCGCAGCCGCGCCCCTTCGGCCAGGGTTCCCTCGGCCCGCCGGATGAACGGATTCCAGTCCGGGTAGGCGGACAGGTCGGCGAGCAGGTCCCAGACCCGCGCCGCCGGGGCGTGGATGTCGATTTCAGAGCGGATCATAAAATCCCTCCGGGATTTTATTAATGGCGGCGCCGCCGCCGGATTGGAAATGCAACCACCTATCAACTGTGAAACTTCAAGCGAACTCAATTGCTATTTCTGTTGCCAATGGCACGGCGCGCTTGTAGTGACGCCGTAAGGCGTTTGGGTTTTGGAAGGCCGTGCAGCAATCGCCTCACCCGGCTTCGCTCTGCGAGCTACGCCGCGGCAGTCGCCGCCACTGCAAACAGGGCGGCGGCGTCGGCAGAAGTTTCATTGATGCTCAAATCCCGTTCGAGAACGGGGCGGCGGGGCTGGATTCCCCCGGATCGGGTCCGGGGCAGGCTTATCTTGGCTACGCTTGTCCGGAATGACGGGGACTGGGAGTGTCAGGAATAACCAAGAGTGGGGAAACGGTTCGCAGATCCCGTTTCCGGCGCGGGATGACGGCCTGCAGCCCGGCTCACAGCCCATCCAGACTCCCCTTCAGCCCCGCTGCCCGGGCCAGCGTCCTTTCCTGTTCGGACGGCTTCATCCGGTCCCAGGTGCGCACCATCATGCCGATGCGCGGATTTTTGGCCAGCTTGTCCCGGTGCCGTGCGAAAAAATCCCAGTACAAACTGTTGAAGGGGCAGCTTCGGTCTCCGGAACGGCTGTTCTTGTCGTAGAAACAATCGCCGCAGTAATCGCTCATCCGGTCGATATACCGGGCCGTTGAGACGTAGGGTTTTGTGGCGATGAGGCCGGCGTCTGCCCACTGGCTCATGCCCCGGGTGTTGGGAAGCTCCACCCACTGGATCGCGTCGATGTAGATTCCCAGGTACCATTTGTCGACCTCGTCCGGATCGACGCCGGCCAGCAGGGCAAAATTGCCGGTGACCATCAGTCGCTGGATGTGATGCGCGTACGCCTTTTCCAGGGACTGGCCGATGGCTGCGGCCATGCAGGCCATCTTCGTTTTGCCGGTCCAATAAAACCCTGGCAGGCGCGCCGTGTGGCCGAAAAAATTCATGTTCTCCAGCTCCGGCATCAGGTGCCAGTAAATGCCGCGCATGTATTCCCGCCAGCCCAGGATCTGCCGCACGAAGCCCTCCACCTGTTCGATGGATATCCGGTCTTTGGCTTTTCCCCAGGCGTTGACGGCCCCGGCGATCACTTCGGCCGGGTGGAGCATCTTGGTGTTCAGGGAAAAAGAGAGGCGGGAATGAAACAGGTCCCAATGATCGGAAACCATGGCGTCCTGGTAGGTCCCGAAGTGGAGCAGGCGCCTTTCGATAAAATCGTTGAGCAGCCTCAGGGACTGTCGGCGGTCGACGGGCCAGAGGAGCCTTTCGCCGGTTGTCCGGCCGATGGTGGCGATGCCGGCCGACTCGATCTCCTGCAGAATTCCGCTCACGTCGTTTTCGAACAGGACCGGCTCCGGAAGCGGCACCTTTCGATCGTATCCCTGCCGGTTTTCCGCATCGAAATTCCACCTGCCGCCGGCAGGATCTGTGCCCTCCATCAAAATGCCGTGCTTTTTTCTCATGTGGCGGTAAAACGATTCCATCCGGAATATCTTTTTGCCTTCGAAAAAACGGCCCAGATCCCCGCGGTCGGTCAGGAAATGTTCAGTGTCGCGAATTTGCCAGTCGACGCCAAGCGCGTCTGCGGTTTTTCGAAGCTCCTGATCGAGGCGGTATTCGTCCGGTGCCAGGTATTCAAAACGTTGGGCTCCGGTCTTTGCGATGATCCGGGAGAGGTTTTCTGCGAAATTCTGGCGGTTTTCCGGATGCCCCAGCTCCAGGTATTCGAACCGATGTCCTTTGCCGGCCAGCGTGCCGGCAAAGGACCGCATGGCGGCGAAAAATGCGGCCACTTTCTGGATATGGTGCTGGACGTAGTCGGTCTCCTGCCGGACCTCCATAAGGACATACATCACCGAATCATCCGGTGCGGCAAACCAGGAGTGGTGCTCATTGAGTTGATCGCCCAAAATCAGGCGAACGGTCTTAGTGAGGGGCATGGGACGGTCCAGGCAATTGGGACAGTTGCGGTGGAAAGCCGGTGGGCCTCTTCAATATAATCGATCCAATGACCATACCCTATCGCCGATCCACGGCGGTTTCAACTGCTTTGCTGCTCCGGCGGCGAAAAGTGCAGATTCGACAAGGCTGCTGGCGGGACTGCGTCGGCCATGTCTACTCCAAACATGCGAAAAAGGGCGCCCCACCGGAGCACCCTTTTTCGTCAGGTCCGTTTATTTTTTTCAGTTAGCACAAGTCGGTCATATCAGCCCGCAATCGAAACCGGAGAGGCCTTTCCAATCGCATTCATGGTCTCTTCATACTTGCCCCGCATATCGACGTGGGCATCGTCGATTTCCTTCTTGATCGGGCTCCATTCGGTGGGGCACTCGGTCTCGATCTGCTTGATACGGTCTTCCATGTCAGTGATGAAGATGTTGAAGTCCTGAAGGTTGTAAAGCACCTTCTGCTTGGCATCTCCGTCGAGCCTCTCCACCCGCCGGGTCAGGTCATAAAGCTTCGCTTTCCATGCGATCAACTCGGTTCGCACGCCGCTGCAATAATCTTGAACGTCCATTGTTGCATCTCCTTTCTAGTGGTTATTGGCCTTTATATATGAAATCCCTCAACGATGTATGTAAGATAATCCGACTGCGATCCGAATCAATGCCGGATCACAGGAGTAAAATAAGAGGATATTAACAGGTCTTTGGGATATAAACGCACGGATCGACATCCGCACGCTTCCGGCCTTCATCGAAAACCCGGCCGAGGCGCTCACCACCCAGCTTGAACGAGCCGCCACACGACAAATCCGGGCCGACACCGCCTGCCAACTGACCCACCTTAACTGTGGCGGAGTCTTCTAACCGGCCAGTTTGATCAAGAATGAAACTTCCCCCGAAGCCTCTGCCGGTGGAGG
>CAYPFH010000416.1:1961-3444 GCA_964409825.1 uncultured Desulfobacterales bacterium | reverse complement strand
AAAAGCCGGCCACGACGGAGCGTGGCCCTCCAACCGCCAAAACCCAAGGCGGGGGAGGTCGGTTTTTATCGGCTGCTTCGACCGAAGTTTCACATAAGCAGTCTCTTTCCGGTCAACCTCCGTCCAGATGGGATTTGAGCTTTCTCCCGGCTTGTATTTCCAGCTGTTTGACCAATTCTTTGATGATTTTCAGCGCCTCGTCGCGGTCATCGTCGAGCAAGGCGGCCTTCATCCGCATCAGATCCTGATCCGATATCGTTACCACCATGAATCTTCCCTCCGTGTCATCTGTTTCTGTGCCTGCCGGCGGTCGACACATCGCACCGCATACCATTCCTCTGCTATACCAAAGGGAACGCGTTTCTTGTCCTGTGCGATTTTCCGGGCAGCGGTTCGATGCGGCGCGCCAGCGCCTCGAGACCTTCGGGGATCGTCGGCACCCGGCTGCAGGCGGACTGGTTGGTGTATATTACCTCGCCGTCGAGCAGCACTTCGAAAATGCCGTCGTGCGCCTCTATCAATTGCGGATCCACGCCGAACGTGTCGGTAATCGCTTCCGCCAGACCGGCGGCAGCCTTGAAAAACCCTCATTCCACGCAGTAGCGGATGTCAATTGCTTTCGAAGATGTCGTGTTCGGCATCATGGTCTCCTTCTGATTGATGGTCGAGTTTTTGGCTTGGAGGGCCACGCTCCGTCGTGGCCGGGATTTGGTCGTTAACGGCAACGCGGACTAGACTGCGCGGGTCCCTCCACCGGCTCCGGCTTGAGGTAACTTGAGCTTTATAGAGAACCGCATTTTGTTAAAAGGTCCTGCATTTATCTCCTCCTGGCAATAAGACGTCATTGTTAATGGACAGATGCTTGGATTCGGCCACCGCGGGTACTACCGGAGAGTCTTTGTCTATCGGCCAAGCACATCGCCCAATTCGAGGAGCCGGCTGCCCAGCTTTTTGGCCGATTGCAGGGCCTCATAGTCTTGAACGATTTCCCCTTTTGCAAAAGCCCTTCCCTGAACGCCTCGGTTGGCCGCAATCATTTCATGCTTGAGAAACAGGGCATGGATGGCCGTGATGGCGCCTTCGGCGCCGTCTCCCCGGCCCACAACGATGGCGCCGCCGATCTTGTTGCGCAGCTTTCCCTTGAGACACCAGGTGCGGTCCATGAAAGCCTTGAGCTGTGCGGATACATTGTTGAAAAAGACCGGAGTCCCCAGGACGATCGCATCGGCTTCGAGCAGCATCGGTATGATATGTTTGCTCATATCATCATCCACCGCGCACTCCCCGGACTTCAAGCATGCCCAGCACGAGCGGCACGGCTCAACGTGATAATCGGAAACCTTGATCAATTCGCCGCCGGTGACAGATAAAGCCTCTTTCAGGAGGTGATCGATGTTGCTCTTTTTTCTCGGACTTCCGGAGACATACAGGAGATTCATCGGGAATAACCTCATCGTCTAAATTTTTCCGCTCTCCGGGGAAC
>CAYPFH010000416.1:0-1861 GCA_964409825.1 uncultured Desulfobacterales bacterium | reverse complement strand
TTCAAGAAGGCTGCGATCATGTCGATATTGCGCTCCGATTCCCAGAATACCGCTGCGTTCCTGCTCGTGATTCGGCTTGCCGTAAGCCTCACGGATTCCAGAAACCGTTTCTTCATGCCGAAAATTTTTTCGACGACGTCCGGCATCAATTCTTCGGCCCAGGCCCGGTGAAACCGGCATAGGCCCAGGTTGTCCAGCATGAGCTCCTGCATCATGCGGCGGGCGTTTTCCCTTCCAAGCTCCCTGGGTTCGATGAAATCGCGGCCGTAATGCATGTAATACTTGCCTGAGATGGCCATGGGCGCCAACACCCCCGGCGTCCAATACTGGTTGGGAACCATCCAGCCCTGGCGGGCAAAGCCGTTATGGACAAAAAGATCCAGAACACGCTTGCCCTTTTCCCGCGCCAGGCCGCGGGCGAATTTTCTGGCCCCAAGTCTGAGGGGAATCCGCCCTTGCGGACTGACCATTTCATCTAAGAGCCTCATCCCGACGGCGGCATTATGCATTGAATCCGCAACCACGTCGAAATTCTTGATGTCCCATTTCGGCATGCGATCCGCCCCAACACGTTCGGGTTCGATCACGCCCTCATCGAGGCAGTCCATCAGCCAGGCCAGAACGCCGCCGGCCGATATGGCATCGAAGCCCAGGGTGTCGGCATGGTGGGTGAGCGCTTCTGCGGCGCGCTGGTCGAAGATGCCGCATAGCGGCCCCATGGCCTGGTAAGGCTCATAGTCCTTTTTGTACAAGCCGTTCATCTTTTTGCAAACGGCGGCACAGGGCTCGCCGCAAGTTTTCTGCTGCTTTTTCCGGATGGTTTCCTCGTTGAACTGTTTGAGGTAGTGATCCTGAATGAAGTGCTGCTGAAGCTCCCGCCGCTCGGCTTCACCCCAGTAAATGGTGCGGTAGTTGAGCGCCAGAAGGCTCCCCTCCATGGAAGCGTAGTTCACTCCGAAGGTGCCGCCGGTTTCGAGCTTGGGATCATAGCGGTACTTGGTGGTCGCATCCAGGTCCTTGGCGGCCATGCGCTGGTTATATTTGTCCTCGAACCATTGATCCGCAACAGTACGATCGCGAAAATCCTCATCGATATGGGTGCCTCCGTAGATGATGCCGACAATGCCGTGCTGCTGGAGAAGCTTGGAACCGAATCCACCCCTGCCGGCCCAGGTATCCACAGGCGTCAATGCGCCTTTGCGGATCGGGGCGGAGGCGACGGCCCCGAAATCGCTGTACCGGGCTGCCGGGCCCACCGCCAGCACCCTCGGGTCGTTTTCGTAGCGGCCGCCAAAGGTCGCCAGTGCTTCTTCCATTACGGCATAGACCCCTTTTGGACCTTTTTCCCAAATGCCCTCCGGTGAAACCCCCACCAGTTCGACCTCGATCTCTTCTCCGTGGCTTCGGTTGAGATAGAGCATCGAGGGATGGGGAGCTTTACCGAGAATGGACGCCATATTGATGCCCAAATTATCGAAAACCAGGGCCGCGCCGCCCATGGAAGAAACGTAAAAGCCGTGCCAGCAGGGAGAAATGCCGCAGAAGATCAATCGGTTGGATCCCGGAAAGACGGAGCCTGCCAGAAGACCGCCGCCGATGGTCAGGCTGTCGTGCCGGTAGGCCAGATGAATGCCAAGATCCACAGGCCCGAAGAAATCGCCCACACGGTAGCGCTGCAGGCGATAAAAACCGCTGGCCGCATCGATCATCAATACTTTTAAACAGGCATTTTTTTGTGCTTCCATACGGTCCTTCTTTTCCATTTAAAATCGTTGACTTACAGATGCGCCGTTAGTTTCAGCCTTGATCCCACGGATGACCGACTGAGTCGGCCCCTTCCCGTCGGTAAAATAATTAACAT
>CAYPFH010000415.1:0-3453 GCA_964409825.1 uncultured Desulfobacterales bacterium | reverse complement strand
CCAGAACCTATGCCAAAAGCGCACATCAAACCGGTGGCGGTCAACAAAAAGGCCCGGTTCGAATTTTTCATCGAGGATGAATTCGAAGCCGGGATGGTGCTCAAGGGCACCGAGGTCAAAGCTCTCCGCCAGGGCCGGGGCAACCTCAAGGACGCCTATGCCCGGATCATCGGCGGCGAGGTGTGGGTGTACCAGCTTCACATCGGCCCCTATTCCTTTGCCCATTACGACAACCACGAACCGCTGCGGCCCCGGAAGCTTCTCTTGCACAAATACGAGATCAAGCGGCTCTACGGCAAGGTCAATGAAAAAGGATACACCCTGGTGCCGACCCGGATCTACTTCAAGGACGGCAAGGTCAAGATGACCGTGGGTCTGGCCAAGGGCAAACGAAAGGTCGACAAACGCGAGGATATCCGCCGCCGCGACCAGAAACGGGAAATGGAGCGGATCAAAAAGCAAGAAGAATAAAATCGCTGCGCGATTTTATGAAACGCGGCTGCGCCGCTTGGAAACCAGGGAGCTGGGATGCTTCAAATCAAAGATCAAATTCGGATTTCCTCTTTTTCGTCATTCCCGCGGAAGCGGGAATCCAATCCTTGATGCTGGATCCTGGATAACAGCAGAAGCCAGAAGATAGCCCCACCGTCACGCCAATGGGCGGGATTTGATCAAACCAGAAACTTCTGTCGAAGCCTCTGCCGATGTAGTGAACGGCCTCCGTGCCGTTCATGAAGGCACGACACGAAGGTCGTGCCCTACAAAAACCCCGGCTTCGACCGATGTTTAACATAAGTAATCAGCATCCAGCATCGGCGCAAAGCGCCCGGCTTTCCGGCCGATTCCAATTGACAACCGCTCCTTCGGCGCTTAATATTATATCAGCTCTTTGAGATCGATGCGTGTCTGCGAACAATCAACCTTTTTCCTACCGATATGGGGGCGAAACGGCTTCGACGGGGGTAAAGAAGTAAAGGTTGCGTGCCGAGCCTACCTGCCGGCTCGAAAATATGGTGGGCAATAAATATAATCGCAGACGATTATAATTACGCCCTGGCTGCGTAAAACAGCCAGCGTCCTTCCGGTGATAGCCTGTGATCCTGGAAAGGGCGTCGACTAGCAGGATAGTGGACCCGGAATGCCGGTTTCCGTTTCCGCGAACACTTCTACCGGCTAGCCGATCGAGCATCCCGCCCGGAGGAGACTCGATCCGGCGAATACCAAATCCCGGGATACGCACGTAGATGCCTTGACGGAATGCCTTCGGACGCGGGTTCGACTCCCGCCGCCTCCACCACTTTTATTCAGTGTTTTCAACACTTTGATTTTCCACATCCGCCGACTCTGGTAGAATCCTGGTAGAATTCCAGGCTTTTTCCAGTTTCAGGCCGTCATCCGGTGCCGGGGTGTACCGGTAATAATGGTCGATAATCATCCGGCTCGTCTTGTGCCCCACCTGCTTCTGGATGAAGCTGATCCGTTCGGCGTTGTCCAGCGAGTTGGTGATGTAGGATGCCCGCGTGTCCTTGATGCTGGTGTTCGACACGATGCCGGCCTTTTTCAGGGCCGGGCGGATGATGTTCTTGTTCAGGGTATGCCGGTGGATGGGCAAGCCGGTCTTGCTCAGGAACACGAAGTTGTTCCCATCGCCTTTCCAGGTCCGTTTCCGCTGCTCGCGGAGCACCTCGATCACGAAATCCGGCAGCCGAACGTCCCGCACGGAGCCTTCCGTCTTCGGCTCCTTGTAAACGATTCTCCCGTTATTGATGCGCACCAGGTTCCGGCGAATCTTGACGATCCCGCTGGGAAAATCCACCCGCTTCCATTTCAGCCCGGCAGCCTCAGCCACCCGGACCCCTGTGAAAAACATAAACAGGAACAATGGCAGATAGTGCTTGTCCACGTGCTCCAGGAACACCTTGATTTCCTCCAGGGTAAGCGGTTGCTTCTGCTGGCTTTTCGTCTTGCGGATCGGCTCCACGTCAACGAACGGGTTGGCCTTGATCATCCCGTGCTTCTTGGCGAACTTCATGACCAGGCGCATCGGCGTCAGAATGTTCTGCTTGGTCTTGCTGCCACAGGTCAGACGGCTGATGAAAAGCTCGATGTCCAGGGCTGTGATGGCAGCAATCGGCTGGTTTCCGAATGCCGGCAGAATGTGCGTGTTCATGATCTTCCGGTAATTCCAGAACGTGGTTTCCGCGATTCGGGGCTTGACGATTTCCGACCATTTCTTGGCGACTTCTCCGAAAGGAACGTCATCCTCGACAACAGGGGCCTCCTCTTTCGGAATGTACCCGTGGATTTCAATCTGTTTCAGGTAATCGTCGCGTTTTCGCCTTGCCTCGGTCTTGGACCGGGTTTCCAGGGAGAATTTATACGGCTTGGGCAACCCCCTCACCTTCTTCTGGAAATACCAGATGCCGCTGTCCTCATCTTGATACATGTAGTGATATAGATTCTTCGCCATGTCATATCCTCCAGACCTTTTCAGGTTTGGCAGATACAACAGGCTTTCCCTTTACAGGCTGCGCCTTTGGTGCTGTTTGCCCTCCCTTCGCGTTGTTGGTGTTTTGGTCCCTGAACCGCCGGATTTCATCCCGATAGTAGAGCACCCGTCTGGAACCTGGCGGTTGGCAATAACCGATGAGACCCTGCTCGCGCCAATTTTTTATTGTGGCAGGGACTACCCGAAAATACCCTGCCACCTCATTCTGTGTCCATAGTTCTTTTTCCCATAGTTTTTCGTCCATTACTTCCACCTCGAAATGTGCCGTATGGCAGGCCCGATGCTGGTCAGTTCCAGAGGGTCAAACCCTTGGCGTTGCCCGACCGCTTCAATGAAGCGGCTTGTGGGGCCGAGGTGGCGGCCCCGCCAGTTTTACGGGATGGTGCCCGGAGCGCTGCGATGTGAAATCCTCCTTTCGCTGTTATTGGTATCTTCGAGCGGGAACAAAAAAAGCCCGCACCACAAGGACCACACAAATCGCGTGTTTTTACGATTTCGAGTTGTCCGTGTGATACGGGCTTTATGCCAGTACCGGGGTGTCTGGGCTGGAGTTGCGAATCCTGTTCGCTTGCGCCCTATGCGCAAATACTCCGGTTTCCAGAGAAACTTAAAATAAGGCCAATTTGCTGGTTGTCAAGAGTATAAGTATCCTATTTATTACTAATTTTGCTTGTCCTTGTCCCTTTCCCGTTCCTCCTGCTCTATATGCCTCTGAATCCGCCTTTCCTCGTCCAGCGTCTCGGACAATGCCCCAAAAAAGGCGATCCCCTCCCAGGTCGGACCCGTGTCTTCCGACCAGGATTCAACAGGGTCCTCCAGGGGCTCCGGGTCATCTTCGAAGGGCTCATCGTCCATGGGGCCGTCTTCTTCAAAGTCTTCAAAGTCATCAAAGAAATCGTCGCACATAGGGTCCTCCTTTTCACTGATTCTGTTTAGTACCCGCA
>CAYPFH010000414.1:0-3455 GCA_964409825.1 uncultured Desulfobacterales bacterium | reverse complement strand
GACACCGTCTGCCCAGTGCTGGCACCAATTCTGCCGCCATGGCCGCCATCAGGCTAATGCATTTTCAATCATTGACAAGTAAGATTTATCTTTTTTCCAGCTATCTCCGTCTGGCCGTGTTCTCGGCATAGTGTCTGCAATTGCCTCACAATATCGAAAAGCATATTCCGTCATCATCTTCGTTAACAAATATTTTCCCAATTCTGTAGTTCTAAATCTATCAGATTTTCTGATTTCTTCTGGATCTTCGATATTTTTTTGGGTTATAGTTTCAGTTATAAAATCTCTTTTATTTAAATGCACTAAAGCTAATCTAATGGTTTGTTTTGAATACCCAAGTCGCTCAAACTCATTTACTAAAGTGTTGAATTTAATGCCGGCTTTTGAGCTATTTCTTCTTGCAAATAAAAATTGAAGAACTCGAATATTTATTATTATTTCATTATTTGGAATTAAAGTCTCGTCAAAAATATTTATATTTTTTACAGGATATTGTCGAGTTCCTGGTCTATGATGATAAAATTTACCTCTAAGGTAGTGTCGATGTGGTCAGATACCGAAAAACCATGAACCCTTTTTTGAAGCGCCGCATCGATGCCGAGGCCGTTTATGTATGAATACTTCGGAACCCAAGGCGGGTGAACGCGTCAAAAATTGACTTGCGTATCTGCTTTGCTTTATACTGTTTCAAAATATCCGAAGAGGACACCATGGAAACGATCAGAGCCGTGAAAAACGGAAAAAGCATCCGAAATTGCATCGAAATACCGGATGCGTACCTGGACAAGGAACTCGAGATCACCATCCGGCCGATACCGGTGAAAAAAGACTACGGACGTTCGATTACCGCCTTGTTCTCGAAGTATCCGAATGTGAGGCCGTTTGAGGAAATATCAGATCCGAGATGCTGGGAGCGAGAAACACGAGAGCGGCATTGAAATGAGCTTGAAATCGAGCACTTCGAAACCTGGAGGCACCATGGCATCCGGAGAAATTCTCGATGAGGCGGTGCGACGAATCCTCTCCGTGGTAAAGCCCCGGCGGATCGTTCTTTTCGGATCGGCGGCCCGCGGCGAAATGGGGCCGGAAAGCGACCTGGACCTTCTGGTCGTGATGCCGGACGGCATTCACCGGCGGCAGATATCTGCGGAAATCTTCAAGGCGCTGAGGGGAATCGGCCTCCCCAAGGATGTGATCGTTGTCACCGAGAAAGATGTAGCTGCCCACCGTTCCAATCCTTCTTTGGTCATCAAGCCGGCCCTGGAGGAAGGCAGGGAGATCTATGCCGCGGCATGAATTCCCAATAGGCTCAGCGGCGGATTGGCTGGCAAGGGCGAAGAGCGATTTGTCCATTGCCAAAGCGCCGCTTCCGGAAGGAGCCTTCTACGAAGATCTCTGCTTCCACGCCCAGCAGGCCGTGGAAAAGGCGCTGAAGGCGGTTTATGTGCACAACGGCTGGGCTTTTCGCTATACCCATGACCTCGATGCGTTGATTTCAGGGCTGAGGCGCGAAGGACTGGAGATTCCTGAATCAGTTGTCGAAGCGGACGTCTTGACCCGATACGCTTGGGAGTCACGCTATCCCAATGTAGGGGAGCCGGTCACTCAGGAAGAGCATGGAGAGGCCGTCCGTCAAGTTGAGGTTGTCCTCGCCTGGGTCGAGGCACAAATCAGAGAAGATTGAAGGAGCCTTCCCCAACTGTGCCCAAAATGTGCCCGTCAAGGTCAAATTTTTCGAATGATTGCCAAACAGGAACAAAAACGGTCAGATTTTCCTGTGTGATTCTAACTGATTAGAAATGCAGCAATTTTTTTGATAAAATTTTAAGCATTCCTAATCCATGTGCCGCAGGTCCGATTCCTGCCGGGGGCACCATCTCGTATTTTCACGCCCCATAGTTACCGCTAAATCGCCCAAAACGCTCCGCTGTAGACGATGAAAACCGGAAGTTGACGATCTCCTTCCGTAGCAAGGCCACCTGGTTTAGAATCTCTCCCAATTTTTGCCTGGCCTCAACGGCCGCTATGGACCCGCTCATCAAACCGCCCCCTTGAAATCGTAATCGCCTCACCTCTGATTCGGATTTCGTCACCGAAAATAAACTGCCAAATAATACCGATCCTATTGGTCATGTCCATCATAATGCAACCTCGGTGCAATGAAAAATTCGTTGAATATGGGATGTGGCAGAGAATCATGGCAGCAGAATTAGCCCAAATAGCTGGCTTCAGTACTTCCCGAGGCGAGACCTGGGCCGATGAGATCGTACCGGTGGCTACGATATTTAGCCCCACGATCTCGTTTTTGACATTGAGCAGGATGACGCAGAACTGCTCCCGGTCGGACTGGCCGTGGGCCTCGATGAGCTTGCGGATGATGGGCTGAGCCTGCTGGGAGTTTGTCAGCCGGCACTGCTCGAAGGGAAGGGACCGGTCCCGGACCAGGGCGACTCGGTAATTGGTGACGAATTTGGATGGCGGTAGGCTGTCGGAAGGCGAATCGAAAAGGTTGGGCTGGTCAGATGGTGCGGGCTTCTTGCTCACATGGATCACCTCCTTTCAGGTGGCGGTCCAGAAGCACGAAAGGCGCAGCGGCTTGGGCCACGCCTTCTCTGGTGAAACGGTTTTAAAGACTGACTGGCGGTTTTACCTCCTTTCAAAATGAGGGTTCATAGGGGGTAGGGGGGCGTTAATATATTCGAGCAAACTTATCCGGCCCTGATCCCTATGGTAAGGAAAGGCGATAAATTTTTCGAATTTGAAATTTGAGAACTACGGTGCCGGTATCCGGGCTCATATATATCGGGGGATATCTTGGGGGAGACGACCACGATGGGATTTTGAAGTGAGGAAGGGTTTGTGTTATGAAAATCTGAACCCAAAAGGAATTGCTGGGCAGTGTGGTGCTGGTCCGAGTTGAGCCGATGGGGTACAGCGCGGCAATCATCCGCAAGGGAACTTTCTAAATTTGCATGTCCAGACCACTACATCTTGTGTTGAGTGTTGCTATTAAAATCAATGGGATTAATGGTAATAGTGCTCGCTGTACCTGGCAGGTTTTACGAGGATTACCGAATCTGTCCGTATTTTTGCCGAATTATTCAATGAACGCGCAAAAATGCACGTTTACCCATAAACGTGCAAAATCGCACGCTACTCACTATTTGGGCTGCACAAATCACCGCTGCTTGACAATAATACGCCAATGGCGTATAGTGTGCGCATGGTATTTGTCGAAACATCTATATTCACAAAGGAGATCCAAAGGCTGGTACCGGATGATCATTATCGGATGCTTCAAACGGCCTTGATGTTACGACCGGATGCCGGAAAATTGATAAAGGGCAGTGGAGGTTTGCGCAAGATCCGGTGGAATCTCCCGGGCTCGGGAAAGAGAGGAGCGCTTCGCGTCATTTATTATTGGAGTCCTCCTGATACGATTTACATGCTTTTGC
>CAYPFH010000413.1:0-3500 GCA_964409825.1 uncultured Desulfobacterales bacterium | reverse complement strand
CGTCATTCCGGACCCCGGATCAAGTCCGGGGCAAGCTTTTTTGACCCGGAATCCATATGTACTTGAAATCACTGGATTCCCCTTCGACTTCGCTCAGGGTGGTGAGCCTGTCGAACCACGGATCTCGCTCCGCTCGTCCGGAATGACGGAAAGAGGGAATTTCAGACTTTTTACGAAGCCATCAAATTTGATGGCTTCGCAAAAAGTCGCCGTTTTCTTTTTTTGTCATTCCTGCGTCTAAAACGTTCATTTTAGGTACAAAAGATTGAAGAAAATCGCAACAAGATACCAATGGACCAAATGTTTGCCTCTGATCCGGCACTATGATAAAAATAGTACAAATCCGGGAACAACCGATCATTTTAATAGGGAACCCTGAACCCTGGAACCTCTGAACCCCGAACCCCGAACCCTTTCCTATGAAGACATCCGAATTTTATCCCAATTTCAAAATATTCCATGAACTGATGGCCAACAAGATCCGGGAGATCCTCCTGGTGGCCAGTTCTTACGACGCCTTCATCATCGAGCAGGACGGCAGCCTGGCGTCGCGGATCATCAACGAGTACAGCGGGCTGAACCTGAGCCAGCCTCCCCGGATCACGCGAACCGCATCGGCCGCCACCGCGCTTTCCATCCTCAGAGAGCGGCCCTACGACATGGTGATCACCATGCCCCGGCTGGAAGATATGAACGCATTCACTCTCGGGACCGAAATCAAGAAGATCAGGCCCGAGATGCCGGTCATCCTCCTGGCCCACGGCAGCCAGCACATTCGCCCCGAGGCTCAGAAATTCGAAGGCATCGACAAGGTGTTCGTCTGGTCCGGCAACTCGGATCTGCTCCTTGCCCTGGTCAAAAGCGTGGAGGACCGGCTCAACATCGAAGCCGATACGCAGCAGGCAAGGGTGCGGGTGCTGATCCTGGTGGAGGATTCCCCGGTTTACTACTCTTCCTTCCTGCCGCTTATCTACAAGGAGTTTGTCCGCCAGACCCAGGCGGTGCTCGGCGAAGGGCTCAACGAGGAGCATCGGCTCCTGAAAATGCGGGCCCGGCCGAAGATCGTGCTGGCAGAAAACTACGAAGAAGCCAAGCAGCTCTACCATCGATACCGGCAGTTTCTTTTCGGGATTCTGTCTGATGCGAGGTTTCCCAGAAACGGCCGGATGGACGACGAAGCCGGATTTCGTTTCCTGTCCCAGGTCCGGCAGGAGATTGCCGACCTGCCGCTGTTGATGTTCAGCTCGGATCCGGCCAACCGGGACCGTGCCGCGGCCGTGCCCGCGGCCTTTCTGGACAAGAACTCAACGAACCTGCTGGCCGAACTGCACGACTTTTTCCTGACCCACCTGGGGTTCGGCGATTTTGTCTTCCGAATGCCGGACGGCTCAGAAGTCGAGCGCGCTTCCAGCCTCCGCGAGCTTGAAAAAAAGCTGGCCGCCATCCCGGATGAGTCTCTCTGGTATCATGCCGAGCGGAACCATTTTTCCAACTGGATCATGGGGCGAAGCGAGATCGTTCTGGCCTCCTGGTTCCGGGAGGTTCAGGCCAGCGAGTTTGAAAGCGCCGGCGATCTGCGGGAGTTTATCATCTCCAATATCCATGCCCTTCGCAAGTGGCGGCAGCGGGGGGTGGTCACCGTTTTCCGAAGAGAGACCTTCGATGCGGATGTCATGGATTTTGTCAAGATCGGAAACGGCTCCCTGGGGGGAAAGGCCAGGGGGCTGGCCTTCATGTCGACCCTGCTTCAGGAAAATGCCGGCATCTTCGAGCGGTTTTCCGAGATCGACATCCGCATTCCCAAAACGGTGGTCATCACCACGGAAGGCTTTGAGTCCTTTGTCTCTGAAAACAGCCTGCATCGGTTTGCCCGGGAAACCTTCCCCGACGAAGAAATCCTTTCCGCGTTTGTTGCCGGCCGTATGCCCCGCTGGCTTGCACGGGACCTTTCCGCATTGTTAGAGCAGGTGCATTATCCGCTTTCGATCCGCTCCTCGAGCCTGCTGGAAGATGCTCACTTCCAGCCCTATGCGGGGCTTTACGATACGTACATGATCCCCAACAACCACTCGGACCCGCAACGGCGCCTCGCCCACCTGGAGGAAGCGGTCAAGCGGGTGTTTGCCTCCACCTATTTCCAAGGGCCGAAGGCGTTCAGCCAAAAGACGGGAAACGCCCCCCACGAAGAGTCGATGGCGGTGATCATCCAGGAATTGGCCGGCCGATCTTATGGGAAGTTTTTCTACCCGGATCTTTCCGGTCTTGTCCAGTCCCATAACTTTTACCCGATATCCCGAATGAAGGCCGAAGACGGCATCGCCCGCATTGCACTCGGCTTCGGCCGGTGCGTGATGGAAGGAGAGCGGTCTCTTCGCTTCTGTCCCCGGCATCCGAACATTCTGCCGCAGTTTTCCACCATCGACGACATTCTGACCAATGCCCAGCGGTTTTTTTACGCGCTGCAGGTTCAGGACTATTCGGAAAAGCTGACCTTCGAACAAAACGCCAACCTCGTGCGGCGGGATGTGGACGAGGCAGACACCGAAGACCCGGTGAAAAGGGTGGCCAGCACCTACCGCCCGGATGAGCATACGATCCGCGACAGTGCAACCCTTCCCGGCGTCCGGGTCCTGACCTTTGCCCGGATTTTGAAATACAGGATGTTTCCATTGCCGGAGCTGCTTTCTGAAATCATGGAGCTTGGCAAAAAGGGGATGGGCTGCCCGGTGGAGATTGAATTTTCGGCCGATCTGGCCGGATCCGAAGGGAAAAAAGGGGCATTTTATTTCCTTCAAATGCGCCCCATGGCCGGCAATATCGACGGCACCGAGGTGAACATCGACGAAACGGAACGCGACCGGGCCCTGATTTTTTCCAACCAGGCCCTGGGAAACGGCATACACAAAAGGATTTGCGACATCGTCTACGTGCGGCCGGAATCGTTTCAAAGCAGCGCCACCAAAACCATTGCAGCGGAAATCAGCCGCATCAACACTGCGCTGGCAAAGAATACGCGACCGTACTTGCTCATCGGCCCGGGACGGTGGGGAACAGCCGATCCCTGGCTGGGAATCCCGGTTCGCTGGGCCGACATCTCCGGAGTCGGCGCCATGGTCGAACTCAGAAACGACCAGTTGAGCGCAGACCCTTCCGAGGGCTCCCATTTTTTCCAGAACATCACCTCGTTGGGGATCCCCTACATTACGGTGTCAGAAGGCGGGGAAGATTTTCTCCGCTGGAAGGAGATCAACCGGCTTCCCGCCGTCCAGGAGACCGCGTTTTTGCGCCATGTGCGAATATCGGAACCCATGGTCGTAAAGATCGACGGCCGCCGCTCGGTTTCGGTGGTGCACCTGCCAGCCCAGCCGGCGGCAGAGAACAAACCATCGGAGAATCTTGAATCTTGAATTTGGAATTTCGAATCCCGTCGGCCAGAGGCCCCGCTTATGAAACTTCGCTCGAAGCCGGGGTTTTTGTAGGGCACGACCTCCGTGTCGTGC
>CAYPFH010000412.1:0-3512 GCA_964409825.1 uncultured Desulfobacterales bacterium | reverse complement strand
TTAGGTATCCTTTGGGGCGAGTTCGTATACCGGCAGCAAATTATCCATTTCGCGGTGCCATGAATGCCGGAAGTCGAGTGAGTAGTTCAGAACGGTGAACCGCTTAGCCTGACCCTCATTATATCTGCCAGCAGATTTTTAAAGCAAGAATTCCCCGTCTTCGTAGATGGTCTTCGCCCGGCCGCCGGGGCCGATCGCCTGGACCCGTTTTTTCTCCGTGTTGACAAGGTCCCAGTGAAGTGCAGAATCGTTGAACCCCAGCTTCCGCTTCAGCTTCGGGGTCAGGTCGGCCTGCCGCCCGCGGTAGGTGTTTGCATAGGACGAGCCTAGCGCCACGTGGCAGTTGCCATAGCAGCCTCCGAAGTTTTCATCGTACAGGGTGTTGGCCATGAACCGGTCGATTCTGGAAAACCGGCGGTCGGTCAGCGAAAATTCTCCGAGCTTGTCTGCGCCCTTGTCGAGCCGAAGCTGGGAGCGGACGAAATCTTCGCGCCGCTGTGCCGATACTCTCACGAGCCGCCCCCGTAAAAACTCCAGGCGGACGCCCTCAACGAAGTTGCCGCTTTTAAACGACGGCTGGTCTGCGTAAAAGACACCGTGGGTTCCCCGCCAATCCGGCGAGGTGAACAGCTCGAAACTCGGAATGTTTCTGCCCGAGATCCCGACCCATTTGCGCTTTTCTCCCGCCGAAATGTGAAGATCGATGTGTTCCGATTCCACCCGGTAGCCTACCGTTTTCATCCGGTTCAGCCGCTTTTTCATCGACCGGGCCCGTTGATAGAGCTGCTCCCAGTGCCCGACCGGATCGACCCGATTCAAAAAGCAGGCCCGGACCACCTGGCGGGTATACTCCTGCATCGACAGGCCGGCTTGTCTTGCCAGCGCTTCTGTGGGAAACAGGCACAGCGTCCAGCTTGAGCGCCCGGCCGACTCCCGTTCGGTCATGATGTCTCTCAAGAATTTTTTGCCGGCGGCCGCTTTGCCGATTTTTTTCGGATCAACGCCGCTTAAGTGGGTCAGGGACTCGGGGGCGTGTAGAAAAATGCTGCCGTTTAGCTGCCGATACAGCGGCTCTTCTCCGGCAGCGGTAAAAAGGAGCTGGGGGTCGGTTGCGTACCGGTAAAACGACTGCTCCATGGCGGCCGTCGGGTTGATTCGGATAACCGGGTGCATCCCTCTTTCCAGGATGCAACGGTAGAGAATCTCTGCAAGTCTTGCGGCAGGAGGGTCGAACCGGATGAGAATCACGTCCCGGGGTCGAAACCGCTGCCGCCGAGCGGTGCCGAGACCCCATAAGATCACTTCGGCGTAGCGCGCAAGCTGCAGCTCGTTGAACATATCATCGACCCTGCTCTGACATCGTCGTCACGGATGGTCCTCTTTGAGAAACAGCCGGTGATATTCTCCGTCGTCGAGGTGTTTTTTCATCAACTCGTTTAGAAAAGAAAAGAGGTGATCCAGTTCTTCGGCGCTCATTCGTTCGGCCAGGGTTTTGGCCAAGGCATCGTCTGCAACCTTCTGCAGGTAGTAGATCAGGGTGTGTTCGTCGGTCTGGCGGTCGAGGCCGAAGCCGACCAGCCCGTCGTACTGCTCCACGAAACGGTGAGAGTGGGCCGCCGGGGCATCGGTGGGTTTCGGGGGCGACATTTATTGGGCCAGGGTCACGGAAAGAATGGCGTGGTAGGGGATGATGGCAAGCTTGCCGAGCTTGTTGACCAGGACGACTTCGTAGCCGGCATCGCTTTTTTCCAGCTGCATCACTTTTCCTTCGAAGGTTTTGCCGTTGAGAAGCTCGATCCGGATGTCGACATCTTCGGTGATCAGGTAATGAAAGTTGATCTTCTGGGTTCCGGTGATTTCCAGGCCCCAGCGGACCGCATCCCGGTACGCCTCGTTGGTTCTCCGGAGCCGTTCGACCACGATGCTCAGCAGGTTTTGAAACAGTTTCGCGCCGGTAGCGGGGTTTTTCCGGACAAAGCCGTCAAAGCCGGCCCGCTTCAGGCTCAGGATGTCGGTTTCTTCCTCGGCCGTGGCCGAAGCCGAGCGCTCCCCTTTGTCCATGAAGCTGAATTCACCGAAAATGCTGCCGGGCCGCGCGGAAAAAAGCTTTTTGTCTATGTCCGAGGTGATGTGCTTGGAAAGAGAGATCAAGCCCCGCTTGACGATGTAAATCGTCTCTCCGCGCTCCCCCTCCTGAAAGACATACTGCCGGGGTGCGTAGGTCTCCGCCTTGAAATGCTGCAGGAAAAGCCGGGTTTCCTGCTCCTGGAGCCCACTGAGGAGGCGGGTTTTTTCTGCCTGCTCGGTGTTGTTCATGCTGTTCCCCTTTCCGGATACTCTTTTCCCTTATAGGGTCTGATACGTTGAAGCCGCCGAAAAATCAAGAAAAATCTATCCGCATCCGCCCCGATCCCCGCAGCCTGCCGGTAAAAGCATACGGGGGGCCCGCGTTTGCCGCCGCCAAGTCGGACCCGGGCCGGCGGATGGCCTGGACTGTGGCGGCGGGCTTGGGCGCTGCAGCCGACGGTGGGCTCCGTTTCAGGGCTATGCTACCGGACGGTGCTTCCCATCCAGGCCTCGATTCTTCCGACGGCCGCTGCGCAGCTCAGGGTCAGCAGCAGGTAAAGCCCGGTGATCGTGATCCAGATTTCAAAGGTCCGGTGGGTGGATGCCATCAACTCCAGCCCCTGAAAGGTCAACTCCTGGATCGATATGACCGAGACGATGGCCGAATCCTTGATGGTGGAGATGAACTGGCCTGCCAGCGGAGGCAGTATTCTGCGGATCGCACGGGGCATAATGATGTGGCGAAGGGCTTGGCCCCGGGTAAGGCCCAGGGCGAAAGCAGCCTCCCACTGCCCTTTGCCGATGGACTGAATGCCGGCGCGAACGATCTCCGTGATGTAGGCTCCCTCGAACACGGCCAGGGCCGCCAATCCTGCCAGAAACGGGGAGAGCAGCCGGGCGGGGGCAAACAACGCGGCAATCAACGACCGGGTTTCCTCCGATGCGCTGCGCACGAATCCTTCGATTCCCAACGCCGGAAGTACCTGGGCGCTGATGAAATAATAAAAAATAAACACCAGCACCAGGGGAGGCATGTTTCGGGTCAGCTCCACGTAGCTTCGGGCCACCATCCGCCGAAACAGGACGGGACTGACACGAAACATCCCCATGACGACGCCGACGATCGTCGCCAGCACCGTAGCCCAGAGACTGAGGCGGATCGTGGTCGACAGCCCCTGGAGAAGCACATTGGGAACCCACCTTGCCGATTCGGCGTCGAAGCGGATCAAAAACTGGGGGATCACCGCCCAGTTCCAGGAGTAGTTAAGGCCGATACGGATCCGGTAAACCAGATATCCACCGGCGGCCGCAAGCGCCAGCAGAAGAAGGATATCGAGCAGGGACGGCCGGTAACGGCTTGTCTTCAATCTTCCTCCGAACAGATCTCTGTATCTCGTATGAAACTAGGCCAAAATGGCACGGTTTCACGGTTGATCAAACTGACC
>CAYPFH010000411.1:0-3567 GCA_964409825.1 uncultured Desulfobacterales bacterium | reverse complement strand
ACCTCGCGCATTGCCGATGCCTGCATCGAGGGCCGCAGGCGATACGAGGAAAAAAGACAGGCCGAGACGGATAAGGCCGCCAAGACCGACGTCGAAGAAGCCGGAAAGGCCGCCGACGTCGAACCGGGCGATCGCAAGGTGATTTCCGACGGTTCCCAGGGGCCGGTAGTGGAAATCATCAAACGGTCGACAGGCGAAAAGCCGGCTGCAGAAGCTGCTTCCGCTGCCGGTTCCGAGCCGGAAACAAACCCTGAAGAAACGCAGGAGGCAGGAGAAAAAGAATGACGAAGATCAGTGCGGATATGGTCAAGCAGCTCCGGGAAAAAACAGGGGCCGGCATCATGGATTGCAAAGAGGCGCTTGGAGAATGCGGCGCCGATATGGATAAATCGGTGGAATACCTCCGTAAAAAGGGGCTTGCCACCGCCGCCAAACGCGCCGGGCGAGAATTGAGCGAGGGGCTGGTCCACGCATACATTCACACGGGCGGAAAACTCGGCGTGCTGGTGGAGGTCAACTGCGAAACCGACTTTGTGGCCAAGAACGAAGACTTCGCAGATCTGGCCAAGAACATCGCCATGCATATCGCTGCCAGCAGCCCCTTAGGAATCCGGCCCGAAGACGTTCCTCCCGAGGTGGTGGAGAAGGAAAAAGAGATCTACAAGGCCCAGGCGCTGGAATCCGGCAAACCGGAGAATGTGGTCGACAAGATCGTGGAGGGAAAGCTCGCCAAGTTCTTCAAGGAGAGCTGCCTGATGAATCAGCCCTATGTTCGAAACCCGGACATCACCGTGGCCGACCTGCTCAACGAAGCGATCGCCAAGATCGGTGAGAATATCACCGTAAGAAGGTTTACCCGGTACCAGATCGGAGAATCCTGAAATTGGCCGAGCCGCAATACCGCCGGGTGGTCATGAAGCTCAGTGGAGAGGCCCTGATGGGCGAAGAGAGCTTCGGTATCAGCCCGGAGATGATCCAGTACGTTGGAGACGAGATCCTCAGCGTCTGTGAACTGGGGGTGGAGGTGGCGGTGGTGGTCGGCGGCGGCAATATCTTCAGGGGGATCGGTGCCGACATATACGGCATGGACCGAACCCCTGCAGACCACATGGGGATGCTGGCCACGGTCATCAACAGCCTCGCCCTGCAGGCCATCCTGGAAAAAAGGGGGCTGCAGACCCGGGTGATGACCGCCATCTCCATGCATGCGGTGGCCGAACCTTACATCTCCCGGCGGGCGGTGCGGCACCTGGAAAAAAGGCGGGTGGTGATCTTTGCCGCCGGAACCGGCAACCCTTATTTTACCACCGATACGGCGGCCGTGCTCCGGGCCCAGGAGATTCATGCACAGATCCTGCTCAAGGCCACCAAGGTAGACGGACTTTACGACTGCGATCCGGCCACCAACGAGGATGCTAATTTCATCGAGGCGATCAGCTACCGGAAGGTGATCGAAAATCACTTCAACGTGATGGACATGACGGCGATTTCACTGGCCATGGACAATCGGCTGCCGCTGGTCGTTTTCAACCTCAAAAAGCCGGGAAGCATGCGGCGACTGGTCTGCGGCGAGTGCATCGGATCGAAAATATCCGTGTAGCCCTATAAAAAGAATTCAAATCGGTTCTCGCACAGAGGCGCAGAGGCGCAGAGAAATCCGGCAAAAAAATTGAAAGCTTGAATCTTGATTAAATCGTAAAAAGTGCCCGAAGCGTCATTCCGGGCTTGACCCGGAATCCAGAACTTATCGAAATCACTGGATTCTCCTTCGACTTCGCTCAGGATGGTGAGCCTGTCGAACCACCGCTTTCGCGGAAATGACGGAAAAAGAGAATTTCGGACTTTTTTACGATTTCGTCAATCTGGACGCTTGGATCTGGAATCTTTACTTTCAGCCCCTGAACCGATTTCGAGGCCTGCAGGGGCAATCATACGCCATTGTGACAGCGATGCCGCAGGGGGATGCCATGATCATGGAAGTGCACGAAGAAACCCGGGACCGGATGGCCAAGTCGATTGCCGCCCTGAAAAACGAACTGAAAAGGGTGCGGACCGGCAGGGCGTCTCTTTCTCTTCTGGACGGAATCAGGGCCGACTATTACGGCACCCCGACGCCCCTGAATCAAATGGCTTCTTTGCAGGTACCCGAACCGCGGCTCATCGCCATCCAGCCCTGGGATGTCTCGGCCTTGAAAGAGATTGAAAAGGCCATCTTGAAGTCCGACCTGGGTCTGACGCCCTCCAACGACGGCAAAATCATCCGCATCACGATCCCGCCCCTTACCGAGGAGCGGCGAAAAGAGCTGGTCAAGGTGGTCAACAAGATCGCCGAAGAGCATCGAGTCGCCATCCGGAACATCCGGCGGGATTCCAACGAACTCCTCAAGGGGCTCAAAAAAGACGGCGACATCTCCGAAGACGATGCTTTCAAAGCCCAGGAGCAGGTGCAGAAGATTACCGATGAGTACATCGAGACGATCGACGAGATCTGCAGCCAAAAAGAAAAGGAAATCCTTGAGTTCTAAGGAGACCACCGCATCTTCGCATAAACTCGATCCTCAAAAGCTTCCGGCCCATGCCGCCATCATCATGGACGGCAACGGCCGCTGGGCCCGCAAGCGCCTTCTCAACCGCGTCAAGGGACACGAACGAGGGGCGGAGACGGTGCGTCGCATCGTCCGGGCCTGCCGGGAGCTTGGCATCCGCGTGCTCACCCTCTATGCCTTCTCCACCGAAAACTGGGCGCGGCCCAAGGCCGAAATCACGGCCCTGATGACGCTGCTCAGGAAATTTCTCGAGTCGGAAAAGGCGGAGCTATTGGAAAACGGCATTCGGCTGACCACCATCGGGGAAACAGAGCGCCTTCCCGCCGGTGTGCAGAAGGCGCTTTCCGATGTCTGCGCTGCAACCGCACATCTCACGGATATGACCCTGAACCTGGCACTGAGCTACGGGGGACGATCGGAATTGGTGCGCATGGCCAGACAGGTTGCAGAAAAAGCGGCCTGTGGAGAGCTTGCACCGGAAGCCGTCGACCAGAATCTGGTTTCAGGTCTGCTCTATACCAGTGGACTGCCCGATCCGGACCTGCTCATCCGGACCAGCGGCGAAATGCGGATCAGCAACTTTTTGCTCTGGCAGATTGCCTACGCCGAAATCTTCGTTACCGACACGCTTTGGCCTGATTTTTCCCGTGAGGAGCTGATCGATATCCTGAGGCGTTACCAGCAGCGGGAGCGGCGCTTCGGCAGCGTTTTACCGGAAAATCGATAGGGCCGATTTTCCGGTAAAACGTAGAAAGCGGCTGCGCCACTTTTAATCCGCGGCCCTGTTTGTAGTGGCTCCGCCTGCCGCAGCGCAGCTCGCAGAGCAAAGCCGGGTGAGGCGCTTGCTGCACGGCCTTCCAAAACCCAAACGCCTTACGGCGTCACTACAAACGCGCCGTGCCATTGACAACAAAAATGGCAATTGAGCTGGCTTGAAGTTTCATACGAGCAACCAGGATCCAGCAACCAGGATCCAGCAACCAGGATCCAGCATCCAGGATCCAGCAACCAGGATCCAGCA
>CAYPFH010000410.1:0-3575 GCA_964409825.1 uncultured Desulfobacterales bacterium | reverse complement strand
GATGCCGGTCAGCCGTTTTGATGTGACGCCAGTTTCCTGAAGTCAACCCACATATCGAAAAAACCGAGCCCGATGACCAGCAGCAGCAGAAACTGCTGCAGCCCGATCAGGCTGTAAAGGATAAAGCGCACCCCCGCCGGAAATTTCTTTTTTTCGAAAAAGAACGATACGATGGCGATTCCTTGAAAAAAGTAGACAGCCATCAGCACGATCAAACCGTTTATCCCGATGATTTTCAGCGCAGCGGCCGGCAACAAAAGCATGCCGCCGCAGCCGATGACCGCCCATACCAGCGGCTCCGGCGAGCGCCACCGGTTGAGCGGACCGAACTCGGGCACCGGAATTTTTCGCACGCGAAACAACGACCGGGAGATCAGCAGGCATGCCCAGCTGATCAACAACGAGCCGGCCGCCGCCATCGACGGCAAAATCCGCACCAGGGCCAATCGGATTTGCTCCAGGGAGCCTTCGAGCTGGTCGACGATTTCATGCGACGCGCCGCTTTGACGGTAAAGCTCGAGGGTTGCCCGAAGATTTTCGGCCACATAGTCGCTGACGAGCGTCACCGGCCCTTTGCCGGCCATGACACTGAAGATCAGCAGTCCGCCGATGACGGCGCCCAGGGCGGCAGCGGCCGACCGGAGCAGCGTCTGGTCGATGGAGAGCCCTTTTTCATACAGCTCTCCCAGCACGAAGCCGATCATCAGAAGCCATAAGCAAAACAGCAGGTCGACGGCCACGACGCCGATCATCGCCGCCATGATCGCCGCACTGACACCGGCAATGATCACCGCCGGTTTTCTGCCGAGTTTCACGCGGTAAAACAGCACCGGCAGCGGAAGAATAATGGAGCAGAAAAATCCGATGATCGTCAGCCGGAAAACGGCGGCGAAAATCAGAACGGTGGCCCCAATGCCGGTGGCGATGTCCCTGGACGGAGCCATGGTTCGCGGCACGCTCCTACGCCCTCCTTGGCGGCGGCGCCGTGGCGCCGCATTTGGCGGAAACAGTCCGGACGGGCGGGTCAACGGGCGCTTACGTCCTGCTCCTTCACAGGTCGATGCTGCCGACATACGGCAGCAAAGCGATGGTTCTGGCCCGCTTGATCGCCTGGGTCAGGGCCCGCTGATGCTTTGCACAGGTGCCGGAAATACGCCTCGGAATGATCTTTCCCCGCTCGGTGATAAAATACCGGAGCGTTTTGGGCTCTTTGTAGTCGACGGTCATGTGGCGGTCTGCGCAGAACCGGCAGACCTTGCGTCGATGGAAGATTCTTTTTCGGTATCCGCCTTTACGTTTTCGAGACCGAACGGCTGCCATGGTTACGCTCCCTCCTTGACGTCGCTTTCGCTGGTGGTCGCCGGTTTTTCTTCGGCCGAATCGGTATCCGCCTCAGGGTCTGCGGCGGATTCGGAAGACTCGGCGGCCGGCTCCGGGGAAGGCGCCTCGGAGGGCGCTTCTGATTCGGACTTGTCGGGTGCCGGAGGCTCTGCTGCCTCGGGTGCCCGGGACTCTACTTCCTCTTTGGCCTCTTTGCGTTCGGCCTCTTGCTGCGCAGCGGCCGCTTTTTCCGCTTCCTTGCGGGCCGCCGCTTCCTTGAGCGCTTCGACGTCGGGATTTTCTTCTAAGAGAACCGTCATGTACTTCAATATCCGATCTTCGATGCGCAGGTTGCGCTCCAGTTCGGTGACGAGATCTCCGCTGCCGCAATAGTCGAGTCGGAGGTAAAACCCGCGGGGTTTTTTCTTGATGGGATAGGCCAGTTTCCGGGAGCCCCACTCATCGTTTTCAACGAGATAGCCGGATTGGCCGGCGATCAACTTCCCGAACCGGTCGAACAGTTCGGTGCGCTCCTGCTCGGCGACGTCCGGGTCGACGATCACCACGGTTTCATACCTTCTCATGTTCCCTCCTTGTGGATGTAAAGCCCCGGGAAAATCCCGGAGCAAGGACCGGGAGTAAATCCTTCTTATTATTCTTGCTGCGTTACAGGTGTCAAGGCGGCGCTGTTGCCCCGCCAAAAAAAAAGGTCAGCTTCCGGCAAAGCCAACCTGAAACAGGCACGGTGGTGGGCCGTGAAGGAATCGAACCTTCAACCTACTGATTAAGAGTCAGTTGCTCTGCCTAGTTGAGCTAACGGCCCATGCTCCTCGGGTTGCCCCGGTAAACGAATTTGCCCTTGTAGCAGCCGAAAACCCCTTTGTCAATCAAGAAAATCGCTCGCGCGATTTTCTTGATGAGGTCCGCTGCGCGGAACGGCGAAAATTCCCTTTGAAGATCTGCCCTTGGAAAAAACAAAATTTTTCCCGGAATTTTAATCCCTGGTTTCCGGCTCTCCATAAAGCTCAAAAGAGCTCAAGCACTAGGCAGAGGGGTGTCGGCTCGGATGCCGGACAATTGTTTGAGTCAGTTAGGCCGCGTTAAGACGGCCGCAACGCAGACCATGGGACTCCCTGGCGATTCCCATTTGCCGATGCCAATTTAGGCAATATTCAGCGGCGGCCGACTTTACGCGGCCTTGCTGGCGAGTTTTGGCCGGGAGGAGAGGCGATACCCATCGGCCTAAGGCTGTTCCACAATGAAGGATTTTGGATAAGCGCTTTTTGGTGGTTCTTGAACGCAGGAATGTGGCAAGAGCTTTTACCGTCGCCGGGATTTGCGCTGCTCCTTTTTCCAGTCCGGGTCTTTCCCACGTTTTTTCCGGCCGCTGCCGGACTGTCGGCGGTCTTGATCCTTGTTCAGATCGAGGAGAAAGCTGCCGGGGGGCTGCGGGGCTGGGGCCGGCTTTTGCGCCGCAGCCGGCTCTTCTTTCACTTTCGGCAGAGGAGGGCCGGTGATGCAGTCCGGCGGCAGGTGTTCGGAGAGGAAAAGCGTTTGTCCGAAGCGGAAAAAAACCACTCCCCGTTCTGCGGCCGGGGTGGTGTGGACGGTCACCAGCACCGGTTCCGGATCGATGCGGCGGCCCCGCCGAAGCGCCGTCTCCCTGTCGAGAGCCAGGCAGAGCCGTTCTTCGGCCCCGGGACTCAGCCCCTTTTCACGGACATGGGGCCAGGCTCTTTTGCGGATGGCACCAAAGAGCAGCCCGGGCGGCTCAGGTTCGTATTCGGGTGCCGGGGCATGGGTCCGATCTACGGCCCGGATCCGGTTTGCGGACAGTTCCACGGGCGGATCGTCGATGCTGAGCAGCACCTCTCTCAGGTGGCTTTCCCGGACGTATCCCCAGCCGCTTTCCTCGGTCAGGGCCTGTAGAAGGCTCTTGATCCGGACATAGCCGTCAGCATCGGGCATCAGGGCGAACTCGTCGGGCCGGCGCCCCAGAATGTAGGCCAGCAGCTTGGCCAGGTCTTTGGGGGATTTTTTCATGGGCATTCTGGTTTCTGGATCCTGGATCCTGGATGCTCGATCCTCGATTTTGGAGTCCGGCTGTGAATTTTTCCTGTCTGTCGTTTGGGCCAGGCGGCAGCGATCCATGCAATGAACAGCGAACCTTTTGGTCTTAATCGGCCAGTTTGATCAATATTGAAACTTTCCCCGAAGCCTCTGCCGATGTAGTGAACGGCCTCCGTGCCGTTCAT
>CAYPFH010000409.1:0-3584 GCA_964409825.1 uncultured Desulfobacterales bacterium | reverse complement strand
GCGGTGAATTTTTTTGATCTGAAATACGTCACCGAAATTATGCCATCGAGCACTAAGGGCCGCCCATCCGGGAAGACCATGCCGGCGACGACTGCTCTCCGGGAAGGGACAGCAGACGCCGCTGGTCGGTTCCATATGCGGTCATCACATAGATGCGGGATCTTCCTTCCCGGGTCGAGCTGAAAGCGATCAGGCTGCCGTCCGGCGCCCACGAAGCCGATTCGTTGTCGCCCGCATTTTTCGTGAGCAGCACCGGGCTGCTTCCGTCCAAGCCGATCACATATATGTTGATCTCGCCGTCTGCCATGCCGGTGTATGCGATCTTGTCTCCTTTGGGCGACCAGCTCGGCTGCGTATTGTACCGCCCCTGGAAGGTGAGCCGTTCGATCCGGCCCGTCTCCATTTCTTGAATGAATATCTGCGGAGCCCCGGAGCGGTTTGACACAAAAGCGAGCTTTCGACCATCCGGCGACCAGGCGGGCGATTCATCGATGCCCCATTTTTTTGTAATTCTTTTAATAATTTTCCCGCTTCCGGTCAACAGATAAATTTCCGGATCCCCGGAAAACGACAGTGTCGCGGCAAGGGCGAACTGGCCGGGAACCCAGTCCGGGCTGGTGTTGATCCCCTCTCTGGCAACCACGACCCCGCGTTTTTCATCCACGTGCCGGATAAACAGGTCGGGTTTACCGTTTGAAAAGCTCGTATACGCGATCCAGTTTCCATCCGTGGACCAGGCCGGAGACAGAACGATGCTGTCATGATCCGTCCATTGACGCGGATTATGACCGTCAAAATCGCACAAAAAAATCTCCTTGGCTCCGGTCCCATTGGAGACAAAGGCGATTTGACTCTCGAAAACGCCCCAATCGCCGGTCAGCAGGTGGATCACCTCGCTGCAAAATCGCCGGACCATGCGGCGGAAATCTTCCGGTTCGCCCCGGTAGCGCTTTCCCACCAGCAGTTCCGCCTTGAATGCGTCAAAAAGGCGAAGTTCAAGTTCGAGCAGGCCGTCTACGTGGGCGACCTTTCCGGTGACCAACATTTCGGCGCCGATGACGGTCCAATTTCGAAAGGTGATTTCTTCGGCGGTCACGCCGGTCTGTCGGGGCGATTCCAGGTAGGCGCCCGGATCGATAATCTTAAAATATCCCGTAAAATCCAATGTGTCTGAAAGAACCCGCCCCGCCTTCTCGGCGCTCTGCAACTCGGCCGGGTCCCCGCGGCCAAAGGCAAACTCTGGGACGGCCACCGGAATCTTTCGAAGAAAAGGGTTGCTGATGTCTATGTATTCGTAGTCCCGCTGGGCATCTGCGGGCACCGGCGCGGCAATGAACACGGCGATCAGAAATACAGCCGCCCTGACAACGGGCGGCAGGCGCTCGAACATGGATGTCATTTGACCCCCTCCGGGGTGAATCGCAGCCCAACGGTAATCACCGGCCTTGTGATTCCCTTCGGAAAGGGCCCCACCGGGTTGGCTTTGAGCACGGCACGCTTGGCTGATTCGTCCAGGTACCGGTTGCCGCTTCGCTTGTCAAACCAGACGTCCCGGATCTCCCCGTTGGGCATCACGGTAAACGCCAGCTCGACGACGAGGTCGTCGCCGCTGCTGCTGCTGCCGGCCAGGCGGTCGGGAAAGGCCCAGTTTTTTTGCACCCGCCAGGCGATCTCCATGCGGTAAATGTCGATGAGCTCCAGCTCTTTGCGGATTCCCTCGGTGGAGCCGCCCACCAGTCCGGGGCGCGCAGAGGCATCCGCTTCTTTTCCGGCCCGTTCCGCCGCGGGCTGCGGGGTGCTTTCCACCTGCTCCCTCAACCGATCCAGCACCTCCTTCAAAGGGTCCGGGCGCTGCCGATCCTCTTCCTCCACGGTTTCCTGGATCCGGGATATGGCGCTGTCGACCACTTTCGAGGAACGGTAGGTTTGTTTCTTCAGCGATTGCTTGATCTTCGGCGCCGAAGGCGTTTTCGGCACCGGCGCTTCGGCCTTTTTGGGCTCTGCCGGCGTTGGGGGGGCGGGCTGAACCCGGGGTGCCGGGGTCTCGGCCGGCTTTGCCGGCGCCGTAGAAGGCGCTGCTTCGGGCAGGCTGACCATGGTGACGTTGACCGCCGGTGGACGGGTCCATTTCTTTTCCGGCCGCAGGGCGGGCAAAAAGTGCATCATGGCAAAAAAGGCGACGTGGCAGGCAAAGGATACGGCCATCATGGCCGCCCACATGCGCGTGCTGCCGTCCGAGCCTCCAAAAGGATGCCTGCCGACCGACTCCACCTCAGGACCTCCGGCGCCTTTCCTCTTCTTCGCCGCTGTTTCCGGGAATGGTGACCATCCCGAGTTTATCCACCCCGGCAGATTGGATTTCGGCCATGGCGCGGACCACGACGCCGTAAGGGATGGTCTTGTCGGCACGCAAGTATACCTCGCGGTTTCCCCTTCCCTCCAGTATTTTGTCCAGCTTGTCTCGCAGAAATCCGATTTCTACCGGCACATTGTCGATGTACGTACGCCCTTCTTTGTCGATGCTGATCATCAACGGTTCGGTCTCCGTGGGCATCGCTTCGGCCTCGGCTTCGGGAAGATCGACGCCGACCCCATGGACCATCATCGGGGCGGTGACCATGAAAATGATCAGCAGCACCAGCATGACGTCCACAAACGGCGTCACGTTGATGTCGGACATCAGCCTGTCGCTGTTACCGCTTGTCGCCAAGCGCCCCTCCCTCCCGCCGGAGCATCTCCCGCTCGATGATGTTGATAAAATCGGCGGAAAAACTCTCCAGTTCGCTTTCCAGAACCCGAATGCGGTTCATGAAGTGGTTGAAAAAGATGACGGCCGGGATGGCCACGGCCAGCCCCGCTGCCGTGGCCACCAGCGCCTCGGAAATTCCCGGCGCCACCACGGCCAGGCTGGCCGACCCGCGGAGCCCGATCCCGTGAAAGGAGTTCATGATGCCCCAGACCGTGCCGAAGAGCCCGATGAACGGGGTGGTGTTGCCGGTGGTGGCCAAAAAAGGCACCAACTGCGTCATTTTGGTCACTTCGGAGCGCGTGGCCCGGCGAAGCGCCCGTTGAACGTTGTCCAGGCCGGTAAACCGGGCGCCTAAGCCGCCGGTCTCTTCCTCCCCGGTGTCCTTGCCCCGTGAAGCCAGGGGGATGCCGGACTGGTCCAGCTTTTTGAGTTCCAGGTAGCCGATGCGAAAAATCCGGGCCACCGGACTGCTCCGGAGCTGCTTGGATCGGGCAAATGCATCGGAAAGGCTCCGGCTCTTCCAGAAAAACTCGGTGAAGCCGGCCGATTCGGCAAAAGCGCGCCTTAGATAGATGAATTTAATCAAAATGATCGCCCAAGACGTGACTGAAAAAAACAGCAGCAGCAACAGCACGAACTGGACCATCAGCCCGGCACCGAGGATCATCTTGAATACATTGAAGCTGTCAGGGGTCATCAGAATTGCTCCAGTATTGCGATTTTAGACCCTGCAAGCTATACGAAGTTCCATAAACTGTCAAGCAGACGAAAGGACCCCCAGCATGGATCGAATCGCCGACCTTCTCTTCGAAGCCAAGTTTCTCAAGGAACTTCC
>CAYPFH010000408.1:0-3586 GCA_964409825.1 uncultured Desulfobacterales bacterium | reverse complement strand
CGCGTCCCTCCACCGGCAGAGGCTTCGGGAAAAGTTTCACCCTTGATCAAACTGACCGTCTTGCGGTCAGGGGCAGGGCTCGTTTGATCCCATACGGGGGAGGCATCCAATGCAGAAAGAAAGCGGCAAAAACCACAAGGCGCCGGAGTGGTCTCATCCGCTGGCGCTGACGGTGCTCAATTCGCTCTCGGCCCACATCGCCATTTTGGATGCGTTCGGGACCATCCTGGAAACGAACCAGGCCTGGCGACGATATGCCGTGGCGGGAAAAATGGAAGGAGACGCCTCCTCCATCGGGGTCAACTATCTGGCCATATGCGCTGCGACCACCGGCGAGGAGGAGGCCGAAGACGCGCAGAAAGTGGCCCGAGGTATCCGCTCGGTCGCTGACGGAAAGACCGAAGAATTTCTCTACGACTATCCATGCCACGCTCCGGACGGGCCTCACTGGTACTACATGCGGGCGATCCGGACCGAGGGCATCGATCCGGCCCTCGTGGTGGTCAGCCACGAGGAGATCACCGCCCTGAAGCTGACCGAAGAGGCGCTGCGGCAAAGCCAAGAGGCGATCGAGGAGCAAAAACAAGGCCTGGAGGAAGCCAACATCGCCCTGAAAGTCCTGCTCAAACAACGGGAAAACGACAAGACCGAACTGGAACAGAAGGTTCTGTCCAACATCCGCCAGTTGGTCCTGCCCTACGTGGAAAAACTCAAGACCGTGCGACTCAAGCCCCGGGAAAAGACCCTGGTCGAAATCGTCGAAGCCCACCTGAACGACATCGTCTCTCCCCTGCTCCAGCGGCTTTCTTCGGCAAGCCTGGTGCTCACCCCCCAGGAAATCCAGGTGGCCGCGCTGGTCAAGGAGGGAAAAAGCAGCAAGGAAATCGCCGGCATTTTGAACGTATCGCCGACCACGGTCAATTTTCACCGGAAAAACCTCCGGAAAAAGTTCAACCTCAGCAATACCCGGCAGAACCTGAGGGCCTACCTGCTCACTCTGTCTTGAGGACAGGCGTCCTCCCAGTTGCAGCGGTCCCGGCAAAAAGGAGTGCCGGGTTTCAGGGTCGTCCTCGTCATCCCGCATAACTTTGCTAAAACCGCGGAAGCGCTTTTAGTATAGGTTTTACCTCTCATTTTCTCCTATACCATTTCACATTGCGAGAAGGGGCATTGCTCTTAGATTTTTTAGTGTAAGCTGCAACCGAAAATCCACCTGGGAATACTTATGACTTGGTACTCGGGAGGGGTCAAAAACCCCACCCAAAAAGGATACTTCACATGATACCCAAAAACCAGGATAGCTTGGTTGATGTGACCCTGGTGCTTACCTGGCAAAGCGAAAGGGCTCGGCATCGTGAGCTGGTTTCGGCCAAGGGCGTGAACCTCTGGCGGGACCTTCTGCCGGAACATGTAAGAGTTTTTCTGGAAAGCAGCATGGCCGGCGACAGGACGCATGTCGACGCAGGCTCCGGAGATGTTCTGCTCAGAGCCGACAAAACCCGGCGGTTTACCATCGGAAAAAAGCAGTTCGATGAAAAGCGGCTGGGTGGGGCGACCAGACCCCGGAAGGGGCGATTTTATCCTAAGGGGCTTTTAAAAAACCTCCCGCAGATATTTCCCCAGAACATCGAACCGTTTCGCTGCACGGCGGTGGAAAACGGCCATATCGGGGTCGACTTCAACCATCCCCTGGCCTGCAAGAAAGCCGCCCTCGAGCTGGTCGTCGATTCGGTGAGGGCCAAGACCGGCGAGCGCGGCGGCGCCAGCCGGGTGTGGATTGAAGAGCTGACCGCAGGACCGGGCATGCAGGCACGATGCGGCGATCAGCCCACCGATTTTTTCTCAGACGACCCCTTCCGCCGGCAAGACGAAGAAGACGACGGAACGTTTTATCGACAGCCCCGGATGGTCCAGCACATCGACGACACCGCCATCGGGGTGATCGGGCAGATTTACGGACAACATCTGACTCCGGGGATGCGGGTGCTCGATTTGATGAGCAGCTGGCAGTCCCACGTACCGGCCGGCGCCGGAATTTCGGCCCTGACCGGCCTCGGCATGAACGCAGAAGAACTGGCAGCCAACCCCCAGCTCACCGAGACGGTGGTCCACGATCTCAACCGGGACCCGGCCCTGCCCTTTGCCTCGGATCATTTCGATGCCGCCATCTGCACGGTTTCGGTGGAGTACCTGACCCGGCCCTTCGCCGTGTTCGACCAACTGGCCCGGGTGCTGCGGCCCGGCGCCCCGCTGGTGGTGACCTTTTCCGACCGGTGGTTTCCGCCCAAGGCGATACGGATCTGGTCCCAGCTTCATGAATTCGAACGGCTCGGCCTGGTGTGCGAATATTTCAGGCAGGCCGGGCGTTTCCAGAGCCTGGAGACCGTTTCCGTTCGGGGTCTTCCCCGCCCCGTCGACGACAAGTATTTTCCTGAGCGGATCTATTCCGATCCGGTCTTTGCCGTGATCGGGAAAAAATGAGATGGGCTGGCATTGACCCTCCACCGAGTATAGCAATTTGAAAATTGTAACTAAATGAAAGAAGACAATTTTTCCACCCTGTTCCGTTTTCCTCGTCAAAAACGGAACAACATTGAAAAAAGCGTCAAAGCCATGAACCGCTCCGCACTTCGGCCCGACGGCCCTTCGGTTCTGCAAACACTGCTTCGCTGGTTCGACTCGGAGGTCGGCCCCGATCAGCCAAGTGGGGGTGAAGACAAAACCGTTGACTGGCTTCGCATCCTTCCGCTGGCGTTCCTTCATGTCATGTGCCTCGGCGTCATCTGGGTCGGTTGGAGCCCGGTGGCCGAAGAAATCAAGAGGCCTACTTGCAACCGTATCCAGGGGAGAAGAAAATGAACATCGCCGTGGTCGGCGCCGGCATCTCCGGTTTGGTGGCCGCCTACCTGCTCTCAGAGGACCATGACGTCACGGTGTTCGAGGCCGACGACTACATCGGCGGCCACACCAACACCGTCGATGTCTTCTCCGGCGGAAAACCCTACGCCGTCGACACCGGTTTTATCGTCTTCAACGAAAAGACCTATCCGAATTTCGTCGCGCTGATGAAACAGATAAGTGTTCCCTGGCGCAACTCGGAGATGAGTTTTTCGGTCCAGTGCGCCCTCACCGGCCTCGAATTCAAGCCCAGCACCTTAGATACGCTCTTCGTCCAGCGCAAAAATCTGCTGCGGCCCGCCTTTTACCGAATGCTGGCAGACGCACTGCGGTTCAAAAAAGAGTGCGAGGCCATCCTCGACGAACCAGGCAACGACGGCCAGACCCTGGCCGACTTTCTTGCCCAGCGCCGCTATTCGAAAGGCTTCATCAACTATTTCATCATCCCCATGGGCGCGGCGATCTGGTCGGCGGATCCGGTTCGGTTCGCCGATTTTCCATTGCGCTACTTTGCCGCCTTTCTCAAAAACCACGGCTTTTTGAACATCAAGGACCAGCCCCAATGGCTCACCATCCAAGGCGGATCGAAACAGTATATCGAGCCGCTGACCCGGAGATTTGCCGGCCGAATCCGCTTAAACAGCCCGGTGGCCGAAATCCGCCGGTTCGATGACAAGGTCACCGTCGC
>CAYPFH010000407.1:0-3589 GCA_964409825.1 uncultured Desulfobacterales bacterium | reverse complement strand
GGCGGGCCATCCGGGCGACCATCGCAGCCGACATCCGCCCGGACCGCACGGCCCGGCGTCCCATCGAATCGATGATCCTAACACCGGAGGAGGTATCGTCATGAAAGAAATCGGTGACCTGCTGCTGCCCGAAGACGTACGCTACGCAGAAGACCACGAATGGGCCGGGCAAACCGGCGAGAACATCCGCATCGGCATCTCCGACTATGCCCAGGACCAACTCGGTGACATCGTCTTTGTCGAGCTGCCCGCCGTCGGGGATGTCTTTGCCAAGGGTGACGAGTTCGGCACGGTGGAATCGGTCAAGGCGGTCTCCGAGCTGTACATGCCGCTTGGCGGAAAGATCGCCGCCGTCAATCCGGCCCTGGAAGACGCACCGGAGAAGGTCAACACCGCGCCGTACACCGACGGCTGGATGATCGAGGTCGAACCGGAAGACCCGGCCGAATTTCAGGCGCTGATGGACAAGGAAGCGTACCTCAACCTGCTGAAAGGATCTGCATCATGAGATACCTGCCCCACACCGAAGCGGAAATCGAAGAGATGCTGCAGGCCGTCGGGGCGTCGTCTCTGCACGACCTGTTTGCGACCATCCCCGAAAACTGCTGCACCCTGACCCACCTGGACCTTCCAGAACCCTTGACCGAATGGGAGCTGGACCGGCACATGCAAGCGCTTGCCGCCGCCACGGCCGGCTCGGCCGATTTCAAGGTGTTTCTGGGGGCCGGCAGCTACGACCACCACATTCCGGCCGCCGCCGCCTACGTGCTTTCCCGGGGAGAATTCGTCACGGCCTACACGCCGTATCAGCCGGAAGTGAGCCAGGGCACCCTGCAGGCCATCTACGAATACCAGACCCTGGTCTGCCGGCTTCTGGGAATGGATGTAGCCAACGCATCCATGTACGATGGCGCCTCGGCCCTGGCAGAAGCGCTGCTGCTGGCGGTCCGCATGACCAAAAGAAGCAAGGTGGCCGTTTCCGCCGCCGTGCATCCCCTTTACCGGAAGGTGGTACAGACCTACTTTGCCCCCACCGGCTACGAGGTGGTCGAGATCCCCTTTGCCGGCGACGGCCGGACCGATCTTTCCGCACTGCCCGCTCCTGCAGAGCTTGCCGCCGTGGCCGTCCAGTCTCCCAACTTCTTCGGCTGCGTCGAAGATGTAAAGGCGGCCGAGACCCTGATCCACGCCGACGAAAAAACCCTGTTCATCGTCGGCTTTTCAGAGCCCCTGGCCTACGGCCTGTACAAGAGCCCGGGCAGCCTGGGGGCCGACATCGCCTGCGGCGAGGGCCAGAGCTTCGGCATTGCCCGCTCCTTCGGCGGACCGGGCCTGGGCATGTTCGCGGCAAAGCAAAAGTGCCTGCGCCAAATGCCCGGCCGGCTGATCGGCAAGACCACGGACGCCGAAGGCCGGCGGGGGTTCGTGCTGACCCTGGCCACCCGCGAGCAGCACATCCGAAGAGAGAAGGCCACCTCCAACATCTGCTCCAACCAGGGGCTGTGCGCCACCTCAGCGGCGGTCTACATGGCCGCCCTGGGCGGCACCGGCATCCGGCAGCTTGCCCGGCTCAACTACGACAAGGCCGAATACCTGAAGCAGGCGCTGAAAGATGCCGGGGTGTCGATCCCCTATTCCGCCCCCACCTTCAACGAGTTCGTCGCCGACTTCGGCGAGGGATTCGACCGGACCTGGAGCGCCCTGCTGGAGAAAAAAATCGTCGCCGGTCTTCCCCTGTCCCGATTCTACCCGGAGATGGCCGGCCGCTACCTGCTGTGCACCACCGAGACGATGGTAAAAGAAGACATCGACGCCCTGGTAAAGGAGGTATCCCCATGACAGAGACCGTCGGCACCAACGGACTGATATTCAACGAACCGCTTTTGTGGGAAAAGGGCGTCTCCGGCCGCACCGGATTTTCAATGCCTCGGCGCGACGTGGCATCCGCCCCCGTCGACGCGGAGCTGGCCGGCGAAGGTCCCGATTTTCCGGACCTGAGCGAAGTCGACCTGGTCCGGCACTACGTCCGGCTTTCCCAGTGGAACTTTTCCGTGGACAACGGAATGTACCCGCTGGGTTCGTGCACGATGAAGTACAATCCCAAGACCAACGAACGGCAGGCGGCCCTGCCCGGCATCGCCGGCGCCCACCCCTTGCTGCCCGAATCGTTGAGCCAGGGCATGCTGCAGCTCATGCACGAGCTTTCCGACCACCTTTGCCGCATCACCGGAATGGACGCGGTCAGCCTACAGCCGGCGGCAGGCGCCCACGGTGAACTATCCGGTATGCTCATCATCTATGCCCACCACGCCGCAAAAGGGCAAAAGCGAACCAAGATCCTCATCCCGGACACCGCCCACGGCACCAACCCGGCCAGCGCCTCGCTGTGCGGATTTGCCTCGATCCCCCTGGCGTCCAACGAACAGGGAATCCTCGATCCGGCGGCCGTGGCCGACCTCATGGACGAAGACACCGCCGGCATTATGGTAACCAACCCCAACACCCTGGGCCTGTTCGAGGAGAACATCACCGAAGTCGCCAAAATCGTCCACGACAAGGGCGGGCTGGTCTACTGCGACGGGGCCAACATGAATGCACTGATGGGTGTGGTCAACATGAAGGACAGCGGCGTGGACGTGCTTCATTTGAACCTGCACAAGACCTTTTCCACCCCCCACGGCGGCGGCGGGCCGGGCGCAGGACCGGTCTGCGTAACCAAAGCCCTGGAGCCCTTTCTGCCGGTTCCCCGGGTGGTGGAAAAAGACGGAAGGTATGCGTTTTCCTGGGAGCATCCCCAGTCGGTGGGAAAACTTCACGCCTTCTGGGGCAACTTCGGCATCCTGGTCCGGGCCTATAGCTACATCCGGACCATGGGCGGAGACAACCTCAAAAAAGCCTCCCAGCTTGCCGTGCTCAACGCCAATTACATCAAGGAAGGCCTGAAGGGCACCTATCACCTGCCCTACGACCGGCCCTGCATGCACGAATGCGTCTTTACCGACAAACACCAGCAGACCCACAAGGTGTCGACCCTGGACATCGCCAAGCGCCTCATGGAATACGGGTTTCATCCGCCCACGGTCTACTTTCCGCTGGTGGTTTCCGGGGCCCTGATGATCGAGCCGACCGAAACCGAGTGCAAAGCGGACATCGACCTGTTCATCGCGGCGATGAAGGCCATCGACGCCGAGGCAAAGGAGAATCCGGACCTGCTGCACGAAGCGCCGAAAATCCCGAAAGTCCGGCGCCTGGACGAGGTCGGCGCGGCGAGAAAGCCGTGTTTGAAGGACTGATCATCAGCTGCTGAGCTGATAAGCTGATGAACAAGACAAACACTGGGCACTCAAAACAACGGCCTGCGGTAAAATGCCGCAGGCCGTTTCTGATTTTTTTTAAGCGCTTATCCAGAAACCTCCAGCGTTGGACCGCCGGAGGGCGATGGATATCAGCTCTCCAGCCGGCCAAAACTCGCCGGCAAGGCCGCGTGAAGACGGCCGCTGATCCGGGTGCAAAAAAATGTCGGCCGCAAATCATAACCGTCACAGAAATCCGAGGGTTCGCGTTGCGGCCGTCTGAACGCGACCTAACC
>CAYPFH010000406.1:0-3597 GCA_964409825.1 uncultured Desulfobacterales bacterium | reverse complement strand
ATCCTCCTTCGACTTCGCTCCCTTCGACTGCGCTCAGGACAGGCAGGACGGTGAGTCCCGCCGGGGCGGGACCGAACCGCGGATCTCACCCCGCCGCCGACCGGCGGCGTGATTCAAAATTCCAGATTCAAGATTCTTCGGTGGAGATTTATACGAATCTTTTAGGCTTAAGCGGCCAGTTTGATCAATGATGAAACTTCCCCCGAAGCCGCGGCCCTACTTGTAGTGGCGCCGTGAGGCGCTTGTTGCACGGCCTTCCAAAACCCAAACGCCTTACGGCGTCACTACAAACGCGCCGTGCCATTGACAACAAAAATGGCAATTGAACTGGCTTGAAGTTTCACATAAGCCCCGCCGCTGACCCCGGGGCGGTCAGTTTGATCAAATGTGAAACTTATGTCGAAGCCTCTGCCGGTGGAGGGACGCGCTCTGTCTAGTCCGTGTTGCCGGCAATGACCCAATACCGGCCACGACGGAGCGTGGCCCTCCAACCGCCAAAACCCAAGGCGGGGGCAGGTCGGTTATTGCCGCCTGCTTCGACCGAAGTTTCACATAAGGATCGAGAAACCAGCACCAGCATCCATCAACCAGTATCCAGGATCCAGCTTGCCGGGGCGTAGCTCCGAAGGAGCGAAGACCGGCATCAGTCTTTCTTTCCGGGCGGATCCACCGGGCCGACCTTGAACTTGATGTCCGCCACCAATTCCCGGCCGAGGGCCTCGTTGAGCCTGGCGATCAGATCCGCCTTGAGAAACTGGAGCTGGTGGATATAGGCCGAACTGGCGGCATGAACCAGCAATAGCCGTCCCTTGAAAGCCGCCGGCCGGGTATTTTCGCCGATCACATCCCCGACGGCGGTGTGCCACAGCCGCCAGACCTGGATCATGTCGACGTCGTTATCCGAGCGACAGGATCGCAGCACCCCGTCGAGCACGTTCCTGATATGGACCACTTCGCCGGATTTTCGGTTTTGTCGTGCCATGGCCTATCCCGAAGATTTCATGAAATATTCGGGATAGAGGGTATAGAGACGACCTCGGAACTGTCAAGAAAAAGCAGCGAAGTGATTAGACTTGACGTCAGCCCGGATCGGCTGCCGGGTCTTCGATAAACGGACGTCGGGCATTCCGGTTTTTCTTGACTTGGTTCCTTCCTATCCTTTAGGTAGAGAGAACGTTTCGGCACGGGGATGGCGGATCTGTCCGGACACAGTATCTTGAAAAACCGGTAAAAGCGCTTAACTTCATAATTCAAGTCCGAAATCGCCACGGTTTCGGTGCGAACAACTTCCCGCACACAGCGGGTCAATTTCAGAATTCAGGACGGTAATCAATGGCTTGGGATTGGGAAAAGCTCCAGCAAGAACAGCGGAAAAAAGGAGGCGGCGGTGGAATGCCGCCCCAGGTGGATGAGATTCTTCAACGGTTTAAAAATTTTAAACTCCCGGGCGGGCCGCTGATCATTTTGCTCATCGTGGCGGCGGTCATCGCTTCCACGGTGTTTTACACAATTGCCGTAGACGAGGTGGGAGTGGTCCAGCGCTTCGGAAAGTATGTTCGCACCACCCAGCCCGGGTTGAACCTGAAGCTTCCTATCGGCATCGAAAAGGTGACCAAGGTCAAGGTCAGGCGTGTGTACAAAAATGAATTCGGCTTCCGCACCCTGGGGGAAAACGAGCAGTCCCGTTTTATCTCCTCCAGAGATGATGAAAGCGTCTCGCTGATGCTCACCGGCGACCTGAACGTGGCGGTGGTGCCCTGGATCGTCCAGTACCGCATCAAGGACCCTTATAACTACCTGTTCAAGGTACACGAAGTCCAGAGGCTTCTTCGAGACATGTCCGAAGCGTCCATGCGGCTGGTGGTGGGAGACCGGAGCATCAACGAGGTAATCTCCAAGCGCGAGGAGATCGCGATCGAGTCCCGAAGGGTCCTCCAGGACGAGCTCGACCTTGCCGACTCCGGAATCCAGGTGGTAACCATCGAGATGAAAAGAACCAACGTTCCGGAGCCGGTACAGCCCTCCTTTAACGAAGTCAACCAGGCCACCCAGCAAAAAGAGGAGATGATCTACCAGGCAAAGGAGGGCTACAACAAGGAGATCCCGGCCGCCCGGGGCGAGGCGGAAAGAACCATCCGCGCCGCAGAAGGCTATGCCCTGGACCGGGTCAACCGGGCCGAGGGCGATGCCGCGCGGTTCACCGCGCTGTATGCGGAATACGCCAAGGCGAAAGGCATCACCAAGCGCCGGATTTACCTTGAAAAAATGAAAGAGCTGTATCCCAAAATAGGAAAAAAATACATCATCGACGCAGAGCAGAAAAATCTGCTCCCGCTGCTGAATCTCGGACCGCAAGGAATCGTTGACAAATGAATCAAAAAATCATCGTAATTATCGTTATCGTCTTGGCTGCCGCGGCCGTTCTCTTCACTTCGGCCTATACCGTGGACGAAACCGAGCAGGTGGTCGTCACCCAGTTCGGCAAAATCGTTTCCGAACCGAAAACCGAGCCGGGCCTTTACTTCCGGATCCCGATCATCCAGAACACCAACTACTTTCCCAAGAACCTGCTTCAGTGGGACGGGGACCCGGGACAGATCCCCACCCTGGAAAAGACCTACATCTGGGTGGACGCCTTTGCCCGCTGGCGGATCGTCGATCCGGTCAAGTTCTTCGAGACGGTGAGCAATCTGATCAGTGCAGAAGCGCGCCTGGACGACATCATCGACCCGGCGGTCCGAAACTTCGTCACCTCTTACCGGCTGATCGAAACCGTGCGATGGACCAACCGGGAGATGGACACCTTCGAGGTGGGAGTCGAAATCGATGAGGAGACCCAAAAAAGGGATCGGCCCCGCTTCAATATCACCACGGGCCGGGAGAAGATCGAGGAAGGAATCCTGGAACAGGCCCAGCCGAAGCTGGACCCGTTCGGCATCGAGGTGGTGGACGTCAAGATCAAGCGGGTCAACTATGTCGACCAGGTAAGACAGTCCGTTTACGGCCGCATGATTGCGGAACGAAAGCAGATCGCCGAAAAGTTCCGCTCAGAAGGCCGGGGAGAGGCCCAGAAAATCCGCGGTGAAAAGGAAAGGGATTTAAAGCAGATCACCTCCGAGGCCTACCGGACGGCCCAGGAGCTCAAGGGAGCGGCGGATGCCAAGGCGACCCGGATCTTCGCGGAGGCCTTCGGGGTCGACCCGGAATTTTATTCGTTTACCAAGACCCTGGATACCTATGTCGAAACCCTGGACAAAGACAGCGACATCGTTCTTTCCACGGACGCCGAATTTCTGAAGTTTTTCAAGGGGTACAGCTCCGAATAATGAAAATAATGAAATCGCTGGCGCAATTTCATTATTGATTCGCGTTCAGCGAAAAAGAGATAAGCCTGCGGCTGGCCGCGTTGCTGGCCATTTTGATCAATGCTGAAACTTCCCCCGAAGCCTCTGCCGGTGTAGTGAACGGCCTCCGTGCCGTTCATGAAGGCACGACACGGAGGTCGTGCCCTAAAAACCCCCGGCCTCGACCGAAGTATCATACGAGCCCCGCCGTCCCGTTCTCGAACGGGATTTGATCAAGGGTGAAACTGTTTTT
>CAYPFH010000405.1:0-3605 GCA_964409825.1 uncultured Desulfobacterales bacterium | reverse complement strand
ACGCCAAGAGCGCAAAGTTTTTTATTCGAATCGGGTACACCAGCCGATAAGGCCCGGCTGGCGTTACGATTCGAACAAACAGCTCACGCCTGCGGCGGGCTGGGTCTGCAACCTGAACGCTGCCAAGGCAGATATCCAAATCAGGAGCTCCGGGATACCGATGGCCCAAAAGGCGAAACCATTTACGGGATCGTATGTTGGATGAGCCGTCCTTTGGCTCAGCCAACTACCCGATACCGTAAATTGCTTTTCCTTCGCGCCCTTCGCGCCTTGAGCGACCTGTCCTGAGCGCAGTCGAAGGGAGCGGGCGGTTCGTTTGTTTTCATTTTACCAATCCGGCAATAATTGTTTGCACACCCATCTCAACAAAGGGATTGTTTCAGAGCCCCCGATGAGCTGAAGATGTCTATAGACTTATGGCCTCCTTAGTAAGTTCAGTATTTTCTTACTCTTTAAAATGATGGGCGCGGTTTTCCGCGGCCGCCATTTTATCAGGAACCTTCCTCGGTCAACCGCCGGATCTTTTCTTCGATCGGCGCGCGGTCCTTTTCCCGAAGGTTTAAGGATCGGCGGTAAAACTCCAGCGCCTTATGCCGATTGCTCAGCTTCAGGAGCACATCGCCCAGGTGCTCGAGAATTACCGGATCGTCGGGAACGAGGCTGACGGCTTTTGTAAGATATTCCAATGCCTTGGTATAGAGCCCCTTCTGGTAGTAGACCCAGCCGAGACTGTCGGTAATATAGCCGTCGTCGGGCTTGTATTGGAGCGCCTTTTTGATGAGCAACTCGGCCTCATCCAGATTCTTGCCCATCTCAGCGTAGGTATACCCCAGATAGTTCAGGGCATTGGCATGCTCCGGGTCGATCCGGATAACGGTTTTCATCGATTCGATTGAGTCTTGCTTACGTCCCCATTTGTCGTAGACCACCCCGAGCCGGAAATGGAGGCGGGGCTCTTCGGGGGCCAGCACCAGCCCTTTTTTTAAAAAGTCCTCCGCCCGGCGGTGCTGTTCCAGGCCCTCGTATAAGGTTCCCAGATGAAGGAAAAATTCCGGATTGTCCGGAAACTGATCAACGGCCCGGGTTAAAAACACGATCGCGTCTTCGATTCTGTCTTCCTGCTGGTATAAATAGGCGATGTGAATGACCGCGTTTTGATAGAAACTGGATTTGGCATCGACCTGCCTGAAATGGGAGATGGCTGTCGATGCGTCGCCTGCGGCATCATGGGCCAGGCCGGCCAGATAATGAAGCCCGGGCGACGTCGGTGCCCCCTTCAGCAGCCCGTCCAAGAGAAAAATCGCCTCTTTGCCGGCATCCTGGTCAAGATATTCCCGCAGCACCACGGCCAGAACCTCCCGCCGAATCCGCTCCTGCTTGCCAAGCTCAAAGAGCATATCCAGGGCTTCTTTTGTCCGGCCCGCCTCGCGCCGGGCAAGCGAAAGGGCCAGAATCGCCCGGACATTCTGCGGATCGAGATCGAGGATCTCCTCGTAAAGGCGGACGACCTTCGCTTGCCTGCCCTGCCCGCGATAGATGCGGATCAGCTCGAACCGGGGCTCTTCAAGATCCGGGTTCAGCTCGATACTCGTCAAAAAGGCCTTTTCTGCTTCGGCGATGCGGCCCAATTCGGCATGGATTCGCCCCAGATAGAAGTGGCCGGCGTAGGATTCGGGCAGCGTTTTCACCAGGCGGCTGTATACGTCAACCGCTTTGCCCCAGGCTTTCTGCTCGCGGTAGATTCCCCCAAGGAGCAGGTAGTTTCGCTCCTGGGACGGATCGATCCGCAAAAGCCGCAGGTAAGCGTCTTCTGCAGCATCGAGGTTTTTTCGGCTGAGTTGGATCCGGCCGTAGATGTTCAGCGCGGCTGCATCGTCAGGGGCTGTCTCAAGGATTTTTTCCACGGCCGCCAGCGCGTCGTCTACTTCCTTGCGCTGAAGCTGAAGGGAGGCCTTTTGCCGGAGAAGGTACAACGAGCCGGGGTCGTTGGCCAGGGCACGATCCAGATAATGCAGGGCGCCTTCCAGATCGCCCCGCTTCCAGCGGAGCATGGCCTCGGTAAACAGATAGTAGCTGTTGACGTCGCTGTCCTGCGGGCCGGCGGCTGGTGTTTCCATCTGCGGCGTGGGGCGATCCACGGCCGGGGCTGCAGCGCATCCGATCAGCAGCATCAGCGCCGCAAGGCATCCTGCCGCTTTCAAAAGGAGATGGGGCATCTTATTTCAGATTCCTGAAAAGCGAAGATCCGTCACTCAGACGGCACGCCCTCGGTGTAGGCTTCAAAATCGGGAATCTCACGACGGATGTATTCCCTCATTTTTTTGATGACATTTTTTTCCACCTGCCGCACCCGCTCTCTGGAAATCCCGTATCGGTCGCCGATTTCCTGCAGGGTCACGGGAGATTCGGAAAAAATGCGGTTGTCGAAAATGTCAAGCTCCCGGTCGGACATCTGGCTTCGGAATTCGGCGATTTTCTCGTGCAAAAGGCCTTCCATCTGCTTTTGGGCCACCCTGTCCTCGGCCGAATCCGAGTCGGTGCTCAGAAATTCGATCCGTTCGGTGTCCGAATCGTCTTTAAGCGGGGCGTCAAGGGAGAGGTCCCAGCCGTCCAACCGCTGGTCCATGTCGATGATTTCCCGCTCCGAAACGCCGAGTCGGTCCGACAGAAGCTTCGGCTTCGGATCGAACCCCTCGTCGATCAGCTTCTGTTTTTCCTTCTTGAGCTTGAAAAAAAGCTTTCGCTGGCCCTGGGTGGTGCCGATCTTGACCAGCCGCCAGTTGTCCATGATGAACTTGAGAATATAGGCCTTGATCCAAAAAGAGGCGTAGTAGGAGAACTTGACGCCTTTGTAAGGGTCGAATTTCTTGACGGCCTGCATCAGCCCGATGTTGCCTTCCTGGATGAGGTCGAGCAGGTTCTGCATCCAGACCCGCTGGAACTCCAAGGCGATTTTCACCACCAGCCGCAGGTTGGAGGTCACCAGCTCCAGCGCCGCGTCCGTATCGCCGTATTCGCGCACCCGGATGGCCAGCTCCCGCTCCCGCTCCCGGGAAAGAAGATTGTAGCCGCTGATCTCTGCCAGATACCGCTGAAGCGGATCGAATTTGACCAGCGCCTTGTCCGGGGAGCTCCGAATGGGAGCCGCCGGCATCGACTTTTCCTTTTTCGGGGCCTCTTCCAGCAGGGGCTCGGCGGCCGGCGTTTCCGGCTGCCGTGCCGCGGCGGTTTTTGGGCTTCGAGCGGTTTTTTCTGCCGAAGCCTTTCCGGCCGCCTTCTTTTTGCCGGGCGCCGGAGCAGCCTTTTTCTTGGGTGCGGCACCTGTTTTTTTCCGGGATGCAGCGGAGGCAGCCGCCTGCCTCTTCGGCTTCCGGGTATTTTTCTTTTTTTCCGCCATGTTTTTTTGATTTTCCATGCTTGGTGTTTCCGCCTGCGCATCTGCGCCGGTGCTGGTCCTTGCCCGCTTGGAAGCCCTGGTTTTGTGTAGACTTCGCCCGGCGGCTATGGTATCGAAACCATGTTTTCTTGGCGCCTGTAGCTCAGTTGGATAGAGCAACGGACTTCTAATCCGTAGGTCGCAGGTTCGAATCCTGCCAGGCGTACCA
>CAYPFH010000404.1:0-3615 GCA_964409825.1 uncultured Desulfobacterales bacterium | reverse complement strand
TGCCGGTAACGACCAAATCCCGGCCACGACGGAGCGTGGCCCTCCAAACCCAAATTTTTCGGCCTCTTATATAAGAAGATATTGACTACACTGATCTAATCCGTTAGAAGGAAGGTATATACGAAAAGCCAAACCCTGAGCAATCGGGGGACGGAAAGCCACGGGTCCTATTAGCTGGGCGGAATGGGGTTTTCTGACAAGTTGATCGGACTGGGATAGCCGGGTTGCCGAAAGGTGGCTCGGCTTTTTGTTTTCCGGACGCGAAATGGAAACCATCGCGAAAATACAAAAGCCCCGCTTAGCAAACATTCATCCCCGCAGGGAATTGTTTGACAGGCTCGATGGGGCGCTTGAAAAACCGGCTACCTGGATCTCCGCCGGCTCCGGATACGGCAAAACGACGCTGGCGGCCAGCTATCTGGAAGATAGAAGGCGGCCCGGCATCTGGTACCAGGTCGACATCGGGGATGCGGATATTTCCTCCTTCTTTTACTATCTGGGGATGCTCGGGAAAAAGGCCGCTCCCGGCAAGAAAAAGCCGTTTCCTCTTCTGACCCCCGAATATCAAAAAACCATTCAGGTTTTCTCCCGTAATTTTTTCCGGGAACTGTATCACCGTCTGAAGCCGGCCTCCTTGATCGTTTTCGACAATTACGAGGCGGCAAATGAACATCCAGTTCTGAACGAGGTGCTGAGCTATGCCATCGAAGAGCTTCCTGACGGTGTTCGGATTCTGGTCCTCAGCCGCTTGGACCCACCCTTAAACCTAGCGCGACTAAGGAGCACCAAAAGGCTTTCGCTGTTCACCGTCAAGGATATGAGGCTGAACTTCGATGACAGTTGCAGCATCATTTCGATGCATAACAAAAAATTAGACAAACACCTGATGAGGACCTTTCACGACCATATCCAGGGATGGGTCTCCGGGTTGATCTTGATCTTGGAAAAAGTCAACGGGGTAGGGGACATCACAGGTTTCGACCCCATGACGGACAATACGCTTGTGTTTGACTACTTTGCCAGTGAAATTTTCCGCCATCTCGACCCGGAGCGGCAGTGGTTCATGATGAAAACGGCTTTTCTTCCTAAAATGACCGTTTCCATGGCAAAACAATTCACGGGAATCCAAAATGCCGCAGCCATTTTGGACTACCTGGTTCAGCGAAATTGCTTCACTTTTTTCCATGACGGAAAAGCCGATGTCTTCAGCTACCATGCCCTGTTTCGGGATTTTTTGTTGTCGCAGATAAAGCCCCGAATCCCGTCGAAAGAATACAAAAAACTGGCAAAAAGCGCGGCAAGACTACTCGAAAGTTCGGGCATGGTGGAAGATGCTGCCGATTGGTACCGGCAGGGGAAGGACTGGTCGTCGCTTACGAAGCTCATTTCGCAAAATGCTGCGGCGTTGTTGAACCAGGGCAGAAACGCGACCCTGGAAAAATGGATCCTCTTTTTGCCGAAATCCCGGCGGGAGAAAATGCCCTGGATTCAATACTGGTTGGGCATATGCCGGCTGCCGTTTTCGCCCCTGGACGCACGGAGTGCCTTCGAAAAGTCCTATAAGTCCTTTCGAATCCAAAAAGATCCTACAGGCAGCTATCTGTCCTGGGCAGGCATTATCGACACCTTTATATACAATTACAGTGGCTTGGACCTGTTGGATCAATGGATCGAGGCCTTCGATGACATCCAAAAAGAACTTCCGGATATTCCTCCAGGTGAAATCGAAGCCCGGGTGGTAAACGCCATCATCAGCGCGCTTCTTTTCCGACAACCCCAGTATAAGAAATTTCAACAATGGGTGAAGCGGGGAAAGGAGATTCTTTACACTTCGACCACCGGCAGCACCAAACTGATCCTGACCGGCATGCTGAATCCCTACTGCGCATGGATCGGGGATTTGGCATTATTTGAATTTATCATCCAGACACTGGATTCGCTGTCCAGCCATGCCGAAAATCACCGGCTCCCGTTGCTCAGAAAGTACACCGCAGAAGCCCAGTTCGGATGGCTGACCGCACAATGGGAGACATGTGACCGGGCATTGGTGCAGGCACTGAAGATTTCCGAAGAGACCGGCATCCATCTTCAGGATTTTGAGGTTGTTGCTGCAGGATTCTATCGGTTCGCCACCGCCACGGAAGACCCGGTCGTTTTAGAGCCCTTTTTAGAAAAACTGACTCGCCTTTCTTCCTCTTTGCCGGAGATGGCGAAGTCCCATCTCTTTTATATGAACAGCTGGTTTGAATTTCTGAAAGGGGAGTTTCAGAATGCAGCGCATTTTATCCAAAAAGCAATTGCGATTCTGAATCTGCATGGTGCGCCGCCGTTTCAGATCGGGTTGAGCTCGCTGGGTGCCGCACAGATATATTTTGAAACCGGGAGCGTTGATGAAGCACAACAAACGCTAAATACCGCCCTTGAAATCGGGAACATGATGGGCAGCAACGTCATGTTGTTTCATGGATACTCCCTGCAGGCCTTTTTTTCATTTGAAAAGGAAATGGAGTCCGAGGGGATGGACGCGCTTGAAAACGGCATGGCAATTGGAAAGAAAGCCGGCCTGGTGAATTACCCCTGGTGGCGGTCTCGGATCATGGCGAAGTTGTGCACGAAGGCGCTGGAGCACGAAATCGAGCCGGAGTATGTGCGTCTTCTGGTTCAAAAAAGGAATTTGTTTCCCGAAATTCCGCCCCGACACCAGCAGGACTGGCCCTGGCCGATCAAGGTGTTTACCCTCGGAAACTTTCGCCTCTTTCGGTTCGACGAGGAAGTGGTCTTTCAAAAAAAGGCGCAGAAAAAGCCGCTGGAGCTGCTCAAGGCCCTGATCGCCTTTGGCGGCAGAGACGTTCCTGTTGCCAAACTCATCGACACCCTGTGGCCGGACGCAGATGGCGACAATGCCTACCAGTCCTTCACCATGGCCCTGAAACGGCTTCGGACGCTTCTGGGCAAAGAAGAGGCTCTTTCCCTGGCCGGCGGGAGACTGACGCTCGATTCCCGGCACTGCTGGACGGATGCATGGGGCTTTGAACACTTTCTGTCGGACAGCCAGGAAGACCCGGTAAACCTGAAAAAAGCGATCGATCTGTATAAAGGACAGTTTTTGGAGGCAGAGGACCATGGCGGATGGGTTGTACCGATCAGAGTTCGCCTGAATCGAAAATTTGTCAGCGCCGCTGTTCGCTACGGAAAACACTATGAAAATAAAGGTGATTTCCAAAGCGCTTCCGATGTCTACGAAACCGCCATCGAAATCGACGACACGTCCGAGGAGCTCTACCAGCAGCTGATGCAGTGCTACCATCACATGGGCATGCCCGCCCAGGTGGTCGCCGTCTACCGCCGCTGCAAGGAAATCATCCAATACCGTTTCGACACCGAGCCGTCTGAATGTACCAAACGGCTGTTTCAGGCGCTCGTTTCCTCCGTGCATGGCCCGTTCGTAGTGCGCCCGTAAGGGCGTTGGGCACGGCCCTAAAAAAACCAAACGCCTTACGGCGTCACTACAAACGAGCCGTGCCGTTCCGAAGTACATCCGGACCGACGGAGGAATTTAAATACAAAAGCAACTGAAAATTCATGTCAATTTTCCCATCCGTTAGCCATCCGTTA
>CAYPFH010000403.1:0-3666 GCA_964409825.1 uncultured Desulfobacterales bacterium | reverse complement strand
GGGACGGCAGGGATGACATCTGGAATCCGAAATCCGCCTTTTAGCTGACATCCGACATCCGGTTTTCTTGCCTCCCGCCGGAGAATCTTGAATCTGGAATCTGGAATTTTGAATCCCGCCGGTCAAACGGGACGGCGGGACAGGCTTATCTCACTACACTTTACTTCGTTCGTCCGAAGCGGCCAATCGCCGTCTTGTCCCAACCCGCCAAACATGCTATACGCCGCCTATAAAGCCGCCACCATGATCTTTTATTAGCGTCAAAGTTGATGCCTTCCTAAAAAGTCCCCGGAGCGTCATTCCGGACGCCGGACTCGATCCGGGTCCGGAATGACGAAAGAAGCGGAATTCCAGTTTCTTACGAAGCTACATGACTGGTTTTTGGCTTTCAAGTTAGTATTTTCATGGCCCTGCGCAGCAGGGCCATACCAATAAATTCGCGAAGCGAATTTATAGCGAATTTATGGAGTGAATTTATGGCGCATAGATTGGAAATCGCTTTAAAGCCCGATCTGTTCGATGCGGAAGGTCAGGGGCTCGCCCATAAGGCCGCCGACTATTTCGGCATTTGCTTCGATACCGTGCGCACCGTATCGGTGGTGACCTTCGACGTCGAACTGACCGAAACGCAGCGGGAACAGGTCCGGACCGAAATTTTCACCAACCCGGTGACCCAAATGTCGTCTTACGATCCACTGCCGGTGGAGTTCGACTGGTGCGTCTGGGTGGGGTATCGGCCCGGTGTCCGGGACAATCCCGCTGCCACCGCCACCGAGGCCGTCGAAGACCTTCTGTGCATCTCCTTCGGCAAAGACGACAGCATCTATACCTCCAAGAGATACTGCATCTCCGGAAAGGGCCTCACCGAATCCGACATGGACCGGGTTGCCGGCGAGCTGATCGCAAACGACATCATCCAGCAATGGAAGATCTTTGCCCGCAAAGACTGGGACCCGGCCGAGGGCATCGGGCTGATCCTGCCCAAGGTCGAGTTGGATCACACCCCCACGGTTTCGGTGGTCTCCATCGACAGCGACGAGACCCTGCGCCGGATCAGCGACGAGCGGAATCTGGCCCTGAACCCGGCGGATATCCCCACGATCCGGTCCTATTTTCTGCAGGAAGAAGTCCAGGCCGCACGACGGAAGGTCGGCCTCTCCGAACCCACCGATGTAGAGCTCGAATACATTTCCCAGGCTCGGAGCGACCATTGCAACCACAACACCTTTCAGGGGCTGTTCCGCTGCCGGGATCTTGAAACCGGGCAGGAAGAAACCGTCGACTCGCTGTTCGACACCTTCATCAAGGCGCCGACCCTATCGCTTCAGAAGGAAAAGCCCTGGGTCGTATCGGTCTTGTGGGACAATGCCGGAGTTGGCCGGTTCGACGAGGATCACCTGTACACGATTACCGGAGAAACCCACAATTCGCCTTCCAACATGGAGGCCTACGGCGGCGCCATCACCGGAATCGTCGGTATCTACCGGGATCCCATGGGAACCGGCAAGGGCTCGCGCCTGATCATGGGAAGCTACGGATACTGCGTGGGGATGCGAGACTACGACGGAGACCTCAAACCGAAGCTTCATCCCCGGCGGCTTTTGGACGGCGTCATCGAAGGGGTTCGCGACGGGGGCAACAAAAGCGGTATTCCCACCACCTACGGCCAAGTCCTGTTTCATCCGGGCTACATGGGAAAGTGCCTGGTGTTCGTAACGGCCCTGGGTTTCATGCCGGCAACGCTCTGCGGGGAGCCGGCCGAGCAGAAAACGATTTTCCCCGGCGATCTCACGATCATGTGCGGCGGCCGTGTGGGAAAAGACGGCATCCACGGGGTGACGGCCTCGTCGGAGTCGTTTTCAGAAAAAACCCCGGCCGGCCATGTGCAGATCGGCGACCCTTACACCCAGAAAAAGATGCACGATTTTTTGCTGGAAGCCCGGGACGAGGGGCTCATCCGCTTTATCACCGACAACGGCGGCGGCGGGCTGTCGTCTTCCGTGGGCGAGTCCGCCCGGTTTTCAGGCGGCTGCCGGATTGCCCTCGACAAGGTTCCCCTCAAATACGAAGGACTCGACCAGTGGGAGATCTGGGTATCCGAGTCCCAGGAGCGGATGACCGTGGCCGTGGCCCCGGAGCACCTGGACCGGTTCATGGCGCTGTCTGCTAAGCATGCGGTGGAAAGCACCGTGATCGGTGAATACACAGATTCTGGAAAGATTCACATCACCTACGACGGCAATACGTGCGCCTATGTCGCTCTCGACCTTCTCCAGTCCGGCTTCCCCCAGTGGATGTTCGATGCCGAGTGGCAAAGCCCGGATCAGCGGGGGCTTGTCGAGCCGGTCCTTTCTGCGCCGGGAAACTATTCCCGCCTGCTTGCCGACATGATGGCCAGACCGAATGTGTGCAGCCGGGAGTGGATCGTCCGGCAGTATGACCACGAGGTACAGGGAGGCTCCGTGGTAAAACCGCTGGTCGGCGCCGAACGAGACGTTCCCAGCGATGCCGCCGTGCTGCGGCCGGCGCTCGGCTCCGAAAGGGGGCTTGCCTTTGCCCAGGCGCTTTTGCCCCACTATTCGACCATCGACGCCTATCATATGACCGCCTGCACAATCGACGAGGCCGTGCGCCGGATCATCGCCGTCGGCGGCAGCCTGTCTCACATCGCCGGGGTGGACAACTTCTGCTGGCCCCACATCGGATACCGCCCGGAGACCAATCCGGACGGAAAATTCAAGGCGGCCCAGCTGGTGCGCTCCTGCAGGGCCTTGAAGGACATGTGCCTTGCCTACGGCATCCCTCTGCTGTCCGGCAAGGACAGCATGTACGTGGACGGAAACCTTCCCGGACGATACGGCGAGACCCACAAGGTTTCGGCATTGGAGACGCTCATGTTTTCCACCACCGGCGTGGTGGAGGACGTCGCCCGGTGCACCACCATGGACGTCAAGGCTCCGGGAGACAGGGTTTTCGTGCTGGGTGCTACGGCGGACGAACTGGGTGCCTCCGAATACTACGAACATCTCGGCTACATCGGCCGCAACGTGCCCCGGGTGGACCCCGGCCGGTTCTCCCTTCTCTACGAAAGACTTTCCGAGGCCGTTTCCCGGGAGCTGGCCTCGTCGGTTCGCGGGGTCTACCGCGGAGGCCTCGGTGTTCATATGGCCCTGTCCGCGGCGGCCGGAAACTTAGGCATGCGGGTGCGGCTGGAAGATGTGCCCCTGTCAGCGCCCCTGCGGCCCGACAAGATCCTTTTTTCCGAGTCCGCCGGTCGGTTCGTGGTGACCGTTGCCACGAAGAAAGTCGGCGAGATCTCCGCGCTTTTTGAAGGTCTCGACGCCGCCGAGGTGGGAGAGGTGACGGAACATGCCGATTTTGTTGTTGAAAATTTCGGCAAGCGGATTATATCGCTTCCGGTGCAGGAGCTGAAGGCGGCGTGGAAGGCGCCGTTTAAAGATCTATAGAGATTAACTTTGGCTGCATTAGATCCTGGATCCTGGTCTCTGGATACTGGATACTCGGATGCTGGATGCTGCATACTTATGTGAAACTTCGGTCGAAGATGGTAACTTTTCGTGGGTTGCCCACACCGTTTATCTTCGGTACAGCCCGCTCGTAGTGCGCCCGTGAGGGCGTCGGCAACCGTCTACGCTCTTGCGAGCT
>CAYPFH010000402.1:0-3710 GCA_964409825.1 uncultured Desulfobacterales bacterium | reverse complement strand
TTTTGGGCATAACGATTACCCCAAAATTTCTTCTTGACTTTAAACGGATTAACTCCACGGTGAGCATTCACTGATATGGAATACGTCACTGAAATTATGGCATCGAGCACCAAAGGGGCGGAGGTTATGCCGAAAAAGCATTGGCTCATGAAGTCCGAACCGGGCGAGTTTTCCATCGACGACCTGAAAAGCGCCCCCGGAGGGACGGCGCACTGGGATGGGGTCAGAAACTACCAGGCGAGAAACTTCCTGCGAGACGAGATCAAGCGCGGAGACCGGGTGCTGTTTTACCACAGCGGAAAAAATCCGGCGGTCGTGGGTATGGCCAAGGTGGCCCGGGAGGGATATCCCGATTTTACGGCCCAGGATCCGCGAAGCGATCTTTACGATCCGAAAAGCAGCGAGGAAGACCCGCGTTGGTACATGGTCGATGTGGCCTTCGAGAAAAAATTCCCCCGGCCGGTGCCACTGGCCGAACTGCGAAAAACACCGGGTCTGGAAGAGATGCTGCTTTTGAAGAAGGGAATGCGGCTGTCGATCCAGCCGGTGACGAAGAAGCAGTTCGACATCGTGGTCTCTTTGGGCCACAAGTAAAATAGTCAACTATCGGAATTCATGATGCCGCGAAATGGAAAATTTGCTGCCGGTTATGTATGACGCCTTCGACCTGATCGTTCTGCCCGGCGGCATGCCCGGGGCTGAAAGGCTTCGGGATTCAAAGCCCCTTGCCGCCCTTCTTCGGAGGCAAAAAGAAAACGGAAAACCTTATGCAGCAATATGCGCCGCGCCGGCCGTGTCCCTTCAACCCCACGGGCTTCTGGAGGGTCGAAAGGCGACGAGCCATCCGGGATTTGTCGATCGGCTGGCGGATTCTTCGGCGGCCGAATCCCGGGTAGTGGCCGACGGAACCGTGGTCACCAGCCGCGCGCCGGGAACCGCCATCGAATTCGCCCTGGCGCTGGTGGCGCTGCTTTTCGGAAAGGAAAAGGCCGAGGAGGTCGCCGGGCCGATGCTCGTCAATTTCAGATAGATACTTCCGGCTTATGTGAAACTTCGCCCGGAGGTCAATGCGGCAGGTCAGGGTCAGACAATGTTCAAATCTCAAGCACCAAATCACAAACAAATTCCAAATTCCAAGCACCAAGTTCCAAACAAGACACTTCAGAAAGGCTTTTGGCCTTGTTTGGATATTGTGATTTGGTGCTTGTTTGATATTTGGTATTTGGTGCTTGGGATTTTTTACCCGCCGGTTTCCGTATTCCGCCATCTTACCCCGTTGCAAGGGCGGGACCGGTCCCCTAAAAAAAACAGCGGCTAGCCCGGTCCCTGGTCGAATTCGATGATCCGGGCAAAATCCTTGTCCGGACCCGGCGTCACCCGGTGATGCAGGGGGCTTTCTTCGGTCACCCGTCCGCCCATGTCATAGGTGAATGACGCTTCTCCCACATGCCGGATCCAGAAGCCGCTCGGCACGGGGCCGGTTGCGTCATAGCAGGAATGGAAATGGAGGAATTCATCCTGCGGCTCGGGCCGGCTCGCCGTCCACGGGGACGGCGCCTCGGAGAAAAAGACCGGATTGATCCGGTCTCCAGTCGGGATCGGGTAGCCGGTTTCCGGCAAGACGGCAAACACGGCCTCTCCGGTGAAGAGTGTTGCGTTTTCCGGAAGGTCTTTCGTGTAGAATTGATTTTCGTTGAAGCAGATCAAAGACAGGCGGGTCAGGTCCTTCGGGTCTTGCGGTTTGAAGTAGTAGCCCACAAACGGCCCGAAAGAAAGAAGCCGGCCTCCGAAGGAAATTTTTAACGTTTGCTGGTATCCTCGGGGGACCCGCAGCTCAACCGTTTCTGCTTCCTTCTGCCCGGAGCATCCCGCCGCAGCCAGTGCAGGCCGGATCAGGAGCAATGCGGGAAAGCGAAATCTCATGGATCTATCCATTGCCGCCCTGCCGGGTCCACAGCTTTCCGATAAAGTAGATGCAAATAGAGAAAACGACGGCCAGGGTGACCACCGCCGCCCCCCGGCTTCCCGCCCAGTCGGCCAGGGTCAACTGCCCCACATTGGTCGGATCGTAGAGAAGGGGGATCAGAAATTCGTGGAGCTGGGCGAACACGGCGGCGCCGGCTGTTGCCGAAGCGATGCTCCCATATTCTCGGGACATCCCGGGTAGGGACCGGAAATGTCCGGCCGGCGACGAATCCGCCGATGGCCATTCCCACGACAAAGGCGAACAGCCACGATCCCGGGCCGGGGATGATCTGGTAGTGGGTTTTGGACGCCTCATAGTCGGGTGCAACGGCCTGGAAAAAGCCCTTCAGGGTGCTGACAAACCCGCTCGACGAGGCGGGCGGCCCGAAGGTGGCAAATATGAATACGATGATGCCGGCCAGCGCAAAGGATGCCGGAATCCACTTCCAGTAGGCCGAGTGTTCGCTGCTCTGCTGCATGTTACCCTCCACAGGAGACATAACCGCCTTTGGGCTTGCCGGCGGCTTTTCCCGATGCACCGCCCCCGGTTTTTTCCGAGGCGGCTTTGCTGCTTGCCGCAGTCCGCTGTGCGCTTGTCGGCAGATCGAAGCCGGCCAGTTTTCTTTCCATCGTTTACACCGGATAGAACATGGCCGGATTTGCCCATTCCAGCCAGGAACCCTCGTAGGTATAGACGTTTTCGACCCCCATGAGCCGAAGGATGAAATAGCTGAAGGAACTCCGCCGCCCCGAGGCGCAGTAGACGATCACGCCCTTGTTCGGGTCGAGTCCCCGGTACAGATTTTGAAGCGCCGGGTAGGGCTTTATGGTTTTGGTATTCGCATCGGCCCAGTTGTTCGTGTAGTCGATGTTGACCGCGGTGGGGATGTGCCCCAGTTTGAGGGGGTTTCCCCTCAGGTCCCGGCTTCCTTTTTCGCCCAGGTATTCGGCCCGGGAGCGGACGTCGATGATCTGGTAATAGGGGTCTCCCAGCCGTCGATAGACAAAATCGCCGTCGATCAGGCGACGGTTGTAGATTTCTTCCATGGGGGCCTGGTAAAGCACCGGCGACAGCTGCTTCGGTCTGGAGTCCAGATCGTAACCGGACCGCTGCCAGGCATCGAGGCCTCCTTCCAGCACCCGCTTTTTCTCGTGTCCGGGCACATCCAGCACCCAGAACAGGTAGGAGGCCGTCGCCCCCCCGTCGCGCTCGACGCTGTCGTACAGGACGATTTCATTCGTACGGCCGATGCCGTGTTCTCCCAAGATTTCCTGGGCCCTTTCCGTGCCCACGAACAGGCTTCCCGTGTTGGTTGCCTTGTCATTGTACCGGAACGAGGACCAGGGAAGCCGAATGGCGCCCGGAATCAGTTTCCCGTCGAAATGCTCCTTAGCTCTGACGTCCACGATGATCAGGTCCGAATCGTCGATTCGCTTCTTGAGCCAGTCGGCGGAGGCCAGAAGATCGGCATTGGGATATCCGCTTTCTGCGGATCCTGTGCCGGCGCTTGCCAGAGACCACACGGCTGCCAGCAGAAGAATCCCTCCGATGACAAGGTAGCGCAGAAATCTTTTCCGGTTTGGCATGTTCAACCTCTCTTTGAGTCGGTTAGGCACGCTTATGTGAAACTTCGGTCGAAGCCGCGGTTTTTGTAGGGCACGACTTGCGCCTGTCCGGGCGTAGCTGAATGCGAAGCCGGATGTCGTGCCTTCATGAACGGCACGGAGGCCGTTCACTACACCGG
>CAYPFH010000401.1:0-3711 GCA_964409825.1 uncultured Desulfobacterales bacterium | reverse complement strand
AAAATGTTTATCACCGGCCCCGGAAGCTGTCAATTGCTTACCGTCGTCGACCGGCTTGTCCGGTTGCCAATCGTCCATCGGATTGTTACAATTCAATTTTCGGATTTCGTCTCCAAATGCAGCCAAATGGATGATTTATTGCAGCATCATGACTCTCGAGCTCAAAAACGGCTGTCAGAAGGGCCGCTGCAAGTTTTCCCCTACAACCGTGACACTGTTTGAAAGGTGACCGATGACATCTCCCTTTATCCCTCGCTGCCTGGCGGTTTTGATCGGCAGTCTTCCTTTGGAGGACCACCAAGAGGCGCTGGACCTCGTCCTTCGCCGAACGCCCGACATTCCACTGTGGGTCCAACTTCCGTGCCGAAAGCAGGAAGGGATGATCTCCCAGTTTCTGCCGGGGGTGCCCGGCCTGACAGGGAAGCCCGGCGACGAGGTGATTCGCACCGACGCACCGGATTTCGACGATCAGCTGCTCGGCTTTTATGAAGAATACATGGCCGTGGTCGAGGAACGACAGGACCTGAACCGGTCGCGGTTTGCCATGGATCCGGCGGTCGCCGAAGGATTTTTCCTTTTTCTGGAGACGGTTTCGGCGCTGACCGTCTCCCCGGCCGCGGTCAAAGGCCAGGTCACCGGGCCGATCACCTTGACCACCGCCGTCAAGAACCAGAATGGGGCGGCCATATACTATGACGAGCGGCTCCGGGACGCCGCCGTCAAGCTTCTGGCCCAAAGGGCGCGCTGGCAGGTGCGTAAGCTGTCGGAGTTGAAAAAGCCGGTCATCGTCTTTCTCGACGAACCGGCTCTTGCCGGTTTCGGCACCTCGGAATTTACCAGTATCTCCAGGCAGGATGTGCTCTCCTGCCTGGAAGAGGTGATCGAAGCGGTCCGCTCCGAGGGGGGGATCGCCGGCATCCATGTCTGCGCCAATACAGACTGGTCCCTTGTGCTTGGCACCTCCATCGGAATCGTCAATTTCGACGCCTTTTCCTATTTCGACCGGTTCGTCCTGTATGCAGACGACCTGGTTCGGTTTGTCAACGCCGGGGGCATCGTTGCCTGGGGGATCGTGCCGACCTCACGGGCCGAGGACATCGAAGCGCAGACCGTGGATTCTCTTTTTTCCCGGTGGCAGGATTTGATCGAAAAAACCGCCGCCCTCGGGGTGGACCGTGAGCGCCTCCTCCGGCAATCGCTCATCACCCCGAGCTGCGGCACAGGGTCGATCGACCGGGACCACGCCGAACGGGTGCTGGAGTTGACTGCGTCTTTGTCGGACAGAATCCGAAACAGCGGATGACCGCAAAATGAGGAACGATCCGAGGCAGCCGGAAGATTCGGATTGCAACCCAACGGGGAGGTTTGTTTCATGACGGAAAACGACAAGAACCGTTTCACCGGCGCCCGCCGGTACGTACTCGACGAAGAGCTGGCCCACATCGTCAACATATCCATGGCCCTGGAGATGCCCCTTTTGCTCAAGGGCGAGCCGGGCACCGGCAAGACGATGCTGGCCCACGCCATTGCCGAAAACCTGCAAATGCCCTTGATCGTTCTGAACGTCAAATCGAGCATGAAGCTGATCGAAGCCCTCTATCAATACGACACGCTGACCCGGCTCAACGACAGCCGCTTCGGCGACTCGGTGCGGGACATCAGCAATATCGAAGAGTACATCAAAATGGGCAAAATCGGCCAGGCCTTTGTGGCCGAGCATCGGACCGTGCTGCTCATCGACGAAATCGACAAGGCCGACACCGATTTTCAGGACGACATGCTCGACGTGCTGGATCAGATGGAGTTCGACATCATCGAAATCGACAAGACAATGCGGGCGCGGCACCGGCCGGTCATCATCATCACCTCAAATGCCAAAAAGGACCTGTCGGATCCGTTTCTGGGCCGGTGCAACTTCCACCATATCGCTTTTCCCGATCCGAAGATGATGCGAAGGATCATCGGCGTCCATTTTCCGGATATCGATGCAGACCTGCTGGCCAATGCGGTCAACACTTTTTATCGGCTGAGGGAAATCGACGCCGTTGAAAAAAAACCCGCCACCCGGGAGCTGATCAACTGGATCCGCGCCCTGAAGGCGGATCCGGATTTCCGCCCCAAGGCCTTGGAAAAAGGCGAGATCCCCTATCTGGGGGTGCTGTTTAAAAAGAGCCAGGACTATGAGCGGGCCAATACGGCCGTGAGCCGGAGGAGGTTGTTCTAAATGGCGGGGAATTTCAGGCAGAGCCCTAAAAAGGCAAATACAAGTTACAGTCTTAAATTCGAATTTCGTGCTTTATCTCTTTATCACCGGGACAGTGGAATTCTCCCGGGTTCTCTGCCAGAGGTGAAGATTCAGGATCGCTACGAAACCTATGTTCATCCAATTCTTCTATAAGCTGCGGGACGTGGGAATTCCGGTCAGCCCGACCAATTTTCTGACGCTGCAAAAAGCGTTGAACATGGGGCTGGTCAACTCCCTGGAAGATTTCTACACCTCCGCCCGGGCGGTCCTGGTAAAAAGCGAACGCTACTTTGACCTGTACGACCGGGTGTTCGCCCACCATTTCGAGGGCGCGGACCTTCCGGATCATGAAGCATTCGAACTCGACGAATTCGCCCGGGCGCTGCTGGAGCAATGGCTTCAGTCCCCCGAAGAGATGGCGAAGATTTTAGGAGTCGATGCCGAAAAGCTCAAAAATCTGACCCCGGAAGAGCTGATCGATTATTTCAAGGAGCGGCTCAAGGAGCAGGACGGCGAGCACCACGGCGGAAGCCGGTGGATCGGCACCGGCGGCACCTCGCCGGTGGGCCACTCCGGGTACCATCCCGACGGGATGCGGGTCGGCGGGGTTTCCCGGAACAAGTCCGCAGTCAAGGTCGCCATGGACCGGCGGTACAAGGACTACTCCCGAACCGGGCCCCTGACCGAATCTCTCATCGGAGAGGCCTTAAAACGGCTGCGCAACCTTCGGCCCACCGGCCCCAAGGACCGGCTCAACGTCGAAGAAACGATCTACCAGACCATGAAAAACGCCGGGGAGATCGAAATCGTCTTCGATCGAAGCTTCAAGGACCGCCTCAAGGTGATCCTGGCCATCGACAACGGCGGCTATTCCATGGACCCCTATATCCCGGTGGTCCAGACCCTGTTCGACTATGCGCGGGCCCAGTTCAAGGACATCAAAACCTACTTTTTCCACAACACCATATACGACCAGCTCTGGGAGGATCCGTCCCGGTATCGCAAGCCGAAAAAGCTGGATGAGATGGTCCGCCTCGACCCGGAAACCCGTTGGATCATCGTCGGAGACGCTTCCATGGCACCCTACGAACTGATGGCCACGGACGGCTCCATCCACCTGGAGGAACGCAGCGGAAAACCGAGCATCGAGCGGCTGCAGTTTCTGGCCAAGACATTCCGCCACAGCGTGTGGCTCAATCCGGTGCCAAGCCGAATGTGGGACTACACCCGGACCATCGCCATCATCCGGCAGGTGTTTCCGATGCTCGAGCTGACCCTGGACGGGCTCGATGAGGCGGTAACCACTTTAATGGCCAAATAAAAGCGCTCCGCAAAATGCGCGGAGCGCTTTTATAAAACGCGGCTGCGCCGCTGGAAAAATGGCGAAATAGGACTTCGAGCGAAGTTTCACATAAGCCCTGCCGTCCCGTTCTCGAACGGGATTTGATCAATACTGAAACTTCCCC
>CAYPFH010000400.1:0-3715 GCA_964409825.1 uncultured Desulfobacterales bacterium | reverse complement strand
AGGTCGTGCCCTACAAAAACCCCGGCATTTGACGAAGTTTCATACGAGCCCCGCCGTCTAAAATGGTCAGGCTGTTTATGAGTGTTTGTAAAAGATCCCCGAGTAAGCCGGGCTGCTATTCTCTTTCCTTCCGTTCCAGGTCCCGCAGCACGAGCCGCAGTTCGCCGTAGGAGACGTCGGATCCGAGGGCCGCCTTGGCCGGGGCCAGTTTCCGGTCTTTGGCGGTTTGGAAATACGCGGCGATTCGGGCGGACTTTTCCGGTGAGACCACTTGTTCGACGGACAGTTCTCCGGTGCCGACGAAGTATGCCAGGTGTCCTTCGATCGTGGATCGGGCCAGGCCGCGCTCGGCCGCCACGGCCGCCGCATCCCGACCCTCCAGAAAAAGCCGCAGGGACTCTTCCCGGCTGCGGGGATTTTCGTCGATCGGCTTGTCCGGAGGGCGCTTTTTTTCTTTCGGATCGTTTCCTGAAGCCGGATCTGTTTCGGACCGGTAGCGGGCCACCATTTCGAGAATCTCTTCTCCGTAGGACGCGCCCCTTTTCCCGCCCATTCCTTTGACGGCGCGAAGCTGTCTTTTGCTGGCCGGCAGCCGGGCGGAGATTTCCGCCAGAACCGCATTGGGAACGATGGTATAGGCAGGGCGATCGGTTTCCCTGGATTTTTTTCTTCGCCACTGCTTGAGCGATTCGTACAACGCTGGATTTTCAATGTCTTCTGGTTGTTGCGCCTTTGCTTGAGAGGCCGCCGGACCGGTTGCGGAAGCTTTAAACAGGGAACGGCCGCGGACCTTGAGATACTCGTCGAATACGATGCCAGAACGGCAGGCATCCAGGCAGTATCGCTTGATTTTGGCTTCCCCAATGGCGGCGTCTAAGGCGGCTGCAACCGCCTTGCGCACCTCCCGATTGTCGGTTTCGACCGCCACGGCGCCCAAAGGAGAGATCACCAAAGATTCGACCTTGTCGGAAAAGTAGGCCGATGCCTTTGCCACCCTCTCCTGGAGCAGGGGGGAGCTTTCCGGTTCGTCTGCGGCTTCGGCGATCCGGCGGCGCTGGGCCGTGAACTTGTCTGCGACTTCGAGGATCTCGGCCCTTGTCGCATCGGCAATGCGCCCCAGGGGTGCGGAGGGGTTGCCGCTCAGAACCGATCGGCTGCGGTTTGCGATTTTCAGGCAGGCAAGCAGGCGGCGGAGCAATCCGGAAAAATCGAACAGCTCGTCGAGCAGATTCAGCTGGTGGCTTCTTTTCGCAGCAGCAAGCCCATCCGGACCCGGCGCGTTTTTTTCGAGGGCCCCGGAAAAGGCATCCACTGCGGCATGGCTTTTGATGCTGCGACGCTCGATGGGGGTGCTCAGCACCAGGCCTTCTAAAGTGCGGCAGCGGCTCAGGGCCACATAGACCTGGCCCTCGGCAAAAGCGGCGGCCGCATCGACGATGGCCTTGTCGAACGTCAGGCCCTGGCTTTTGTGAATCGTGATGGCCCAGGCCAGCTTCAGGGGAAACTGCACGAATTTGCCGGATTCTGTTTCCCGGATTTCTTTGGATTCCTCATCGAGGCTGTATTTGATGTTTTTCCACTCGACCGGCTCGACAATAATCGATTCCGTGTCTTCGGGGCACTCGACGGTCAGCCGATCATTGCCCACGCGTTTGAGCAGGCCGATTTTCCCGTTGAAAAAGCGTTTTTCGGGCGAACCGTCGTTTTTCACGAACATCACCTGGGCGCCGGGTTTAAGGACCAGTTCCTCTGCCGTGGGAAACACGGAAGGGGGAAATTCCCCCTCCACCGTTGCGCGAAAACGCCGTTCATGGCCGGGTAAGGCGGCCAGGCGCTGCATGTTGATTTTTCGGGCCCGATGGTTGTGAGTGGTCAAGGTGATGTAGCCTTCCGGCCCCTGTTCTGCAAATCCGGGGTCGCAGCGCTCGTTGAGCGCGGCAAGGGCGGCGCCGCTCGGCCGATTGTTTCTCACCTGCTCGAGCAGGCCGATGAATCCTGCATCGCTCTGGCGGTAGATGTGCTTCAGCTCGATGCCGACCATTCCGGCGCTTTGCAGGGCACGGCTGCTGAAGAAAAACATGGTCTCGTAGTAGTTTTGCAGAATCTGCCATGCGTCTTCCTTGACCACCGGGGCAAGCTGCTGCATGTCGCCGATCATCAGCAGCTGCACGCCACCGAAAGGTCTTGAATCTTCGCGGAACCGGCGCAGCACCCCGTCGACGCCGTCGAGCAGGTCTGCCCGGACCATGCTGATTTCATCGATCACCAACAGATCGAGGCTGCGGAGGATGTCTATCTTTTGCCGGTTGAAGCGGTAGCGGTTTTTCGGGCGGTGCAAATCGGCGGTGTCTTCGTCATCGCCGGATTCTGGAAGGATGGGACCGAAGGGGAGCTGGAAAAACGAGTGGATCGTCACCCCGCCTGCATTGATCGCTGCCACGCCTGTGGGCGCCACCACGATCATGCGCTTGGAAGACCGATCTTTGAAGGAGTGTAAAAAGGTGGTTTTGCCGGTGCCCGCCTTTCCGGTGAGAAAGACATTTGTTCCGGTGTGCTCTACATACTCGTAGGCCATCGCTAGTTCGTGGTTTTCAGCCATTTGCGCAAAAATTTAGGGGACGTCTATAATTTAATAACTTTCTCTATGCAAACAGCTTCCAGTCGTTTTCTTTACATATTTTTTCACCGCGCAGCACTGATTTGCTCACTGAGGGCTGCGAGATTTTCAATAAAGCGGCCATTTCAGTCATCTTCATCCCGAGTTCACGGCATGCCCAGTAGCAAAAAAGGCTTCGTGCCCGGACAGTTTCCGGGCGTTTGCTCTTGGAGCATAACTCATCCATCTCAATGCCGGTTTTTTCGCCTACCCGCAGAGCGATCTTCGATAGATCGAATCCTTGAGCCTTCAGTGCATAGCCCCTCTCGTACCGCTCCTGTGCTTCTTGTAAAGTCCTTTCAACAAAATCGCCGTCTCCCAGTATGCGCTCATCGCTTTTCATCCGAATATCCGTTTTTCTCAACATTTTAACTGCAGACCAGCCGCCCAGGCTTCGGACCAACCCTCCCCCGGTCAGCTCGGGTTTTCTTCCCTGATCCATGCCCTTTTTAATATAGTTCCGGTACTTTTCCCTGGCCTCCGACAAAGACTCGCCAAACATTTTCAAGACGTATTGGTCGTCATGCCACTCATTGTCCTGCTTTCCCATGATGGTGCTATGTCCGCTGTAGGACCAATTGTTTAGAGAGTCGAGGTCTGCAACAAGCTTGGCGCGAACAGGATTCAAATGGATGTATCTGACCAATTCTTTGAAATAAACTTCTTCTTGGCAAAGTATCGATTTGTAACGATTTTGAAAAAGCTTTCCGTGCCGGCGATGCCGGCGGTTGAAATATCCGCCGTGCCCGGTCAGCAGCCGCTGCATCGTATGGGATAACGGTGCATTGCCTGTTTTCAAAAGGAGATGGACATGATTGGGCATCAGAGCCCAGGCAAAGCAAGGCGTACCGGTTGCTTCAAGGACTGCGCCAAGTCGATCCAGGAAATTGTTCCGGTCCTTGTTGTCTCTGAAAATATTCCGACCCTCGATTCCTCGAAAGATGATGTGATTCAGAGCGCCTGGCGCATCGATTCTGGCTTTTCTCGGCATGATTTTCCGATACCCACCGATTTTCGCGGAGCTTTAACCGTCACAGAATGATAAGAATTTGCCCCGAC
>CAYPFH010000399.1:0-3744 GCA_964409825.1 uncultured Desulfobacterales bacterium | reverse complement strand
CCTGCTGCGGCAAAGCTACCGCGAAGACTGGGTCTCCGTTTTTCAGAATTTTTTTAACAAGTCGGTTGCATCCGGGCTGCCGGCTTTTTTCATTTCGAACCCTTCCTTTCGCCAGTATCCTGCCTTTACTCTTTTTGCGACCAGCCTTTTAATTGTCCTCCCGCCATCTTTACGGAGGCTGCAATCAGCTCTCTCAGATCGAATAAAAAATTGCTGCCTTACAATGGTCGTTTTTCCGGCGCCGGTGGTTCCAACAAACAGAACCCGCGCATAACCATCGGAAGAATCATTCCCGCCGGGTAGGGGTATGGCCTTTTCCCGGCCAGTCCAGGGATCAAAAGATGTCGGCAGCATGGGATCATAAAATGGATTGCCAATATTTCTCCAGATGATATAACATCCGTAATAAAATTCATTCATAATAATGGCTATTTGGATAACGGAAGGCCAAAGAATCGATGAAATTTATTCAGCCGGATTACCCATCATTGGTTAAGGAGATCCGACGGCAGCTTTCAATCAGCCAGGAGGACCTGGCCCGGGAACTGGGCGTCAGCTATGCCACGGTCAATCGTTGGGAAAACGGACAGGCCAAGCCTTCCAAATTGGCCCGGGCGCAGTTGGATGCCTTTTGTGAACGAATGCAGGCAGCCGGGATGCTGGATCTTGACGAGAACAGCCATGGTTAAAGAAATAACTAAATCCAAAACGCAGCGAAGTAATGAACACCGCTCCATCAAGGATTGGCCGGTATCCGAACGGCCCCGGGAGAAACTGCTACAGTTAGGGCCTGAGGGGCTTTCTGATGGGGAGTTGCTGGCTGTTTTGCTTCGTGTTGGAGCATTTAGACAATCGGCTGAGGACCTGGCCCGCCAACTGATGGCTCAATTTAACGGGATTAACGGAATCGATCGCGCACACATTGAAGAGCTTCTTGCCGTTCCCGGCATGGGCGTCGCCAAGACCGCTCAGGTAAAGGCCGCCATAGAAATAGGTAAAAGGGTCCGTAGGCAAACCTCTTTGCCGCAAAGCTTTGATCACGCAGCGGAGGTTGTTGCATATGTCCGTCCTCATTTTGAAGGGAAACGGCAGGAATGCTTTTTGACCATCTTGCTGGATGGTCAAAATCAATTGCTTGCCGAAAGGTGGATTGCAGAGGGCATTCCCACACAGGCAACCGTTTATGTTCGTAGGGTAATGGAAGAGGCCTTGCGGGTATCGGCCAGCGCATTTGTCGTGGCGCACAATCATCCTTCCGGTCAGCCGAAACCCTCCGCGGCAGATGACCAGACGACAAAGGACCTCAAACAGGCCGCTAAGCTCATGGATCTTGCTTTTCTTGATCACCTCATTATTGGAAGCGGAAACGAATATTACAGCTATGCCGATAATGACAAAATATAAAAACCTTTGGGAGTGATGCATGGCAAGAAAAAGCTATGTCAAAGCAGATGAAATTCAGGTCAAAGGCAATAAGATCTTCAGCCCGGTAAGACAAAAATGGTTGCCATTGACCCCCGAGGAGCGTGTTCGCCAGGAATACCTGCGGGTATTGACACAGGAATATGGCTATGTCACCGATCAAATGGCGGAAGAGATGGATGTTACCGGCCGGGGCAGCGCCCAGGCCCGGGCTGATTTTGTGATCTGGCGCAGCGCTCAGGATAAAATCGACCAGAAGCCGCCCTTCATTATTGTGGAGTGCAAGTCCGATAACGTGACCATCAAGGCCGAGGATTACGCTCAAGGGGAACACTATGCCCGGATCATTGGAGATCCCTCTGCCGCCTCTGCCGATTCAGCAAAATATTGTAACCCATTGGGAGGCAGCAAAGCAAGAATGCATTTCCGCAGATGCTGCTTTGGTTGTATTGGTGTCCGAACTCCATAGGAATCTGGTTAAAAAGACCCGAGCATTTGACCATGTGATCGGCTCCAGAGTGTTCATCGCTAACTACGAGAACGCTCAACAATGGGATGTCAAAGCCGGACGTGCAGCTGCCTTTATTTCGTCCAATCCAGATTTCGTGAGATTGGGAGATTATACGGAAGAATGTTCCGAGACTGTAAGGCCATGGGAAGCCCCTGAAAAAGAATGGCTCATATACGGTGTCAATAACAAGGATGGGGTTTTTCTCAGTGCCAAGCAAATTGGGAGCAAATTTAATGCCCCTTGCAAGAGAATCGAAAAAGATTGGTTTTTTCACAACCCCACCCGGGCGAACGTGGGCTCATTGGGTATCGTGCCAGAGGTTCCTGATGATGCTATCACTAGCCCTGAATATCAAGTATGGCGAATAATAAGCGGCTATTTGCCAGATTTCATGGCGCTCATGATACGAACAGATTATTTCCTTACACTTGTTGCTTTTAACCGGGTTGGAGCGGTTAAACAGCGCATGTATTATGGAAATCTTGCCGAGATTAGGTTGCCTATCGTAGATCTTAAAACTCAACAACATTACGCTGAGCAGCGCCGAGTGGTTCTTGATCGAATTTCAAATGCAAATGCAATGCTCATGCAAAGAAAGCGTGAAATTGAAAAAATGATTCTCGGCGTTAAGTCAGTGGAGGATATTTGATATGCCGCCTGCAGGCCAAGCGATCGAATTTGAAGGCTACTTTGCAGAAGGCGTATTGGGCATTTTCAAAATCATCCGCGGTTTTGCCGATTTGCGGGATCTGGCGGCGATTTCGGTACCCTATGAGTTGAGTGATGGTGCCGAACCCGGGCAAGTGATCGGGCATCAGCGACAGTTGAATGAAAAACCCAATGTTTTTGTCGAGACGGGTTTCGCTCTCAAACACCATGAAAGAAATCGCCTTATTTTCCTTTTCGAACCACGCAACCGGAATGATAAAGTGCCTTTTGATCTGACAACATTCAAGTATGTGCCTATTTCGCAAGCTGCTGATATTCCGAATAAAGTGAAAACCGAAATTGTTGCCATCTTGCGTGACACAGGCGCGCCAATTTGATCGAGAGGATTGAGACATGAGCACTTTAAATACAGTTGAAGATGCCCAAAACTTGCCTTCCGGCGCTCGTTTCTATCGCTGCGCGCTGCAGGTCAATCCGTTTGAGTATCTTGTGCGGCACAGTAAAACGACGGCCTTCAGCAATGAAGCGGATTACAATACAGCGATAGTGGAGACGTGCCAGCGAACCGGTATCGAAGTCATCGGGATCACCGATCACTATCGCGTGCGATCCTCGCAGGCACTTCGACAGGCGGCGCAGGACGCTGGCATCATTGTTTTCCCTGGATTCGAAGCGGTGAGCAAGGATGGTGTGCATCTGCTGTGCTTGTTCGACCCGGAAAAGGATGAGCGCTCTTTGGAACGTATCCTTGGTGATTGCGGCATCCATGAGGATAAAAGCGCGTCTCCCACTGGAAAATACGATGCGGTTGAGTTTTTAAAGGAATCTCAGGGCAACTGGGGGAGCATCTGCATCGCGGCCCATGTGGCAAGTGAGGGCGGGCTGTTGAATCGGTTGTCGGGTCAACCGAGGATAAATGCATGGACATGGCCCCACCTCCTGTCCTGTGCACTACCTGGGCCGGTCAATGATGCGCCGGACAGCGTTCGGCCGATCATCCAAAACAAAAATCCGGACTATCATCGCGATCGGCCGGTGGCGGTGATCAACGCCCAGGATGTCTCAAGCCCGGAGGATTTGGAAAAATCCGGCGCTTCCTGCTGGATTAAAATGTCGAATGTCACCCTGGAGGGATTGAGACA
>CAYPFH010000398.1:0-3756 GCA_964409825.1 uncultured Desulfobacterales bacterium | reverse complement strand
AAACTGCGGGCCGTCGGCGAATAAAATCGTAAAACGATTTTATTGTTTGGTATTTGGATCTTGAATTTTGAGGTATAATTTCTTACGATATTTGTATCGATGAAGGATAAGGAGAAAACCATGCAGACCACGATTTCGAGCAAATTCCAGGTGGTCATCCCAAAACCGGTGCGGGAGCGGCTCAAACTGCGGCCGAAGCAAAAACTTACGGTGATTGAAAAAGACGGCATGCTGATCCTGATTCCACACACGCCGATAGAATCTTTGCGCGGAATCGCCCAGGACGCGAAACTGAACGACTATCGGGAAAAGCAGGACCGATACTGATGCATATCGTGGATTCCTGCGGATGGCTCGAGTGGTTTTCAAACGGCAAGCTGGCCGATGCGTACGGGGCACATCTCCAGGCTGAAGGCCGGCTCCTGGTGCCGGTGGTGGTTCTCTACGAGGTCTATAAAATTCTCAAAAGGGAGATCGGCGAAGAAAACGCCCTCCTGGCGGTCGGCACCATGAAAAACGCCACAGTGGTTCCGCTGGAAGAGCATCTGGCCCTCAAGGCGGCCGACCTGGCCTTACAGCACCGGCTGGCCATGGCGGATGCCATGGTATATGCCACTGCGCTTGCCTACAACTGTCCTCTCTACACCTCGGACGGCGATCTGAAAGGCCTTCCCCTGGTGGAGTTTGTGACGCCCTAAAACCGGCGATTCGCATTGCATGGAGCATTGCGGAAAGGGCCGGAGGTCCGAAAAATTAAATCCCAGCTCTACGAGCTACGCTCTCATGGATCGCTCAAGCGACACCCGGCAGGCCGAGGTCAGATGCACGAAGTAGAGGACAGAAACGGTAAAAAAACTTCCGATGAGTTTTTCGAGCACTTACTGTCATCTGTTACCTGTCGTCCGTCCTCTGGTTTTCCTTTGCCCTTTTCGACATCCGACATCCGACATCCGACATCCGGTTTTCTCTCAGCAGCTCAGCAGCTCAGCAGCTTAGCAGCTTGTATGCGGTGCATGCTGATCGGCTGCCTATTTCTTTTGATCGTGAATCTTGTCGTGCCGGCGGGCTCAGCAGGGGCAAGCGACCGCCCCTTCATCGGCGCGGCCAACTGGGGCGGCACCGGCCTGTACGAAATCCCCAACGCCCGGATCCTGGAAGACGGGGTGTTTCGGCTCGGCTACGGCCGGGCCGATCCCTTCGGGTGGTACACGGTGGGCATGGGGGTGCTGCCTTGGCTGGAAATCAGCGGCCGGTACACGGAAATAGAAGATAGACCGACAAATCTTGGAGATGGGGCGTTCGGCGACTACAAAGACAAGGCCGTGGACCTCAAGTTCCAGCTCCTGGGCGAGTCGGGAAGCTTTCCGGCCCTGGCCGCCGGGATCCACGACGCTCAGGGGACGCGGCTGTTTCCGGCGGAGTACCTGGTGGCCAGCAAGCGGCTGGGGCCGCTGGATTTCACCCTGGGGGTGGGCACGGGAAGATTAGGCGGCGGGGCCACCGAAGCCGGCGACCGGGCCCTGGCCGTCCTGTCCAAGGAAGGCCTGAAAAGCGCCGGCCCCTTCGGCGGGATCGAATGGGGGGTCCACGAGCGGGTCAATCTCATGGTGGAATACAACCCTGTCGATTATGAGAAAGATCCGAGGCTGGGGACCACCAAAGAGCAACCGGTGCCCGAAGGAGCCGACTGGTCCGTGAACATCGGCGCCCGGATCGAGGTGTTCGACGGGTTCGAGGTGGGGGTATCCTGGCAGCGCGGCGACACGCTGGGGGTGAGCGCGCATTTCAACCTGATGCTGGGAAAATCGATCCTGCCCAAGCAGCCGGACCCGCCGGTGTGGAAGACCATAGAAGCGCCGCCGTTTTCCGAGGAAAACGCCGGCGCGCGCATGGAGGCGATTCTCGAAGAGATCCATCAAATCGGCTTTACCAGGGCGGCGGTCTTCACCGACGGCCGTTTTTTGACCGCAGAATTTGAAAACACCAAATACCTGTCCAACGAAAAAGCCGCCGGCCGGGTGCTGCGGGTGCTGCTCGCCCACGCTCCGGCCGGGATCGAGCGGATCGAAGCGGTGATCGCCAAACGGCGCATGCCCATGTCCCGCATATCGATCCGGCCCGGGCATTTCGACGACTACCTGTTGGGCAAAATGCGGCCGGACATCTTCGCCGAGCTGATCAAGATGGAAACGGTCTCTTCCGGATACCTTGACGGCCGGCGGATCATGGCCGCCGCCGGCAACAACAGGATGCTGGATTTCGACTGGGGCATCAAGCCCGAAGTCGACACCTATCTGAACGATCCTTCCGGGGTGTTCCAGTACCGGGTGGGGATCAAGCCGTGGGCCCAGGCCCAGCTTTGGAAAGGGTCCGCCTTGCAGGCATCCTACATGATTCCCTTTGTTTCGAACGTCGAGTCGAGCAACATTCCGCCGCCGGATGCGGTGCGAAGCGACTCCTGGAAATACCTGGGCGACGAATCTTCGCTGAGCAGCCTGGTCTACGATCAGACCCTGCGGTTGAGCGACCGCGTGTTCGGCAGGGTCACCACCGGTTACCTGGAGCCGATGTATGCCGGCGTCGGCGGAGAACTGCTGGCGTTTCCAGGCAAAGGAAACATCGCCTTCGGCGTGGAGTCGGACTGGGCGAGAAAGCGGATTCCCGGCACCGCCGTGGAGCTGGACGACGACGAGGACTACTACACCATCCTGGGAAACGCCTACTTCCGGTTTGCCCCGTTTGACATCGATATGACCCTCCGGGCACAATACGGGCGGTTTCTGGGGGGCGATACCGGATGGCGGTTCGAGGCCAAGCGGTCCTACCCGGACACCGGCCTGGAAATCGGCGCCTGGTACAGCATTACCGATACGGACCATTTCCTGGCGGACTTCAACCGGGGTTACAACGACAAGGGGGTGTTTATCCGGCTGCCGGCGCGGATGTTCACCCTCCGGGAGACCAGTGTGATGTATAACTATTCCTTCAAGCCGTGGAGCCGCGATGTCGCCGCCACGGTCTATCATTGGAACCCCCTGTTCGAGTTCGGCAGCGATCTGATGCCGGGCGTGCTGGAAAAAAATGTCCGGCAGGTTGAAAAATAGTCTTGACACGCAAATGGTTTGTCTTTAGAGTTGTTTTCAACTTTTCGCAAATCCAGTTTAACCTGTGAGCAATTTTACATTCCGGTCCAAGGAAGAGGGAGGGTTCCATGTTCAAAAATCGTTTTTCGTCAAAAGTTTCATCTGCCATTGCCTGCCTGATGGTTCTTTCTCTGTTGGCATTCACCCCCGCTTTTGCCGGAGACGAGCTTTCCCGTGAAGCCGAGGCCCAGACCAGCCAGGCGCAGCCGGCGTCGATCGCCGATGCGGCAGAAGGCGCCGCCCGCGTAGAAGCCGCCGCTACCGCCGGAGGGGCCGTAGTGGGCGCCAACGCACTCGTGGTCGGTGGTACGGTGTTCGGTACCGCGGTCGTGCTGGGCGCGGCCACCTCCGCCCAGAGCGACGTCGGAGACATCGCCGCAGAGCATAAATAATCCGGGCTTCTGCCGAATAAAACGTTTTCCCATTACCCAAAAGGCAGCGGAGCATGTGCTAGACTACCATGCGCCGCTGCCTTTTTTTATAATTAAAATCGCGGAGCGATTTTAATTATTTGGCGCGGCTGGCACCGCTGAAGTTATAGAAAAGGATCAGAAAAACCAGAGGTCAGAGGTCAGAGGTCAGAGGTCAGAGGTCAGAGGTCAGAGGTCAGAGG
>CAYPFH010000397.1:1588-3758 GCA_964409825.1 uncultured Desulfobacterales bacterium | reverse complement strand
GTTGCATAATCAACTTCTCAGGCGACGGGGGGAAGCCCGTCATCCAGCCTAAGTGGTTAGGGTCAGATCCCTCGGCGCTCATGTGGGACCTGGACTGCACATTGGTTTGCGCAAAAAGGCCTAAAACCGCCAGGAAGCCTACGAATAAAGAGAGCAAAATACGAAGTGGCCGCTTCATGATGTTTCCTTCATGCAGGTTATTGCATGCTTCTTTTCATTAAGGGCGAACTAGTGAGTAGCGTGCGATTTTGCACGTTCATTGAATAATTCGGCAAAAATACGGCCTGATTCAGAATTGTTGTTACCATTTCGGAAAAGTCAGGTGCACAGAATTCGGTGAAAACTGCCCTGAAATTTGTGTATTGTCCGGCAATATTACGAACCTTCCTTACATGTTCTAAAAGGCCTGGAAAGGAAGCGTCGGACAGATTCGGTAATCCTTGTAAAACCTGCCAGGTTCAGCGAGCACTATTACCATATAGACGCGCTGAATCGCAGGATGAATTGCCTTTTTGATCCCTACCACAAATTGGCCGGGAGTCAAGCGACCACAAGACGCAGCGGGTTTAGCCTCGATCAATTTTCGGGACAATTCAAGTTTCAGAAAGATTTCCAAAGCGCAGAAGAACGCCAGAATCTTCATCAGAAAAGCCGGGTGACCGGAAACCCCCAGGGCCCGAAAGGAAGCGCCGGATTCTTGCGTCGTTGCGTTCGATGGCCCGGGGGCCGCCGTCGTCCGTCCGGCCGCTTTCCTATCCGGCTGCGGGGATCTGCGGCGGGGCGATGGGGGGAAGAATCGGCGCCGGGCGGGCCAGGGGCTTGGTCAGGATCATCTGCACATCACCGATGTAGCGCTCGGTAAAGCCGCCCTCGCAGTAGCACAGGTAGTACTCCCACATCCGGATGAAGGCTTCGGAAAAGTCCATGGCCCGGACCCGGTCGATTTTGGAAAAGAAGTTCCTGCGCCACCGTCGCAGGGTTTCGGCATAGTGGGGGGTGATGTCCTCCAGGTGAAAGAGACGAAGATCGGTTTTTTTCGCGACCGATTTGAGCATGGTCGCCACCGAAGGAAGGCAGCTTCCCGGGAATATGTAGCGCTTGATGAAGTCGACTTCGTACTTGTACCGGTCAAAGACGTGGTCGGCGATGGTGATCGCCTGAAGCGCCATGACGCCGTCGGGCTTGAGCCGCTCGCTGCAGACGGCGAAAAACCGGTCCAGATACTGGTGGCCCACGGCTTCGATCATTTCGATGGAGACCAGCTTGTCGTAGGCGCCGGTCAGGTCCCGGTAGTCTTTCTTTAGCAGGGTGACCCGGTCGGTGATGCCGGCCTCCGCAAACCGGGCTGCGGCCAATCGGTGCTGCTCGTCGGAGATGGTGGTGGTGGTCACCCGGCAGCCGTAGTTTCTGACCGCGTGCAGGGTGAATCCGCCCCACCCGGTCCCGATTTCCAACACATGGTCTTCGGCCGTCAGCGCGAGCTTTTTGCAGAGGCGGTCGTACTTGGCCGCCGAGGCCTCCTTCAGCGTCGAGGCCGGTTTTTCAAAGATTCCGCAGGAGTAGGTGAGGGTCTCGTCCAAAAAGAGGCGGTAAAAGTCGTTTCCCAGGTCGTAGTGGGCGACGATGTTTTCCCGGCTTCCCTTGAGCGTGTTTTTCCGCAGGAAGTGGACCAGGGCGTGGGCGGGCTGGGTGAGGCGGGCCAGGCCGCTTTCCACCGATTCGCGCATCTGCTGGGTGCGGGTAAAAATCCGGATCACGGCGGTCAGGTCGTCCGCGGACCAGTACCCGGCCATGTACGCCTCGGCCGCGCCGATGCTCCCGCCCAGGGCGGTCATGCGGTAAAAGCGCGGATCGTGCACCGTGATCGTGGCCTGGACCGGAAAGTCTTCGCTGATGCTGCCAAAAACGGTGGCGGTTTCTGCCTCCTGCACCCGGATTTTTCCGGAGGGCAGCTTTTCGAGCATCGACAGCACCATTTGCCGGGCCAGCCGATCCAGCCCGGCCAGTGCGGTGCTTCCCATGATGGACCGCTCCTTTGCGGAAATCAGTTCGAATTGGCTCATGTGGGCACCTCTTTTCAACGAAAATGGTAAACTTCCGCCTTCAGGGAATCACAGAACAGGTTCAGATGTTCAGGCAGAAGTCGGTTTTAAGCACGAAACTCGAATTT
>CAYPFH010000397.1:0-1488 GCA_964409825.1 uncultured Desulfobacterales bacterium | reverse complement strand
TCGAATTTATGACTGCCCCATTACAAAAACTTTCCTGTGTCCCTTCGCCATGCAATAGCATCATCCCCGGCTCGTTTTTTGGGATGCGTGTAAAAGGGCGCGCCCTTGTTCCAGAGGCGCAGGGCCTGCCAGTGAATCAGGGTGATCACCTTCAGGGTCATGAAAGGATAGGCGATCAACACCCGGTTCAACCCGGACTTGGTGATTTCCCGCCTTTTAAGCCGCAAGCTGGCGTCAAACAGGCGCACGCCCTTTCGGTAAAGCATCAGATGCGCCCCGAGATTCGCTCCCGGCAGTCGGAACCGCCAATCATAGTCCAGGTCCATGTCCATGAAGGGCGATACGTGAAATACCTTTTTTAACCGGTGTCTTCTCCAGCCCTTCATGGGGTGTTCGTTGTCGGCGGCGGCAAGCACGTAGAGGTGCTCCTCCATCCAGGGGGTGTTGTGCACCTCGGCGACGATGGCCTCCACCTGTTCTTTCCTGCCGTCAAAGCAATAGTATAAGCTGACCGGATTGAAGCAATGCCCGAAGTATCGCAGGTGGGTGAGCAGCCGGATCGGGCCGCCGGGCCGCTTGCCGGTTTTTTCCCCCACCAGGTCCCGGACGGCGACAGACAGCGGCACGTGAGGATCGCCCAGGTGGTCTTTTCTGTCGAACCATGCCAGGTTGGGCCGGGCGGCCGACCAAAACGGCTGATTGTCGAAAAGATTCGGCAGCTCCTCCAGATCCAGGTACATCATGAAAAGCCGGTACTGGAAGACGTTTTTCACCGGGGAAAAACGCCTGTGACGGATGGTGCCTTCATAGATGGCGCTGTGGTGAGGGCTATGGTTCATTTGGTGAAATTTTATGAAGTATTAATAAAATGCCTAAAATGCCTAAAATGAGCTAAAATGCCTAAAGTAAGAGTGGGTGCTACCTTGACTTAGGTTTGGTTGCCGAGTTGAATCGATGTCCTCTTGCCTTTTTGCCATCCAAAAAGAACGCAATAAAAATCCTGAAATAGCGATTTCTTCATTTTAGGCATTTTCAATGCTCTTGCCGAAGTGCCGGCAGACTTCCACTGCACTTTTCACCCCGTCTTCGTGAAAGCCGTAGTGCCAGTAGGCGCCGCAGTACCAGGTGCGGTTCTTGCCGCTGATCTCTTCCCGCCGCCTTCGGGCGGCCAGGCTGGTCGGGGTGTAGACCGGGTGGTGGTAGGTGAGCCGCCGGATGATCTTTTCCGAATCCACCGCCTCGGTCCGGTTCAGGGTCGTGCAAAATTCGTCCTCGGCATCCAGCCCCTGGAGAATGTTCATGTCGTAGGTGACTGCCACCCGGACGGTTTTTTCGGGCGGAATGAAGTAATTCCAGGCCGCCCGGGCCTTTCGGTGCTTCGGCAGCATGGAGGCGTCGGTGTGCAGCACGGTGTCGTTTTCCTGGTAGGCGATCGCACCCAAAATCTCCCGCTCCTGTCGGGTCGCATCTGCCAGCATGGCCAGCGCC
>CAYPFH010000396.1:0-3767 GCA_964409825.1 uncultured Desulfobacterales bacterium | reverse complement strand
TGGGTTTTGGCGGTTGGAGGGCCACGCTCCGTCGTGGCCGGCTTTTGTTCATTACGGGCAACACGGACTAGACTGCGCGCGTCCCTCCATCGGCAGAGGCTTCGGGGAAGTTTCACCCTTGATCTAACTGGTCGGCGCGGCCGGCCAGCGGCGGGGCATGAATACGGCTGTCGACACCACGATATCACCCGGACCGGGTCAAATCAAGTCGGGTCCGATCTCACCTTTATGCAGCGCCTCAGCTTTTTGTTCCATTTCCGGAACTGCAGACCATCATGATTCGGCCGGATCGACGCCGAGTCCGTTCCGAGATAAGGCCGGGTTCAGCGCCGCAAATCCGGTCTTCTTGCAAAGCAGGACGGTTGTGATTATTATGGGATCGCTATGACCGAATATAATGAAAAAATTCCGAATCCGAAGGAACTGGAAAAGGAGATCGGCGAGTTTCTTTCCAAGAAATTCGGTGACACTGTCAAGATCGTCTCTCCTGTGGTGATGGCCCAGGAGATGCCTGCGGCCGCAGAAAAGGCCCCCAAGCAAAAGTCGCGCAAGCTCAAATTCGAGTTGAAACCAGAGGAGCTGATCGCCTACCTGGATCGGTACGTGGTCCGTCAGGACCGCGCCAAGGCCATATTGGCCACCAAGATCTGCACCCACTTCAACCGGATCCAGCAAAGCAATGAGGATGAAGCGGCTCTTCCGGACATGGTCGGCAGCATCAAAAACAACGTACTGATGGTCGGACCCACCGGCGTCGGCAAGACCTACATGATCAAGCTGATCGCCAACCGGATCGGCGTCCCCTTCGTCAAGGGAGATGCCACCAAATTCAGCGAAACCGGATACGTCGGCGGGGATGTGGAGGATCTGGTCCGCGACCTGGTGCGGGAGGCCGACGACGACATCGAACTGGCGCAGTACGGCATCATCTACATCGACGAGATCGACAAGATCGCCTCCAGCCGGAATTTCGTGGGTGCCGATGTGTCCCGCACCGGCGTCCAGCGGGCGCTGCTCAAACCCCTGGAAGAGACGGAGGTCGATCTGAAGGTGCCCCACGATCCGATTTCCATGATCCAGGAAATCGAACGCTTCCGCAAGACCGGAGAGCGGGAGCAGCGATCGGTCAACACGAAGAACATCCTCTTCATCGTCAGCGGCGCCTTTGCAGACCTGGTCCCCATCGTTCAGAAGCGGATGACCAAGCAGGGAATCGGGTTCGGCGCCGACATCCGCAAGGCCTCGGAAGACATCGACATGCTGCAGCATGCCCGATCCGAAGATTTTATCGAATTCGGTTTCGAGTCCGAGTTTGTGGGACGGCTTCCGGTGAGAGCCGTTTTCGAACAGCTGGCCGAAGAAGACCTCTTTGAAATCCTGCGCAATCCCAACAACCCGATCGTGCTCGGAAAAAAGCTCGATTTTGCCGCCTACGGCATCGAAATCAAATTTTCGGAAAATGCGCTGCGCCTCCTTGCACATCAGGCTTTTGCTGAAAACACAGGCGCCCGGGGCCTGGTCAGCGCGGTGGAAAACCGCCTGCTCGTTTTTGAAAAACACCTGCCGTCCACGGACCTTGCCCGGCTTCCGGTAACCCGTGAATTGATCGAAAGTCCTGAAAATGGCCTGGAAACCCTTTTGCGCCCGGAAAACAAAGAGGCGGCAGCCGCCGACTTCGAGCGCCTCGTCGATGCGGAAAAAACATATGTTTTCGAGTATATAAAAAATAATGAAAAAAACTTCAGAGAACGGTTCGGTCTTGCCCTTACCGATTCCCGCATCCGTGCAGTCGCCTCCTGCTACACGCGCAATGTCATGGACATCGGCACCGTCTTCGGCAAGGTCAAAAAGCTGTATGAAAAGATCAAGTCCCTGGAGCTGACGTTCTACAAGAAGCATGACATCAACATCGTCTTAGAGGACGATGCCGTCGATTTTATCCTCGATCTGGTGCTGCACGCCGATCTCGATATCACCGAATACAGCCACCGGCTCTCTGCCAGCTTCGAACACGGTCTGAAGCTGATCCGTGACAAATCCGGACAGAGCCGGTTCTTCATCGGCCGAATCGCCCTTCAGGACCCGGAAGCCTTTATCAGCAAACTCATCAAGAAGGAATTGCAGCGCTTGCCCGACTCGGCTTCCAAATAGCCGGCTCGGGGCGCTCCCCTTCTTCAACGAAAGCGGAATCTCATGATCGGCATCTCCAAGCTTTACTGCGGAACCGTGGAGCCGTCGGACGCGCTTCGCTACGGGCGGATGTCTTCGAGCCTTCCTTCCCACCTGCTGCAGTTTTCCGCCGACAAGCGGCCGGTGGTGGTCTGGAATGCCACCCGGAAATGCAATCTCAAGTGCGTTCACTGCTATGCTCATGCCACGGACGTCTCCACGGAAGACGAGCTGACCACGACGGAAGGCCGGGCCCTGATCGACGATTTGGCCGGATTCGGGGTGCCGGTGTTGCTATTCTCCGGCGGCGAGCCGCTGGTCAGAAAAGACCTTCCGGAACTGGCCGCCTACGCCGTCGAAAAGGGAATGCGGGCGGTTATCTCCACCAACGGCACGCTCATCACCCCGGCTCTGGCGAAGACCCTGAAAGAAATCGGGCTTTCCTACGTCGGGATCAGCCTCGACGGCATGCGGGAAGTCAACGACCGCTTCCGGGGCGTGAAAGGCGCTTTTGACAAAGCCCTGAAAGGGATCGAAAACAGTCAGGCCGCCGGGATCAAGGTGGGCCTACGGTTTACCATCAACAAGGCCAACGTGAGAGAAATCCCCGGCATTTTCGATCTCCTGGAGGAAAAAGACATTCCGAGGGTCTGCTTCTATCACCTGGTCTATGCCGGAAGAGGCTCGGACCTGGTGGAGCAGGATCTGACCCACGAAGAAACCCGCAAGGCGGTCGACATGATCATCGAACGGACCCGGGACCTGCACCAGCGTGGAAAACCGAAAGAGGTCCTCACCGTCGACAACCATGCAGACGGCCCCTACGTCTACCTTCGCCTGCTGAAAGAAGATCCCGAGCGGGCCAAGGAGGTCTATGAACTGCTTCAGATGAACGAGGGCAACAACACCGGCCGGGGCATCGGATGCGTCTCCTGGAACGGCGAGGTTCATCCGGACCAGTTCTGGCGCCACTACAGCTTCGGAAACGTCCGCCAGCGTCCCTTTTCGGAAATCTGGTCCGACACTTCCGATTTGCTCATGGCCCGACTCAAGGACAAAAAGCCTCATGTGAAAGGACGATGCGCCTCTTGCCGGTGGCTCGATATCTGTGCCGGAAACTTTCGGGTGCGGGCCGAAGCGGTTACCGGCGATCTATGGGCCCCGGACCCGGCCTGCTACCTGACCGACGAGGAGATCGGCGCAGCCCTGGCCTGAAAACCAGAGGTCGGAAGTCAGAGGTCTGTCCTTACGGATTGCCGTTTCCTTTTTTTTGACATCTTGTCTGAAACTTCAACTGAGTTTTTTTGCCATTTTCGTTGTCAATGGCTCGGCACGCTTGTAGTGACGCCGTAAGGCGTTTGGTTTCTGGAAGGCCTTGCAGCAAGCGGCTCACCCGGCTTGGCTCTGCGAGCTATGCCGCGGCAGGCGGCGCCACTACGGGCCGGGCAGCGGCTTCGAGGAAAAAGTTTTAAAGTCCGATAAATCTGGCTGCTCGGGCAGCCAGAGCCGCCGCTTACGTGAAACTTCGACCGAAGCCGGCGGCAAAAACCGACCTATCCCCGCCTTGGGTTTTGGAGGTTGGAGGGCCACGCGCAGTC
>CAYPFH010000395.1:0-3776 GCA_964409825.1 uncultured Desulfobacterales bacterium | reverse complement strand
TTTGGGACGGGCAGCTTCCGTATGTCCAGGTCGGTCGGAAGATGCTGATCGACCAGCAGGATGTCGAAAGCTTCATTCAGAAGAACAAATTCAAAAACTAAATACCGGCAAAGGCCGGATTTACGGAGGATATCATGGACAAGAAAAAGCTGGATCAAATTGAAAGAGAAATCGAGGCCGGCGCCTATTGCTGGGAAGATACGATGAATTTGCCACAAGAAGTTCAAATGGAACTATCAAAAAGAAAGGCAGACCGTGAGTATGATGAAGTGCGCTCACGCTTGGACTTCGAAGACAGGGATTGGTCCAGAGCAATTGAAAGCTGCTGGATCTGCGGAATTATGGGCGAAGCCGTTTATTGCAACTCCCATCTCATGATCTGTAGGTCCAAAGACGCAGTGGTCATTTTGGGTTGGGATTCAGCTCAATGTGCTTCTTATGAATTTTTCAAATCGAGGGAAAAACTCGACAGCTTCATCGCCGCTCTCAACAAAATGTGGGACCGGCTTGAGCAGGAAAGGGCTCAGAAGGCTTGAAGATGACCCACTTGCATGCCATAAGGATAGAGCCACCAACAAAGCTGCTTCCGGCCTCCGGGGTGGAGGCAGTTTTCTTGGGTGTTCCATCTTGTGCCCGTCAAGGCGAGATGGAGGTGGCAAATGGGTAGCATCTATAAACGCGGTAACGTCTGGTGGGTCAAGTACTACCGCAACGGGAAAAACTTCCGGGAAAGCTCGAAGAGCACCAAGAAGATGGTGGCCAAGAAGCTCCTGGACCGCCGCGAAGGCGAGATTTCCCAGGGCAAGCTGCCGGGGGTTCATTTCGAAAAAATCACCTTCGACCAGCTCGCCGAGGACTTTTTGCGGGAGTACCGGATAAACCATAAAAAATCGCTCGTGAGGGCAGAAAGGAGTGTGAACCACCTGAAGGCTTTTTTCGAAGGAGACAATGTGCCGAGCATCACCACGCCTCGAATTAATGCCTACATTGAGGAGCGAATCGAAGAGGGCGCGGCGAATGCTTCCATCAACCGCGAGCTGGCTGCTCTGAAGCGCATGATGAATCTTGGAGCGAAACAGACGCCGCCATTGGTAGACCGGGTCCCCTATATCCCCATGCTCAAAGAAAACAATGCCCGCAAGGGGTTCTTCGAGCACCACGAATTTGAGGCTTTAAGGGACGCTCTCCCGCAGTATTTGAAGGGGTTCGTTACCTTCGCCTACAAGTCCGGCTGGCGCCTGTCTGAAATCGCCTGTCTTACGTGGGCACAGGTGGACAGGCAGCGGGGAATAGTCCGTCTTGAAGTGGGGGAAACGAAAAACGATGAGGCCAGGACGGTCTACCTTGATGGAGAGCTGCGAGAGGTAATTCAGAACCAATGGGAGGCCCGTAAAAACGGCCCACAGGTATTGCCGTTTGTTTTCCCCAATGGGAAAGGCAACGACAGGATCAAGCGGTTCGACAAATCGTGGAAAAAGGCTTGCAAGGATGCGAAAATCGGCAAGCGGATCTTTCACGACCTCAGGCGAACCGCCGTGCGCAACATGGTAAGATCCGGCATCCCTGAACGGGTGGCCATGACCATCTCAGGCCATAAGACCAGGTCCGTGTTCGAGCGTTACAACATCACCAACGACACAGACCTCATTGAGGCTGCAAAGCGGCAGGAAGCATATCTGAATTCTCGCGCGGGCACAAAATCGGGCACAGTTGCCGATTTAAACGAAGAAAGGGTCAACCGTGGTGGCGGCTAACCCTCTCTTCTCACTTAGCTTTTGTGGTGCCGAGGGACAGAATCGAACTGCCGACACGGGGATTTTCAGTCCCCTGCTCTACCGACTGAGCTACCTCGGCGCGCAAACACGGCGTGATGAAAGGTTGTGGATAATAAAGGGCGTCTGTCTTGTCAAGCAGATTTTACCCCTGCGGCGCATGACGCGGCGCCTGCACAAAAAAAAACGGCCGCCCCGATCTGTTCGGCAGACGGGCCGGCCGGTTCATAAGACAACGGGTTTATGCACAAATCTAAGGTCAGTCTGAGGCCTGTGTGGATCTTTCCGTAAGACAATAGCTCGGATGCAAACTGATCATCGCTGGGAATATCCCCTTTGGAGACAAATCGTAGACGGCTCCTTTTCGATGGGCTCCTTTTTTTCCTCCCAATAGGAAATCCATCGAAGGGCTTCGGCAGGACCGTATGCCAGAAGACAGGTCTCGAGCATCCGGGCCGCCTCCGGCTTCAGGTGATTAAAAAGCCAGGCCAAGGCGTCGCTGTGGCGCCGGTTGTTCAGCACCGCTGCGGCTTCTCTGTATATCGGCCGTTCCGCGGCCTTTCCGCGGCGCAGAAACGGGAAGGAACGCCTCGTTCTCGGCGGTTGTGAGGCGAAAGCCTCGTGCCGCCTGGTCAGTCTTGGATTCATAGGGTTCTTTCTTTGAATTCGGCAATACGTCCGCCGGCCCTTTGCCGGGATTTCGGTGCGCTTTTTGCCCCAGCCGGCCGCCCGTGTCAACATAAAAATGGGTGCAGCAAGTAAATTTGATTAAATCGTAAAAAGTGCCCGAAGCGTCATTCCGGGCCCCGGATCGAGTCCGGGGCAAGCTTTTTTGACCCGGAATCCAGAACTTATCGAAATCACCGGATTCCCGCTTTCGCGGGAATGACGGAAAAAGAGAATTTCGGACTTTTTACGAAGCCATCAAATTTGTCCCACCCATTTTTATTGCGACCGGCTCCACCGCTTTGGGTTGAACGACGAGGCGATGTAGGGGCGGCCTGAAAGGGAGGCATCGTACCCAAAATACTTACATACCTCTATTTTAGCATGATGGGCAGTTCAGGCATTCGAAACGTTTGTCTTTACCTCGGATTTTTTCTATGAACTGGACATGCTGTCCGCCTCCCCATACCGCCTTACCCTTTTTCTGTGTCTGGCCGAGATTCTCGCCCTGGCCGCCATCGCGACCTTTCCGGCGCTGCTGCCGAATTTCAGGGAGCTTTGGACGCTGAGCAACACCGAGGCCGGTTGGGTCAGCGCCGCTTACTTCGGCGGCTACATGCTCTCCGTCCCGTTTCTCACCGGCGTCACGGATCGGTTCGACGCTCGCAAGGTCATGGCTTTCGGTGCATGGGTGGGGGCCGCCGCGGCGCTGCTTTTTTCTTTTTTTGCCGAGGGGTTCTGGTCGGCGCTGGTGCTTCGGTTCATCGCAGGGATCAGTCTGGCCGGGGTCTACATGCCCGGTCTCAAGGTGGTCAGCGACCATACCGAAGGACCGCTTCAATCCCGATTCGTCTCGTTTTACACGTCTTCCTTTTGCATCGGCACCAGCCTTTCCTTTCTGATGGCCGGGGAAATTTACCGCCTGTTGGGATGGCGCTGGGCCTTCGCCCTATCCGGCGTGTCCGCAGCGGCCGCCGCCGTCTTGATTTGGATTTTGGCGCCGCCGGCACGAATCCGCCCGGGCGGCGAAAGATTCTCGATCATCGTTAATTTTCGGGTTGTATTTCAAACCCGGAAGGTGCTTTCCTACATTTTCGGCTATACCGCCCACATGTGGGAGCTCTTCGGCCTGCGCACGTGGATCGTTGCGTTTCTTGCTTTCAGCCTGAGCCTTCAGACCGAAGAAACAGCATTTTGGACCCCCACCCGGGCCGCTTTTCTCATCAACATAATCGGTTTGCCCGCTTCGATCGGGGGCAACGAACTGGCGCGAATCATCGGCCGCCGGAAACTGGTGGCGGCGGTGATGATCGGATCGGCGGCAATCGGCTGCCTGCT
>CAYPFH010000394.1:0-3785 GCA_964409825.1 uncultured Desulfobacterales bacterium | reverse complement strand
GATGTCCCATGTCGATGATCGGCCCTTTGCACGTGATGAAGGAAAACTCGATGATCCGGGCCGGCAGGTTGATTTGCTGCGCGCCGTCGGCGAGGGTCCGGTCCATCGCGCAGTATTTTTCACAGATGTCGGCCCGGAAAACGTCGAAGCAGTATTGGCCGACGGCTTCCTCTGCCTTGAACCCCGTGATAACCTCGGCGGCCCGGTTGAAGGAAATGATGCGCTTGTCGGCATCGATGGTGAACACCCCGTCGCTGATGCTTTCCAGAATTTTGCAGCAGGGCGTTTGAACCAAAGCCGCTATATCGCAAAAAGCCGCTTCCCTTTTGATTTCCTTGTTCCGGCGATTTCCCGTAGTTTGCTTTTTCATCGTAATGGCAAATGAAGCCGAATGATTTTCTAAGAAAACCTCATGCCCTTTACCCTATTGCGCCCACATTACCCATACCCCTGTGTTGTTGCTAAAATGTAACCATTGACGGGAGTAAAGCGCCCCATGTGCACCATATCCTTGCCCAGTAAGCGTTTACAGGGTGCTGCAGATGCAAGGCTTCGGGCACGCAGACGTACTGGTCGTACTTCAAGTGCCCGGTAACGCAGCAGATGCGGTGCCCTGTGAACGCTTACGCTGAAATTATATGCAAACGCCTTTCATGGTCAACCGATTTCCCTTGCAATAGAGCCGCAATCGCTTTTCTCATTCTTGGAAGTGCTTCTCCCGAGATCGTAAAGGATGTGTCACAAACCCTGCCCGGTCGATCGGCGCTCTTGCATCCTTTCGCAGCACAGCCTGCATTCATGTCGCTTGTGAATACACGTTCGCCCGGTCATCGCCATCGTTGGGCTTCGCTGCTCTCAGCCCAACCTACGGGCTGTTCATGGGTGCCTCATTTCATCCCGCTCAGATCGGCGGCGATTTTTTTCAGGCTGTTTTCAAAGACGATCGATGAATGTCTGCTCCGGCGGCCGTACACTTGGACCGCAGTGCTGCGGGCGCCTTCGATGACTTCAACCGCGACTTTTTCGTTGACATAGCCGTCGAATCCGAACAGAGAGCCGATCAGCGCACCGACCAGGAGCAAGACGACGCTCAGATGGACCCCGGTGACCGCCAAACGGGTCCAGCGGCCTTTTTCGCCGAGAATTCGAAACCCGCCCTCGATGTCTTCGGTCCGGGACCGGCGAAAGCGCCTTTTGAAATAGGCTTCATAGCCGGATTTCAACGCTTCCGGATTTTCGGACGCGGAAAAGACGATGCTCCCCTTCTTTTTCATGTCTTTCCTTGTAATGCCGGACCACCTCATCCACGGATTGTCCGCCGCCGAAGGTCGCCAGGGGATTGATGGCCAGAAGCTCCTCCCAGGCGGCGATCGCCCCTGGCTCATCTTTCAGATCGTGGAGCAGGACAATGCCCTTGTTCATCCGCGACACCTCGTGCCGGGGATCGACCGCCATGGCCCGGCTGAACATCTCCACGGCCTTTTCGGGCTGTTTGCTGCGGCGGTACATGACCCCCAGGTCGGTCAACACGTTGGGATTGTCCGGTTCGATGACCAGGGATTTTTCATAGGCCTCGACGGCCTTTTGATACTGATCGGCATCGAAATAGGCGTTGCCCAATTGAACCCAGGCCTCGGCGTTTTGCGGATCGGCCTCGGCAGCGGCTTTCAGGGCCTGAAACATCTGGGCCGGCGGTTTACCCGAAGCCCCGGGGGGCACAGTGGACTGCCCGCCGGGCAGCGGACCGGTCTTGACCACGCCGAATATCGTACCGGCGATAAAGCCGACCACCAGTGTCACCACCGGCAGCCAGACAGGGACTTGGCGGCGGGCGACGGCCGGTTTGCCGACGGGATTATCGACCATTTTTTGCTTCTTTTGCTGCGCCATGCGCGAAAACTCCTTCGTTGCTATGGATACCTTTTTGATTAAAATTTTCCGAACAGCAGAAATCCGAAACATATTGTCGATAGGATAAATTTTGTAAAAATATTCATGAGAGTATCCTTTGTTGAGGCTATATTTCAGGGAAAATCCCGAGCCGTTTATTCTAAAAAAAGGGGTGGCTGAAGGATAACCTGTAATCCGAACAGAACGGTCCGGAAATGGCCGCCGAAGCGCCGCGCATACTTCAGAAAGGGAGAGAATTAACTTTTCAACAGAGAAAGGTGCAATGGACGAGATAAGGCGGAGGTAATGCTTCCGGGAAAGGGTGGGGGCGAAGCCAGGCTGATTTTCGAATAGAACCGGCTCGCACTTCGACCGGTACAGGTGGTGCTTGCAAGGTGAAGGAACGCACCTTGCCGTATAAAGGCTTCTGGATTCGGGACGCCGAAGCATCCGTCAAAACCAATACCCGTGGGCCATGAGCGTGGCAGGACGCCATTTCACAGGTCGCTGAATGGTGATGATCGGGCGGACGATGAGAGGCAACCGTTTCATGACAGCCGGCATTCCAAGAGCAGGCCGCTTCAGCGGCGCACACCTGGCCCGAGGCGGGAAACAGCAGCAGGCATATGGCAAGCAGTACTTTCGTCATCCTTTAAAGCTTATCTTTCTTCACCTTTTGGATGCCGGTTTATGTAATACCGACCCTGGGATTGCAAGTAGACAGCCCAAGTTGGAGGGACGCGCTGTGTCGCGTCCGACCGCGGACGGCCACGACGGAGCGTGGCCCTCCATTTTTGGACGTTGACGGGGCCCCGGGTGTCATTGGGGTTTCGTTGATCGGATAAAATCCCGCGCCTTGTCCCCGCGCAGATGTTCTGCAAGCCCCACCAAGCCGTCCACCAGGTACTTTGACTGAAACCCCTTGGTTCTCAGATAGGCCATGGCAAGCCCGGCCCGGTCCTTGTGGGGGCAGGCCGTGACGATGATCTTGTTGCTGTCCAGTTCGTCCAACCGCTCCGGCAGTTCGTTGAGCGGAATGTTGACGGCAAACCCCATGCGCCATGCGTCGTATTCCTCCTTGAAGCGGATATCGATCAGTTGGATCTTGCCTTCCGTGAGGCCCTTCACCAGTGCCTCGCTGTCGATCTTCATGTCTTTTCGGGCCTGGTAATCGAAGCCGGAAAGATAGGCTTCCAGGGTCATTTCACCCGCGTAAGCATTTGCCGCGCAGATCGCCATAACCAACACCAGTAACATAAGTAATTTTTTCATAATTGCCCCTTGTGCGTTGTGATTCTATTAAAAGTAGTACCGTATCCAGATCTCCGGACGCAGGGCATCCGGCTTTTCACCAAACTCGGTTTGAGACGCGCCTACGGGGATGCCCACCCTAAAATTGAGCTCCAGGTTGGTCACGGGCGTCCAGGTCATGCCGGGCTGCAGGTTGAAGCTTGCGTCCTGCAGGCTGACGACCGCCGCCGCCCAGGGATTGAAATACAAGATGTCGAATGGCTCTTTTTGCGAGATCTTGAGATAAAAATAATCCTCACCGAAATTGCGCTGTTGATAATAGGGGCGGGTGATTTGTCCGGCCCGCTGCATCACGGAGGCATTGTCGGTGGCCTGCCATTGATCGAAGGCCGCCTCCTGGTAGGCGAAAAAGTCCTCCAGCTCGCTTCGGTCGTAGCCGCCGCCGTTGTGGTAGTATTCGACAATAAAGGTGGTATCGATCGCATTGAGGTAGCGCACCCCCACCAGCCAACTGACCTGATCCTCCATCGTTTGCCTGACGTTTCCGAATGCATCCAAAACCACATGCGGCACATCCTCCTGGAAGGCAAGCTCCCCGTGCACCTCGACATTTTCGGCCAGGTTCTTGGCAAAGTCGAACCCGA
>CAYPFH010000393.1:0-3804 GCA_964409825.1 uncultured Desulfobacterales bacterium | reverse complement strand
TCAAACTGGCTGGAAAAGGATTTCACCTGCTCATGGCCCGGCATCAGGTGCCGGTCCGGGACGATCCGAAAAAGGATTACCATCTTTATACCACTTTTTTCGTTTTCGAGGTCGAGTGATGAGAGCAATCCAACGGCTGCTGATGGTTTTGGGTCTGGTCGCCGGCGTCACCTGTCTTTGTGCGCCCCGGATCGAGGCGCACGGGACGGCCCATCGGGTGGTCCGGGACGGGACGGCCGTGACGGTGGAGAGCTTCTATTCGGACAAGGAGCCGATGCAGTATGCCGAAGTGCTGGTCTTCAGTCCCTCGGACCGGAAGGTGGAGTATCAAAACGGGAGAACCGACAAAAACGGGCGGTTTGCCTTCTTTCCAGACCGGCAAGGGACCTGGCGCATCGAGGTCGGCGACGGCATGGGGCATCTGATGAAAGCCGACATCGAGGTGACAGCGACGGACGGACCCGGCACAGGGTCAGGAAACGGGCCCGCCAGCGAGAGGGAAATGCCGGCAGGCGCATCGGTGCCCCTGAAGGCCGCTTTCGGGGTCAGCCTGATCGCCAACGTAGCCTTAATTTTACGGGCCCTGAAAACGGGGAAAAAACGCCCGCAGCCGCCGTCTTAGGCTGTATTTCCAATGCGAAAGGTGGTCTGTAATGTTGCTGAAAAAGCCGATGTCGTGCAGGATGCTTCTTACTATGGCCGCCTTCTTGCTGGTCGGTGTTTACGCCGATGCGGCCGGCGTAGGAAAGCTTTATGTCCTGGGAATGGGTCCCGCCGGACCGGACCTGACGGCGCCAAGAGCGCTGCGCATCGTCAAAGAGGCGGACGTGCTGCTCTGCTCTCCGAGGCTGCCGAAAAGGTTCGAAGCGCTCGGGATGAAGTTCGATCCGGAAAAGATGGCCTTCGATCCTTGGGAGGGAATCCTCGGCAAAAAGGCCCAGGAGCTGAAAAAGGCCGATTACGAGGCGTGGAAGGCGCAGGCCCAAAAACAGCTGGAAAAAGTCCGGAATTTCGTTCTGGAAAAACTTCGCCAGGGAAAAACCGTTGCCATGATGGACGGCGGCGATCCCTGTGTATACGGCCCCAGCCTTGCCCATCTGCTGAAAGGCTTCGATGAAAACCTGTATGAAGTGATCCCCGGAATGGGCGCCGTCAATGCTGCAAGCGCCGCATTGAAACGGAGCCTGATTCCGGAAGGTGTCCGCTTTGCCGTCTTGACGTCGCCGCGGTCATTGTTCGGGGAGGAGTGGGAAAAAGGAGACGAAATTCTCCGGGACCTGTCGAAATACGAAAGCACCATGGTGTTGTACATGTCGCTTTCTGCCTTGGACAGGATGGCTGCCGTATTCAGAAAGTATTATCCGCCGGATCTTCCCGTCGCTGTCGTCTATCACGCCGGCTTCGCGGAAAAGGAGAAGGTGCTGAAAAGCGACCTCGAACATATCGTTGAAGACGTCAAAAGCGTCGATGAGAAATGGCTCGGCCTCATGATTGTCGGAAAATGCGCCAGGTAAATGGGGTTGGCTCAGGCGGCAGCGGTTTGCGCCGGGAGCTGGGCCTGTTTTCCGCCGTCGTGCTGGTGGTGGCCAACATGGTCGGCACCGGCATTTTCACCACGTCCGGCTTCATCCTGGCCGAACTGGGCCATCCGAAGGCGCTTTTGTGGTGCTGGCTGATCGGCGGGGTGTTTGCCTACTGCGGGGCCCTGATTTACGGGGATCTGGGGGCAACGTTCCCGGAGGCCGGCGGAGAGTATGTCTTTTTGCGCGAGAGCTTCGGCCGGTGGGCCGGATTTCTCTCGGGATGGATTTCCCTGATCGTAGGATTTTCCGCCCCTATCGCCGCCGCGGCCATGGCGTTTTGCGCATACGGCTTCGGCGCGCTCGGTCTTTCCAGCGAGGCCGGCTGGGTGTTCACCGTCAAAGGGGTCCCGGTTTTCACCCTCACCGTCCGTTCCCTGGCGGCGGCTTTTGTGATCTTTCTGATCTCGCTGCTTCACCGCCAGGGGCTGGCCTTCGGGGCCCGGGTCCAGAACGGGCTGACACTGTTCAAGATTGTGCTGATCGCGGTCTTTATCGGCGCCGGTTTCTGGGCCGGCAGCGGGTCGATCGCCCACTTTGCCGCCGCAGATTCCTCCTTTTCCCTGTTCGACGCCCGTTTTGCCGTCTCCCTGATATTTGTCGCATTTGCTTACAGCGGCTGGAACGCCGCCGCCTATCTGGGCGGCGAGATCCGACGGCCGGAGCGGAGCATCCCGATGGCCATGGGAATGGGCACGATTGCGGTGGTATGCCTCTATCTGCTGCTCAACGTCCTGTTCATTTACGCCCTGCCGGCCGAATCGATGGCCGGCGCCCTCGACGTCGGGCTGCTGGCGGCAGCGCACCTGTTCGGGGAGCCTTTCGGGCGGCTGTTTAGCGGCGCCATCGCCATCGGGCTGATGTCGGTGCTCAGCGCCATGATCATGGCCGGGCCCCGGGTCTACTATGCCATGGCCAAGGACCGGGTTTTCTTTTCCCGGTTCGGGCGGGTGGATCCGGCAGCCAATACGCCGGCGGCGGCCGTGGCCCTTCAGGGAGTCATCGCTGTCTTGCTGGTCTTCACCGCCTCTTTTGAGGCGCTGCTGATCTACATCGGATTTACCCTGTCGCTTTTTTCGGCCCTGACCGTGGCCGGCTGGATCCGGCTCCGGATCCGGAAAGAGCTCAAGGGAGGCTTTGCCCGAACGGCTGCGGCAGTCTTTTTCGTTGCCGGAAACCTGTGGATCATGGCCTTTTCCCTGGCCAGCCGGCCGGCGGCGGCCGGTTTCGGCCTGGCCACGCTTGGCCTTGGGCTTGCCGTCTACCTCTATTTTTCCCGCAAATAGAAAGAAAACATGGGTGTTGATCCGAATGTCTGCAATCGGCTGGCTCCTGATCGCCGGGCTTTTGTTTTTCTGTCCGCTGAAGACCGATGCCCACGGGGTGAGCGGCGCGGCGGCCCCCGGCGGCATGGCCGTCAGCGCGGCCTATTCGGATGGAACGCCGATGAGCTATGCCCGGGTGAAGATCACCGCCCCGGACGGCGGCCCGACCTTCCAGTCCGGCCGTACGGACCGCAACGGCCGGTTCCGCTTCTATCCGGACGGCCTCGGGACGTGGACGGTGGTGGTCGACGACGAAATGGGGCACCGGCTGGAGGTTTTGGTTCCAATCGGCGACAACCCCGCAGCGAAGATGAATATGCCGGAAACCGAAGCTTCAAGCACCCGCCCCCAAGCACACCTGCGGCGATAGTTTGGAAAATTCCAGACACACGAGCAAATTGCCTTCCGGCAACCCTTGAACCCTGGTGCGCCAGCGGCAAGGCTGGCATCAGTGCTCGTGGTCGTGCGGCGCCTTTTCGTGTCCGGGGTGGTCGTGATCGTGGGGGCCGTGGTCCCCGGTGTGGTCGTGGTCGTGAGCCGCCGCATCGTCGGTGTGACTGTGCGGATGGCTGTGCTCGTGTTCGTGCTCGTGGGCATGGGCGTGGGAGTGCTCGTGTTCGTGCGCCTCGTCCCCGTGGCGATGCTCGTGGCTGTGGGTGTGGTCGTGCTCATGCGCGTGCTTGTGTTCGTGCTTGTGGTCGCCTTCCATGGTTTCCCTCCTGATATTTTGATGAACGATAAAAATCATCTAAGCTCTTTTGCCCCATCGATCAAGAAGGCCAGCCGCCGACAGGCGTGATTTTTGCGCTAACTACCTGACCATACAGCCGGGGGTGACTTTACAGTCATTGACAAAAAGGCCTCCTTTCAGAACTGCATAAAAATCGGCGAAGGGGACA
>CAYPFH010000392.1:0-3832 GCA_964409825.1 uncultured Desulfobacterales bacterium | reverse complement strand
CAACAAGCGCCTCACGGCGCCACTACAAACAGGGCTGCGGCTTAAACAGAAGTTTGACGGTTGATCAAACTGGACGCCCCAGCGGCCAGAGGCCCCGCTTGTAGCTGCTGAGCTGTAAGCTGTTAAGCTGCTAAGTAAAAAAATGCCGGAGGTCGAAGGTCATCATAGAACCCAATTTTTGTCTTTTCTGTCGGACTTTCGACATCGGGCACAGGACATCGGAAATTTTTCTTTGTCCTGGCTCAGCAGCTTAACAGCTCCGCGGCTGGCGCGGCAGCGCCTATCCGGCCGACGGCCCTTTTATCGGCACCCAGAAAGAAAAGATCGCCCCCTGTCCCGGAGCGCTATCCACCCAGATGCGCCCCTTGTGAAAATCGATGATCCGGCGGCAGATGGACAGCCCCAGACCCGTGCCCTGGGGCCGGCCCCGGGTTTCGGATCGGATCTGCCTGAATTCTTCGAAAATGCTTTCCCGGGCCTCGGCAGGGACGCCCGGGCCGTTGTCGGCCACATCGACCCTCAGCCCTTCTCCTTCCTTGCGGACATGGATGTCGATCCTTCCCTGTTCCGGCTCGCAGAATTTGACCGCGTTGGAAATCAAGTTTACCAGGACCTGGACGAGCCGGTCCCGGTCGCCCTCGATTTCCGGCAGCCTGTCGGCCATTTCGCTAAAAAGAGCGATCTTCTTTTCTTCCAATAACTGACGGGTGGCGCCCACCGCCTCGGAGACCACCTCCCCGAAATCCATACGGGACAGGTGCCAGTCCATGCGGCCGGATTCGATCCGCTGAAAATCGAGGACCTGGGTGATGAGCCGGGTGAGCCGCTGGCTCTCCCGGACGATGATCTGGGTGAACTCCCGATGCCGGTCCGGGCCGATATCGGGGTTTTCATGCAGGATCTCGGCGATGGACCGTATCGAGGTCAGCGGCGTGCGCAGCTCATGGGTTACGGTGGACAAAAACTCGTCCTTTAACCGGTCCAGCTCCTTGAGCCGCTCATTGGCGGCCTGCAGCTCTGCCGTCGCCTTTTCCAGCTCCCGACTGTAGGCGATCGCCTGGCGGGTTTCATCCAGAATGCCCATCACCTCTTCGATGCTCAGGGGGGCTTCTTTTTCGATCGATCCCATCATGACCCGGGCCGAGGCCGAACCGATGGCGCCGGCAAGCAGCTTCTCGGCATAGTTGACGAGCCCTGAATCGGCCGTAGGAATTTTATCCCAGTCTATGCCGTGATCAGCCGCGTATTTGGCCAGGGCCCGGTCTGCCTGGGACCTTCCCAGGAAGCGGCGAAGCATGGAGCGCACATCCGGCACCGGGGCCGTGCCGCGCCACACAGTTGACCGGTCCGATTCCGCCTGGCGAAACACGTCCACAAACAGCGCCGCCTGGGCGTGCTCGATGGCCGAAGGCCGGCTGAACATCGATATGCCGATGTAAAGTCCTACGTTGGCCAGCATGGACCAGAAGACGGCGTGTCCGATCCGGTCCAACCCCTGGAGGCCGAACAGGGAAAAAGGCTTCAGCATCGCGATACCGAAAGGGCCTTCGGAAACGAAATCGGCGGGAAGAAACCCTACGTCGGCCAGAGACGGAAGCACGAGGGTGTAAAGCCAGACGCCGAACCCGGCAAGGAGGCCTGCGATGGCGCCGGATCGGCTTCCGGCGCGCCAGAAGATGCCGCCGAGAATGGCCGGCGCAAACTGGGCCACAGCGGTAAACGAAACCAGTCCGATGGAAACCAGCGTGTAATGCTCTCCGATAAAATGGAAATAAGTATAGCCCAGGAGCAGCACCAGAATGATCCCGGCCCGGCGAATCGTCAGCAGCAGCGCGCTCAAGTCGCTTTGCTGGGTGAGGCGAAGCATCGGGAGCCGAAGCAGGATCGGCATGACCAGGTCGTTGCAGATCATGGTCGAAAGCGCAACGGTTTCCACGATGACCATTCCGGTGGCCGCCGACATCCCCCCGATGAAAGCGAACAGCGCCAGCTCCTGCTGGTGCCGGACCATGGGAAGCGTGAGCACGAAGGTGTCGGCATAGACGGTCTGGCCGGTGAAAATCATCACCCCGCCCAGGGCTACCGGAATAACAAAGATATTGATGGCCAAAAGATAGAGCGGAAAAAGCCATAGGGCCTTGTTCAGATGGTCCTCGTTGACATTTTCCACCACCGCCACCTGGAACTGACGCGGAAGAAAAAGAACCGCCATCATGGAAAGAAACACGGCCAGGGTCCAATTGACATAAGTTCCTTCACCGCCTCCCAGGGTCAAGCGGGAATTCAGTGACGGCACCTGCGCCGCCCTTCCGATCAGGTCCCCGAAGCCGTCATAGATGCCGTAGGTGACAAAGATGCCCACGGCGAAAAACGCCGCCAGCTTGATGACCGACTCGAAGGCAATGGCCGCTACCAGCCCCTCATGCCGCTCGGTGGCATCCAGGTGGCGGGTGCCGAACAACACCGCAAACAGGGCCAGGATCAGCGCCACATAAAAGGCAGTGTCGGAAAACACCGGAAAGCTTGTCGAAACTCCGGGCATATCGATTTCCGGATAACCGCGAACGATCAGGTAGCTGGTGGAGATCGCTTTTAGCTGAAGCGCGATGTAAGGAACGATGCCAAGGGCTGCAATCACCGTGACCATGGCGGCCAGGGTGGTACTTTTGCCGTAGCGGGAGGCGACAAAATCGGCGATGGAGGTGATGCGGTGAACCTTGCTGATCCTTATGATCTTGCGCAGAACCAGCCATCCCAGTGCTGCGGCCAGGGTGGGGCCGATGTAGACCGGCAAAAAGCCGAGGCCCGCATCGGCTGCCCTGCCCACGCTTCCGTAAAAGGTCCAGGCGGTGCAATAAACCGCCATAGAGAGCGCATAGATGTATGGATTGCTGATAATGCTTCTTCCGGCGTCGGCCCTGCGGTCTCCGTAGTAGGCGATGGCAAAAAGAAGGCCCATGTACAGAAAAGAAACAAACAGGATGGTGCCGGTTTCCAGCAAGGGTCACCCCCCGTCAGTCTTTGCCGGTGTCTCGGACGGTTCGTCCATCTCTTCTTGCCGGAAGCCGGAGCGGCGGCTTCCGGTCACCATCGCCGTAAGAAAAATCAGCAGTGCCCAGGTTCCGAAGAGATAGAGATAGAGAATGGGGATGCCGGAAAGAAACATTTCCCGGTTAAAAAGAGAAAGAACCGGGTAGTTGAACAGAACGACGCCCAGAAGAAAAATGCCGACCAGACGGCGCGCTTTGACGGCAAGACTGGTCATCTTTTCTCCTTTGGCCGAATTTGCGGAGTCAAAAAAGGGTCGCCGACAAGCTTCAAACCGAATTGTCAGCCTACGAAATATTGATCCAATTGCGGCACCGAATGGATCAGTGGTTTCCGCAGCAGCCTTCCCCGCAGGCGCTCAATTCGGCCATGGCCCGGACGACTTCACGGTTTTGGGCCGGCCGGATGGTCGACACCTTCACCTGAAAAAAAACAGGGCGGTCTTTTCCGGGAATTTCGGGAACCAGGCGGCATAGGTGCCCCATGAAAGCCGGCACTTCCCCGGATTTCAGGGCAAAGTGAACCTCCTGGCCGGGGGTTTTCCCATACAGTTCGGCTTCGAAAGGGGTCAGGCCGTCGGTTGCGATGCCGAAGATGAAGTCTTCATTCCTCGGAGAACCGGTGATATCCATCCGGTCCGGAGATGTTCCCGCCTCGAGGGAAATGCTTACTTTTTTGAGGCCTTCTGCTTCGGGTGCGGGTTCGGACAACGTCTGATTTCTCCTCGTATGAAACTTCGTTCAATGCCGGCGGCAATAACCGACCTGCCCCCGCCTTGGGTTTT
>CAYPFH010000391.1:0-3838 GCA_964409825.1 uncultured Desulfobacterales bacterium | reverse complement strand
TTGTATTATAGTGACTTACGCCGTTTTTGCGAAAACTTAACCGGACAGCAGTGATTTTTCTACCAATTTAATTGGGGAAAAGTAACACGATATGCAGCAGCTCGGCCAAGATCAGGAAAAACGGCTGAATATCGAGAACAATCATCCAAAGGCCATTCTATGTAAAATCATCGTCTCCCTGCGCTGCCCGGCGCACAAGGGGGCATTCGGCTCAGCAGCTCAATAGCTCAGCAGCTACCGGCTGCTCAGCGCCTCTTTGATCCGTTCCATGGCGCGGTCGACGTTTTCACGGCTGTTAAATGCGCTGATCCGGATGAATCCTTCGCCGCAGGACCCGAAGCCGACCCCGGGGGTGCAGACCACGCCGGCTTTTTTCAACAGCAGGTCGAAAAACGCCCAGGACTCGGTTTTTCCATCGATCCAAATGTAGGGGGAGTTTTTTCCCCCCGCGCAGGTGTAGCCGAGCCCGCTCATGGTCTCCCGGATCCGTGAGGCGTTTTCCAGGTAGTAGTCGCTCCGTTCCCGGACCTGGGAACGACCCGCTGCAGAGAAAATCGCTTCTGCGGCCCGCTGGACCGGGTATGACACCCCGTTGAACTTGGTGGTGTGACGGCGGTGCCACAGGGAGTGCACCGATGTCCTTTCCCCGTCTGCCGTGTAGGCGGTGCAATCCTGGGGAACCACGGTGTAGGCGCAGCGGGTTCCGGTGAATCCGGCGGTTTTGGAAAGACTGCGAAATTCTACGGCGACCTCGCGCGCCCCGTCGATTTCATAAATCGAGTGGGGGAGGCGATCGTCCCGGATGAAAACTTCGTAGGCCGCGTCGAACAGGATCAGTGCCCGGTGATCCCTTGCGTAGGCGACCCAGTCTTTGAGCCGGTCCCTGGTGATGGTGGCGCCGGTGGGATTGTTGGGAAAGCAAAGGTAGATCAGATCGACCGATTCATCCGGCAGGGAGGGAACGAATCCGTTTTCCGCCGTGCTGGAAAGGTAGGTGATTCCCTTGTAGCGGCCCTGGTTGAAGGCGCCGGTTCTTCCGGCCATGACGTTGGTGTCGAGATAGACCGGATAGACCGGATCCGGGATGGCCACCCGGATGTCTGGGGCAAAGAGCTCCTGGAAGTTTCCGGTGTCGCACTTGGTCCCGTCGCTGATAAAGACCTCGTCTGCGGCGACGTCGGCCCCGCGGGCCTGAAAATCGAATTCGGCGATTTTTTCCCGCAAGAAAGGATATCCCTGTTCAGGGCCGTAGCCGCGGAAAGTGGCGTCTTGACCCATTTCGTCTACAGCCCGGTGAAACGCCTCGATGCAGGCTTCTGGAAGAGAACGGGTCACGTCGCCGATCCCCAGTTTGATCACCTCGGTTTCAGGATTGGCCTCTTGGAAGGCGGCCACCCGTTTTGCGATATCCGAAAACAGATAGGAGGACTGCAGCTTCAGATAGTGTTCGTTGATGCGGATCATTTGGCGTTCCTTCTGGTTTTGATTCGGGAGTTATGGATTAAGTGCCTAGAGTGCCTAAAGTTCATAGAGTGCCTAGAATAAGGGTGTCGCTTCGCTCCGGCTTTCTTATAAAAAAGGATAGCATTCCATAACTCTAGGCACTTTAGGCACTCTATGAACTCTAGGCACTTTTTATATTGATCGATGACCAATGGCCGATGACTTTTTCAGGCGGTGTGGAAGACTTCATATCTGCCGAGGCTGAAATTGGCAAGGGGGATTGGTTTATGGTAGTAGACAAGCCGGGACGGAGGCGCACAAATGATGGCAATCCTTCGCGGCATGCTGGGCATGGCGGCCATTGTGGGCGTGGCCGTGGTCTTCTGCGAGGATCGAAAGGCGATCCGGTGGAGGACCGTCGCGGCCGCGTTCGGGCTCCAAGCGCTGCTGGCGGTCGTGCTCTTGAAGATCCCCGGTACGCGCCAGGTTTTTTTCTGCTCAACATCGTTGCCATGCTCATTGTCCTGGTGGCCCTGGCCGAATTGGTCAATATCGGCCTGTGATGGCTGCCGGAGGTCGGTCAACAGCCGTTGACGCTCCAGCGTCTTTTCGGATTCAAATCCATCCTTGCCGGCACCCTTGCCACCGCCATGACCGGCGCCCTGGTCGGCATGCTCTGGTCCTAAACCGTCTTTCAGGGCGCTCGTAATACGCCGATTCGTTGTTATTCTTCAAAAATTAAGCTTGATGCGGTCGTAAAGAGTCCGAATTTCCCCTCCCCTGGTGGGAGGGGAGTAAGTGGAGAGGGAGCCTTTTCGGCTTTTTACGAAACCATCAAGCTTCAGGCTAGAATTTGAATCAATTTGTGGCAGCGGCAAGGACCGCTGCAGCATTCGTTAACCGTCTGATTTGCAGACAGGGGAGGGAGCATGAAACGATTTTTCGCACCGATAATTATCGTGGGCTTGGCCGTCGTTTTGGCTGCCGGATGTGCCGGCACGAAGCCGGCCGCCGATTTTTCTCCGATCGATCTGACCGCAAAGGCCAAATTCGGGGACTACACGAAAAATGTCGACAACTTTCTGGTGGTTCTCGACGCCTCCGGTTCCATGAATGAAACCGTCGGGGGACAGGAAAAAGTCCAGATTGCCAAGGACGTCGTCGAGCGGATCAGCCGGACCGTTCCGGACATGGGGTTCGTGGCCGGGGTCCGTACGTTCGGGAACACGATTTCCCCGTTTACGCGAAAGACCGACCGGATCTACGGAATGACCGTTCATGACAAGGACGCGCTCTCCCAGGCCCTGGAAGACATCGGGTGGGCCGGCGGGCTGAGTCCGATCAACAGGGCCGCCGAAGCGGTTTCAGCCGACCTGGACGGCCTTTCGGGCAAAACGGCGCTGATTTTCCTCAGCGACGCCAAGGAAATCGATCCGGAGCAGCCCCTGGCGACGGTCCGCAGCCTCAAGGAAGAAATGGGCGAAAATATCTGCATCTACACGATTCTGATCGGGAACGATTTTGCCGGCCGGGCCCTGATGCAGCAGATGGCTGCATTCGGCGGGTGCGGGTTTGCCGCCGAAGCCGATGAGCTCAACTCGGCCCCGGCCGTGGCAGACTATGTCGAAGCGGTGTTTCTGGCCAAGGCGGACCGGCCCAAGGACACGGACGGAGACGGGGTCTTCGATCCGGAGGATCAGTGCCCGAATACGCCTGCCGGCGTGCCGGTCGACAGCGTCGGCTGCCCCCTGGACAGCGACGGCGACGGGGTCTTCGATTTTCAGGACCGCTGCCCGGGAACCCCTGCCGGGGTTGCGGTCAATCTATACGGATGTCCACTTGATTCGGACGGCGACGGGGTGTCCGATTATCTCGACCGGTGCCCGGACACGCCCCGCTGGACCCAGGTCGACGCCTATGGCTGTCCGGTGGACAGCGACGGCGACGGGGTCACCGACGACAAGGACCGCTGCCCCGGCACCCCGAGCGGAGCCAAGGTCGACGTCTATGGATGCTGGGTGTTGAGCGGGGTGCTGTTCGACACCGGAAAATCGGACATCAAGCCGGAAATGGCTGAAGAGCTGAGGCAGGTGGCCCGGGTCATGCGCAGCAGTCCGGAGCTTAGGATCGAAGTCCAGGGCCACACCGACAGCGTGGGTGACGCTGCATTCAACCAGGCCCTGTCGGAAAAGCGGGCGCGGGCCGTCATGAACCATCTGATCGGAGAGGGGATCGATGCAAAGCGGCTTCAGGCCAAGGGTTTGGGAGAAACCCGACCGGTGGCATCCAACGACACCGCCGAAGGAAGGGCCCTGAACCGGCGGGTGGAGCTCAAACCATTGCCCTAAAAAAGAAGGGAGGGGCGAAAAACCGCCCCTCCCTTCTTTTTTTAATT
>CAYPFH010000390.1:562-3842 GCA_964409825.1 uncultured Desulfobacterales bacterium | reverse complement strand
GCCGGTAAAATTGATCACCGTATCGATCAGCCGCCAGCCTTCCTGGGCGGCCTCTTTGACTCCGGGGATGTATTTGTTTGCAAGGGTGCCGGCAGTAACACCGAACGCACCGGCGGCGGCCACGGCGATGGCCGGAGTGGCGACAAGCGTGGCCGAAAGCTTTGAAAATGCGGTTCCGATAAACCCGATATTTTTGTCCAGGCTCGCAGCGTTCGTCGCGGCAATGATGGCCAGCGATCCGGCAATGATATCCACCGCCCCTTTGATATATCCGGCGGCAGAGTCAATCACCTTTGCCGCCCCAAGGATATTGCCGGCCGCTTTTTTTACCCCCTCGTCGGATTCGTTGAAAGCGGCCACCGCATTTTTGATCTGCTCCCACACCGGCCGAAACGACTCGACCATGCCTTCGGTAACGCGGACAAGGGTTTCGATCGTATCGACCACCGCCTGCACGCCCCGGGCGAGATCCTCCGGATCGGTCAGGTCCAGCTCGCCGAACAGCTTTTTAACGTCGTTGAAAGCACTGTCGAGCGCATCGGTAAGGCCGGAAAAATCCACCTGATCCATTGCCTCCGGCAAGACCTCGGCCACTTCGGACAGATAGTCGCCGAGGTCGTCGAAGAACCGCTCCAGTTGCGCAAAGATCGGCTCAAACGCCCCGCTGTCCACCGCGTTTTTCAGCGCCAGCTCGATTTCGGTTCCACCGTCGATGGCGGCCTTGGCGGCGTCCCGGAACTGGTCGCCGACCACGATGGCAAGGTTCTCGAAGCCGACCTTGAATCGGTTGACGGCCACTTCGCTGCTAGCCAGCCGGGCGGCCACCTCCTTGGCTGCGCTGCCGGCACTGTTGAGCGCTGCGCCGGTGATTTCGGACGATTTGGCCAGGTTGTCGAACACCTCGACCATTCTGGCGGACTGCTGGATGCCCACAAGCTGCTGGGTGAGGAAGAGCTTTGCGTCCTGGTCCGCCGACTGAAACGCCCTGGCCACGTCGAACAGGATGTCTCTGCCCGATCTCAGGTTGCCGTTTGCGTCCGTTTGGGCCACACCGAGGGCTTTGAGCGCTTCCTGGACCGGCCTGCTGTCATCAACGAGTTTTAAAAGGCCGGTTTTCAGGGCGATGGCCGCCTCATCTCCGGACCTGAAGATTTCGATGACCGGCGTCAGCATGCCGGCGGTTTCTTCCATCGAAAAACCCATCTGCCGGGCAATGGGAGAAATACCGGCCATGCCCCGTGCAAGCTGCTCTACATCCGTGGCATACTGGTTGCTGACCTCGTTTAGAATGTCGACAACGCGGGCGGCTTCGGACGCCGGGGCCCTGAAGCCCTTCAGGGTGGAGATCAGAAGCTCACTTGATTCCGCCGCCGCCAGGTCTCCGGCAATGACAAGATCAAGTGCATCTTTGGTTAAGGTGAGGGACTCGGCCGCATTGTACCCGGCCTGCTTGAAATTGGCCGATGAAAGAAGGATTTTGCCGGCGCCTTCGCCGTACTTTATGGACATGTCCAGCGCCGCTTTTTTCGCGGCTTCGAGCACTTCCGGCTGATTGCCGACAACCTTTTCAAGCTCGATCATGGCCGATTCGAAATCCTTTGATTTCGAAAAGGCGTAGACGATGCCGCCGGCTGCCATCGCAACCATTGCCGCATCGACCTTGAGAATCCCGTCGGCGACGGACGCCAGGGGGGCGGCGATGTCCGCGATCCCCTCGCCGAAGTTGGTCATCTTACCGGCCAGCTTGTTGGCCACAGATGACAGCTGATCGTCGCCGGAGAAAATGATTTTTACTGTTCGTTCAAGATCGGCCATGGGTTATTTCTTGGGTTTGACAGCTTCCCAGAATTTGGCCCACAGGGCCATTTCGGTTTCGGTAAGAATGCCTTCGGGAAACAAGTCCGGCCTCACTTCATAAAGAAATCGGTTCTTTCTGAAGCACCATGCAAGCGCTTCCCGAACCACCGGATCCTTCCAAAGAGCAGCTACTTTTTTTTTTCGACGGACCCCAGCCCGGTCAGCTCTAAGATCCGCTGCGCCAGTGCGGCATGCTCGATCGGGAAATGCTGGGCCATTTTCACCGACGTCCCCTGGGAAATCTCCGGCGCAACACACCCCATATGCACCAGGCCGATGTGTCTGGCGTGATCGTCCGGAACGTTGGCGCCAGAAACGCCCAGCAGCACCCGTACGGCTCGGACCGCCTCTTCTCCCGCGCCGGCCTTGCGAGCCTCGTCTGCGGCACGCACCGCGGCCCTGTTTCGCTCGACTTCTTCCCGGACCTTGGCCACTTCATCGCCGTGCAGGTTGCGCACCGTGATCACCGCCCGGGCCCCGAGGCCTCGGCAATTGTCACACTTGCCGTCAGGCGTTTTTCCCGTTCCGCCGCACTTCTCGCACGGCGGAAAAAACTTGCTGAGCGCATCGACCCAAACATCTGCGGTTCGCGCCACAAACCTGGTTTTTTCAAACGCCCTGGCGTCAAACCCGGCCGGAGACTCTTTGCTTTTTTCGGACATGCCACCTCCTGAAAAGTGGCGGGGTTGCCCCGCCCGCCGCCGCTACGAGCTGATGACGTTCATTGCCTTCGATTCTGCTGCAATGGTACATGCGGCCGTGATGCTGTCTCCAGCCGGAAAGGTTCGGGCAATCCCCAAATCTCCCCGGGTCAGCACGTACGGGGCCTTGAGCCGGTCCTGATAGAAACGAAACCAGAGATCTGCGTCCTCGAATTGCAAAAAGCCGTCGCTGATGCCGTCTTGCATGTCCACTGAAAACGATCCGCCGTTCAGCGTCGAAGACTTCGATCCCTTGGTTCGTCCGTAGACCTGCTTGCTGGTGACACTGTGGCTGTTTGCCGGCGGGTTGAAGTCGTAGGCGTCGGGCAACTCGGCGAATTCCGGTTCGTAATAGCTCGCATAGACAAGCTTGCCGGCCACGGTGGTGCCGGAATCCTCGCTGTGGATCGCGGCCAGGGCGCTGGTAAAATCGACGCCCGCGTTTCCCAGCACGCCGTTTTCAACCTCTCCGAAAACGATGTTCCAGGTCGGATAGTTGTACATCTCGCAATGGACGCCCGGGATCTGCTTGATCTCATCTGCGGTGACCACCGCAGAGCCGTAGCTTGACATCCGGATCTGAGCGATTTCGATGGCATCGTTGTCGATCCATGGGGGGCCGCCCGCGGCGCCGCGCTCTTCGGAAAACGCCGTTCCGTCGGTTCCGGCCACGACGGCGATGGCCCCGGCGGCGGTAATCGTGACGCTGTTGATGTTGTGCG
>CAYPFH010000390.1:0-552 GCA_964409825.1 uncultured Desulfobacterales bacterium | reverse complement strand
GCCCGGGTGACCGCCTCGTCGCTGGCGGCGGTGATGTCGGTCTCGACACCGGCAATGTATGCCTTGCCGGCGGCCACGTTGATCTGGTCCGCTACCGCATCCGGAGTGACGGCACACCCCGAAATCAGGCCGTTTGGCCGGATCGTGGGGTTGTATCCGCTTCGGTTCGACCACAGGTCGGCGTCGCTGCGAAACGTCTTGTAGTCGCCCTGGTCGGAAAGGGCGGTCATGGCCACGGGATCCTGGCCGGCTTCGTATTCGAGTTTGCCGTTTTCTGCGTTTGGCATCGTTTTTCTCCTTGTTCGGGTGTTTCTTTGGCCGCCTTGCGGCGGAAGGTTTACATGTTATGCATACGGATTTCCGGCGGCGGTCTTGTAATAAACGTTGAAAACCGCAGGTACGCCGATATGCTCTGCTTCTCCGGCGGGAAATTCATCCGCACCGCCGGAAGCGTAGTCGATGCGGTCCGCCAGACCACCGGATACCCGCTCTACAGCCGAAGTTGGTACGGCGGCGCCTGCGGTTTGCGCGATGCCGCCGCTGTCGGTGCTG
>CAYPFH010000389.1:0-3858 GCA_964409825.1 uncultured Desulfobacterales bacterium | reverse complement strand
CATAATCTACACCTTCAGGCGCAGGTTGATCGGGTTGCTTCCTGGGTCCCGCGGCAGAACCCCGACACGCATAGAAACAGCGTGAAAATGGCGTGGGCCATCTCGGCCTTGGTGTGCCCGGCGGAAATAAAAACCAACCGCCACATCTCCCCCACCGCCAGCAGCGGGAAGATCATCGAATAGACCACCTTGTCGGTGATCCGGTCGGCCAGATGCGTCAGGGTCGGGTTCGGCTGATATCGGGAGGCGAACCAGCCGTCGACTAGGTCGAAGCTCATCGCCACCAACAGCAGCACGACCCCTACCGTATAAAGCACCGGGCTGCGGCCCCACATGACCGCCACGGCGCAAAGCATCCCGGCAAAGACCAGGGGCGGCCGGCCGTAGACCAGCAGCGCGGTCAGCTTCCTGGAGATGCGGTGTTGTTGAACCATTTGGTGTTCGGTGTTTGGTGTTTGGTGTTTGGTTTTTGGTGTTCGGTGCTCAGGATTTTGAAATTCGGTGTTTGGTGTTCAGAAAAGCGGGTTGATCCCAACGAACAGGTCAAGTCACTGTTTTTCTAAACACCAAACACTGAACACCAAACACTTTCTTTTATCTTTTCAGCTTTGCCCCGATCCGTCAAACGGAACGGTCAGTTCGTATACGCCATGGTCCAGCTTCGCCTCGAACGGCAGTCCTCCCTTTTCAAACACCTTCATCATGGCCCTGTTGGAGGCGAGCACCTCGGCCAGGAACCCCTGAATTCCGCGTTCCTTGGCCAGACGGATCAGCATCCGGTACAAAAACGTTGCGATGCCCAGCCCCTGGTATTTTTCGTCCACGATGAAGGCGACCTCGGCCCAGAAATCGTTCCGGCCCCGGCTGAAGCGTCCTTCGGCCACGATCCGGCCGCTGCCGACATCCCCCACCAGGCCGACCACGGATACTACCCGGCGGTAGTCGACGTTCACGTACTGCTGCATCCGGGAATGGGGCATGGCCCGGATAGGGGAAAAATATCGATAGTAGACCGCCTCGTCCGAGAAGCGGTAAAAGAGACGCCGCATCTCCTCCTCGTCCGAGGGCCGGATCGCCCGGAACCGGACCCGGACGCCTTCGGCGAAGGTGTGCTCTTCTGCGATCTCGGCCGGATAAAGCCCGGCGCTTTCCGACAGATAGATCTGGTCCGGATACAAGATGTTGCTTTCCTTGGCCGCCTCGACCAGAGCGCCCCGGTCGTCAGGGTGGGCGATGTCGATCACCGCCTGCGCCCTTTCACGAACCGTTCTGCCGCTCAGGCTCGCCACCCCGAACTCGGTCACCACCATATCCACCGACTCCCTCAAGCCGAACTGGTTCTCGAACCCGTCTGCCGAAGACAACACGTTCGGCTCCCCTTTTCGGTTGCGGCTGGGCAGAGCAAAGACGGTCCGGCCCCCGGAGGAAAGCTCGGTGCCGTTGAAAAAGTCCATCACTTCCCCGGGACCGGCGGAAATATTGCCCCGACCCGCATGCAGCACGATTCGACCGGACAAATCGACCTTCCGGGCAGGAAACACCGCCACGAAACGGCGGAGGCGCCCGATCTGAGTCGGATCGAACACCTTGTCGATTCCCTGGAATTCCACCAGCGGGTTTCTGTCGAGCCAGGCCATCAGCTCGGCAGAGCCGAAGGCATAGGACACCACCGACTTTCCCCGGAAGATCTCCTTGTACCGGTTGGACACGGCGCCGCTTCGGATCAGCTCCATGAGCGCATCGGTGACAAACGGCGAGTGCACCCCGAGGTCTCGCTTGCGGGTCAGATGCCGGGCCAGGGCCTCGTAGAGCGGACCGATGGAAAAGCCGATGCAGCTTCGATCCTCGATGATGGAAGCAACGTGCTCGGCCACCCGATCGAAGACCGGGTCGAAGGGCCATCGTTCCAGGTAGATCGGGTCTTCGTTTGCAGCCACAGTCAGATCGAACTCGGAAATCGGGATAAACGTATCTCCATAAGTGAAAGGGATCTTTGGCTGAATTTCGGCCACTGACAGCGCCGCCCGCTCCAGGGCCTGCCGAGCCACGTCCACGCTGATCCCGAGGCTGCAGTATCCGGCATCGTTGGGTGGCGTGACCTGGACGAAGGCCGCATCGATCCGGATCCTGTCCGATGCGATCAGCGCCGGGATCCGGGAAAACCGGCTCGGGATGAGATCGACGCGTCCTTCACCGATGGCATCGCTGGCCACCCAACCGGAAAAAAAGGTCTTGAGGCGGTATTTATGGGAGCGGATCGTGTCCGGTGAGATCGCATCTGCAAAGCTGACGAGCTGAATCAGTTCAAGGTCCTGCAGATTGGCGGCGTCGGACTGCATCAGCCGCCGCACCAGGGTTCGCGGCTCGCTCACGCCGGTGCCGATGAAGATGCTCATCCCCGGATCGAGCCGATCCAGCGCTTGATCAGCCGGGACGGTATTTTTCCTCCAGCCGTTTTCAGGGCGGCTCATGGCGGCTCCGGCAGTGCGGTACGCGAAAAAATCATCGAATCGGGCCGTCGGCTTTACTTAGGACATGTGGGCATGATGACGATGGTTTCACCGCCAAGGCGCCGAGGCTGCAGAGGATGCGAAGAAGATGGTCAGACGAAGATATATGAGGATTTCTCTGCGCCCTCTGTGTCTCGGCGGTGAGCGTCCATTGATCGGAGATACGGCACCGAAAATATGCCATCGGGTGTCTACCATAGAGTCGGCCGGGGGGAGGTGTCAACGATTCACACCGAAATGGCCGGAAAGGGCCGGCGCACTCCGGCAGTGCCCTGGAAAAGGCATTGAAAACCGTCAGCGGCGCCGGCCGAACATCCGGTGAAACCCGATAATGAAAATAAAGGGCAGTTCGACGAGAAATTCAAAGATCAGCCCCGCAACGCAGAGGGCGATGATCAGCACCGGCTTGACGGCGCGATCCAGCATCGATACCAGCAGGAATTTTGGCGTCATTCTCCGGCTTCGGTTTCCACCGGGGGCCGGGGAACCACCTTCGGCACCTCCGTATTTTTTTCGGCGCCGGAAGCACCGCCCTTTTCGATCCGGTCGATCTGTTCGGTAAGGGCGTCGATCTTGCGGGACAGCTCGGCCACCTGCTCCTTGGAGGCGAGATTCATGGCGTTGAGCACGTCTTTTACCCGCTGATCGACCTGGTGCGAGACCCATTTGCGGCTGTTGTCGACGTAGCCTGCGATCTCCTTTCGCAGGCGGCTTGCCTCGGCAGAAGACAAGTTTTTGTCCCTGGCCAGGATTTTGACGGCTTTGTCGATCTCTTCTTCGGCCGTATTCAATACCGTCTTCCACAGGGAAGGAAATCTTCTGGCGTAGTCGGTCACCGTATCGCCCCCCCTTCGCAGAAGATTGATCAGGATGCTGGAGGGGACTTCATCCTTGTCCTTTTGCTCCCGGGCAAGGAGTTGGGAGACCACCGAGGAGGTGATATCCTCCCCGGTGGTGTTGTCGATGATCTGCACCGCCTCTCCTTCCTTGATCAGCTCCGAAAGCCGGTCAAGGGAGATATAGTGCTTGTCTATGGTGTCGTATAGCTTTCGATTGGCGTATTTTTTGATTTTTCGCATCACACGCTCCCGGATTGTGATCCGCACCGCTTCGGCGGCCCATTCAAGGGGCGCCAACGGCGAGATCGGTTCGAAAAATAACGCAGTGTGTCATGGTTTTAAAATGACACACTGCGTTATGCATGTCAAGGCGAAATTTTCTTTGGTCGGCCTTATGCCAGCCTGACTGCTGACCGTAAGGCGATTAGTTTGATCGAATAAGAAACTTACCCGCCCGTCATTCCGGGCTTGACCCGGAATCCAGTTGTTTTTTGAATTTCCTGGATTCC
>CAYPFH010000388.1:0-3858 GCA_964409825.1 uncultured Desulfobacterales bacterium | reverse complement strand
GCGAAAAAATTCGAAGCACGAAATATTCGAATTTCGGATTTAAGACAACCACAGTTCTTCATGCCCCCCGGGCTTAACGCAAAGCCGGGTCCTCCGGGCCCGGATATTTACTACCTTTTTTGGGCTTTTTTTCTATGCCCCATGCTCCCCTGTCCTATGCGCTATGCATTTAACGTCGGATTTCAACCTTGCCGTCCAGAAAGCGCTTCACCGCCCCGATGGGGACTTCTTTGCGGTGAAAGATGCCGGCAGCCAATGCCGCCTCGGCGTCGGTACGGGTGAAAACCTCCAGGAAATGGTCTTCGCATCCGGCACCGCTGGAGGCGATCACCGGGATGGAAACGGCCGAGGCAACGGCGTTGATCAGCTCGATGTCAAAGCCCGTGTTGGCGCCGTCTCGGTCGATGCAGTTGAGCAGGATCTCTCCTGCACCGAGACCTTCGCAGATGCGGGCCAGGGTCACCGCATCGATCCGGCTTCCTTCCCGGCCTCCTTTGACCGTGCACTGGTACCAGCAGAAGCGCTCTCCGGAAGGCCCGGGAATCCGGGTTTCGATGACATGGTGGGGGGCCGCGCCCGGCCCGGAAACATAGACCCTCATAGGGTCGATGGAGATCACCACCGCCTGATTTCCGTAAACCCGGGAGATTTCCTCGACGGCGCTGCCGCCTCCTGAAGAGCCGGTTTCCAGAACCGACTGAGCGATGCCCACGGCTTCGCTGCCGATGGAGACCTTGTCCGCTCCGGAGCGGAAGTATTCGGCGGCCACCTCCAGGGCCGAATATCGGCGCCCGTTTTTATCGGTGTAGTTTCGGATGCCGCCGCCGATGGTCAGGGGAACGAATGCGGTTTTCGATGTCTCCTGCAGCACTTCGAGCATCGGCATATCTTCCAGGGGAAAGTCCCTAAAGCCGGTGATGTTCAAAAAAGTGATCTCGTCAGCCCCCTCCCGGTAGTAGCGGCCGGCCAGTTCCACCGGGTTTCCGAGGTTTCTGACGGCGCCCTTTTCCCGAACATCGTAGCGGTCGCCTTTGGTGACCACCAGATCTCCATCGTCTGTGGCGCGGACGTCCAGGCAGGCGACGATCCGTTTGGCCAGCTTTGTGTTTCGCGGTCCGGAAGCGGGAATTACGGCCGGATGTCCTCCCTCGATAAAGTTTCTCAGCAGGGAAATGCCGGGTTCGCCGCTTTTTTCCGGGTGAAACTGGGTGGCCACCAGACTGCCGGCCTGCACGGCGCTGACGAATTCGGTCCCGTAGTCGGTGGTGGTGAGCACCACGGAAGGATCTTCCGGAGCCACGAAATAGGAGTGTACGAAATAGAATTTTTCCCTGCCGGAAAGGCCGTCGAACACCTCTGCGGGCTTGTGAAAGCGAAGGCCGTTCCAGCCGATGTGGGGAACGGAAAGAGCGATATCGAAGCGGCGCACCTTGCCGGAGAAGATGCACAGTCCCCGGACTCCGGGTGCTTCTTCGCTTTCTTCGAACAGGGCCTGGAGCCCCAGGCAGATGCCGAAAAAAGGCCGGCCGGAACGGATATATGCCTTTAGCGGCTCCACGTAAGCTTTCGCGGCCAGGATTTCCATCATGCTTCCGAAGGCGCCGACCCCCGGGAAAACGAGCTTTTCGGCGGAAACGATATCCTCGGGGCGCGACACCGGCCGAACGGTTTGCCCCAGGCTTTCGATGGCGTTGACGACGCTGCGGACATTTCCTGCGCCGTAGTCGAGCAAAGTGATCATGACTGCTTCCCGATAAAATCGCTGCCGCGATTCGAAAGAATTTTCGCGTTCATCGGAACACGAAGGGGGATAAATCCGAGCAGCATCTCGGCGTTTTCCAGGCCGATGACCCGATCAGCGGCCTGGGCAGGGAACAAAGATCTTCCCATAGCCGAAAGCCGTGAGTTTGACAAGCGCCGGAGATTCGACCTAATACATCCGCTGACGGTGATTGAATAAAAAAATCCCCAGCCGAAACCCGGACGCGACAAAGCGCGTTCCTCCACCGGAGACCGGAAGGCTTTATTTTGGAGGGCCACGCTTGGTCGTGGCCGAAAATCCATCGTCAAGCCCGGAATGACGGACCGGGAACCTGAAGTTTCATAAGAAACCGGCATCCAACATGAAAGATCCAAAACAACTCGAAATTTTATACCGCGACGACCATCTTGCGGCGGTGAACAAGCCTGCCGGGGTCATGGTGCATCGGAGCCGGATCGCCGCTCCCGGGGAGCGGTTCGTTCTTCAGATGCTTCGTGCGCAGGTCGGACAGCGGGTCTATCCGGTACACCGCCTCGACAGACCGACTTCCGGAGCGCTCCTTTTTGCTCTTGACCGGACCTCGGCCGGCGAAATGACCGGCCGCTTTGCGCGAAAGGAGGTCCAAAAGACATACGCGGCCGTGGTTCGTGGGTTGGTCGAGGAAGAGGGCCGAATCGAGGTTCCTCTGCGGGCAGATGTCTATGGGGGTCCGAACAAGGCCGTCATCAAACCGGCCCAGACCCTGTTTCGCAGACTGGCCCAGGTCGAAGTTCCTTATCCTGTCGGCAAATATTCGACCGCCAGGTACTCTCTGCTGGAAGTTCGCCCCCTGACCGGTCGCATGCATCAAATCCGGCGCCATCTGCGGGATATCGCCCATCCGGTGATCGGCGACACGCGGCACGGCGACAGCCATCACAACCGTTTTGTTCGTGAAACCCTGGGCTGCAGGCGTCTTTTGCTGGCTTCCGTCCGGCTCGAGTTCACTCATCCGGTCACCGGTCAACCGGTCTCGATCACAGCCCCTTTGGGACCGCGTTTTTGCCGGCTGATTCGACGATTCGATTGGCAGGACCGTCTCCCGACTTCCTGGGTTGGATAGAGGAGTTTGACGAGGGCAGGATTCGGCGCCTATAATACAAAAAGATATCTCGCGCAGAGGCGCAAAGACGCAGAGGAAAAACAAACGAATAAAGCATTTTGCATATCTGCCTCTTTGCTGGAAAATACTTGATCAAATCGATGCAGAAATTTTATTACGATTGAAAATTCATGTCCGCCGGCGTTGCCAAAGTGCACGCCCTCGAATCGACGAACAGTAGGGTCATGGGATTTTTCAAGGGACTTTCTTACAACCTCAAGGGCCTTCGTTTCGGATTGAAGCATCCGGGTCTAATGCTGCTGGGATTGATCCGATTTGCCGTCATCCTTGCGGTGACCGCCGTCTGCGCCATCCTGGTGGTGGTCTATTACCGGGAAATCGCCGGAGCGATCTGGTCCCAGCCGGAAGTCGCATGGCTGCGATGGCTGTGGCATCTTTTTTCATGGATTGTTGCGCTCATGCTGCTCGGGGGGTCTGCCCTGGCGGGTTTTTTGCTCTCCCAGATTCTTTTTGCCGTGGTCATCATGGACCTGATGTCCAGAAAGACCGAACGGCTGATCGGCGGAGCCGAGCTGAGCCCCCCCTCGATGCCTGCCATATCGTATTTTTTCTTCCTCCTCCGGCAGGAAATTCCCCGGGCGGTGCTGCCGCTGGTGCTTGCATTGGTGCTGATGGGGCTGGGATGGATGACGCCGTTTTCTTTAGTGACCTCGGTGATCTCCCCCCTGCTTGCCGTCGTGTTTCTGGCATGGGACAATACCGACCTGCTGCCTGCCCGTCGTATGGAAGCATTTTCAGGGCGGTTCCGGTTTTTATTGCGGACACTGCCGCTGCACCTGGGGTTCGGCCTCTGGTTTCTGGTACCGTTTCTGAATATATTGTTTTTATCTTTTGCACCGGTGGGGGCGACCATGCTGCATCTTGACAGGGTCTCAGAGAGTTGAATGCAGTCTCACAATCCTGGTCCTCAGGACCAGGTCAGAGGCAATTGGCT
>CAYPFH010000387.1:0-3858 GCA_964409825.1 uncultured Desulfobacterales bacterium | reverse complement strand
GCCTCGGCCGAAGTTTCACATAAGCGGGGCCGCTGACCACGAGGCGCTCAGTTTGATCAAGGGGGAAACTTCCCAACCCGTCATCCCGGCCGCAGCGGAGCGGAGAGCCGGGATCCAGGGGAGAACTGGATGCCGGATCAAGTCCGGCATGACGGACCGGCAATAACGAAGTTTCACATAAGCGGGACCTCCGCATCGAGCCGCCTTGAGCTTCATAGATAACCGGATTCCGCATTTTTTACCCTCCTTACAGCCCGCGGTTTTTTGCGGGGCTGTAAGGAGGGTTTGACGACATAGAGCCGTTCGTGTAAAAACACGCGACATGGAATTCGAACCTGTCATCGGGCTGGAGGTTCACGCCCAGCTCAAGAGCAGCACCAAGATTTTCTGCGGCTGTTCCACTGCATTCGGTGCGCCGCCCAACACCCATGTGTGCCCGGTCTGCCTGGGGATGCCCGGTATGCTGCCGGTGCTCAACCGGACGGTGGTGGAGTACGCCTTGAAGATGGCCCTTGCCACGGGATGCCTCGTCGGCAAAAGGAGCCGTTTTGCCCGAAAAAACTATTTTTACCCGGATCTGCCCAAGGGATACCAGATCTCCCAGTACGAGCTGCCCATTGCCGAACACGGCGCCGTGGGAATCGATCTGGAGAAAAGCCGAAAACGGATCGGGCTGACCCGGATTCACATGGAAGAAGACGCCGGCAAGCTGATCCACGATCCGAACCGGCCGGTGAGCTTCGTCGATTTCAACCGTACCGGCGTCCCCTTGATCGAAATCGTCAGCGAGCCGGATATCCGCTCGCCGCAGGAGGCCGGCGCCTACCTGCGAAAGCTTCGCGCTATTTTGCGGTATCTTGGCATCAGCGACGGCAACATGGAAGAAGGCAGCTTCCGGTGCGATGCCAACGTGTCGATCCGCCCAAAAGGAACCGAGCCGCTCGGCACCCGGACCGAGCTCAAGAACCTCAACTCCTTTAAGCACGTGGAAAACGCGCTGGCCTACGAGATCCGCCGCCAGCAGGCGGTGGCGGCAGAGGGCGGGAAGGTGGTCCAGGAAACCCGTCTCTGGGACCCGGAGCGAAGCCGGACTGTTTCCATGCGGGGAAAAGAAGAGGCCCACGACTACCGGTATTTCCCGGATCCGGATCTGCTGCCCCTGGTGATCGAAGATAAATGGGTCGAATCGGTGCAAAAAAGCCTGCCGGAGCTTCCCGACGAGAAAAAGACGCGATTTGAAACCGTATACGGCCTGCCGGCATACGACGCCGGGGTGCTGACGGCAGGCAGAGAGCTGGCCGATTTTTTCGAGGCGTGCGTGAGCGCCGGCGCCGGCCCCAAGGTTGCCAGCAACTGGATCATGGGTCCGCTTCTGGGCCTTCTCCATGCGGAGGCAACCCCCATCGAAGAATCCCCGGTATCGGCCGACCATTTGGCCGAATTGATCGGGCTGATCGAAAACGACACCATCAGCGGCAAGATCGCCAAGACGGTGTTCGATGAAATGGCCGCGAGCGGCAAAGCGCCGGCTGAAATCGTCGAAGAAAAGGGCCTCATTCAAGTGACCGACACCGGCGCCATCGAATCGGCGGTGGATGCCGTTTTGGCCCGGTGCCCGGACGAAGTCGAAGCCTACAAGGGCGGTAAGACCAAGCTGCTGGGCTTTTTCGTCGGCCAGGTGATGAAGGAAACCAGGGGAAAGGCCAACCCGCAAGTGGTCAACGAAATTTTAAAATCGAAGTTGAAATGAGGGCATTTCAACTTCAATTTTAAAATTAGTGAAAAACCTTTCAAATCGAGACAAGCATCGGTAACCTTTTAGGACTTATGTTATGAAACTTCCGTCGAAGCCTCTGCCGGTGGAGGGACGCGCTCTGTCGCGTCCGGTACGCCGGTAATGAACAAAAGCCGGCTTAGACTGCGCGTGGCCCTCCAAGCGCCAAAAGCCAAGGAGGGGGCAGGTCGGTTCTTGCCGCCGGCCTTGGTCGAAGTTTCACAGAAGTACTTTTTATAGAACCATGCGGCGAAGCCGCATCTAATAAATACGCGGAGCGGATTTATGGAGGCTCCATTGAAAAAATCGACGCTGCATATTTGTATAATTCGTTTCATCTGCATCATGCTGGCTGCTGGAATCTGCGCGGCCGTGCCGGTCGCCGCGCAGGTTCAGAAGGTGGCGGTGATTCCCTTTACGGTCTATGCGGAAAAAGATTTGACTTTTCTGCAAAAGGGCATCGTGGACATGCTCACTTCCCGGCTTTCCCAGACAGGGGAGGTGGCGGTTCTCGGCCGCGAGGTGACCGAAGCGGCCCTTCAGGACGTTCAAGGTCCCCTGAATCCGGAAACGGCGGCCGGCATCGGCCGGGAACTTAATGCAGACTATGTCCTGTACGGCAGCCTGACGGTGTTCGGCGAAAGCGTTAGCGTAGATGCCAAGATGATCGATGTTTCCGGGGAGAGAGAGCCCCTTTCCTTTTTTACCCAGAGCAGCTCCTTTGGCGAGGTGGTTCCGGCGGTCGACCGGTTCGCCGCTCAGATCAACGAAAAGGCCTTCGGCCGGAAAGCAACCTCGCCTGCCCCAGCGGCGCCGCCTCCTGGATCGGAGACGCCGGCCCCCCAGGCCGGACCGGCCGAAGAAAGACCGGACGTGTATGCCCATCCGGAAACGCTTATCCAGGGTGGATTTAAAGAGGCCGGTGAGCGGGAGGCCGCCGCCGAGGCGGGCTTTGACATGGGCCGCGCCTGGAAGAGCAGAAGCTTCAGCGAACAGATCGTTGCCATGGACTTAGGAGACGTGGATGAAGACGGTAGGATCGAAACCGTCCTGGCCACCCCGGATAAGATCCTGATCTACCGGTTCGAAAATCAGCGCTTTTCCGAGGCGGCCCGGATCGAGATCCCGGGCTTTCGAACCGCGGTCGGCGTCGATGTGGGCGACATCAACGGAAACGGCGTCGAAGAGATCTTCGTTTCCGCCCTCAACCGCCAGAGAAACGGGGTGCAGTCCATGGTCTACGAATATGCAAACGGCGCTTATGTCCCGATCGTCGAAAGCACCTCATGGTATTTTCGGGTGGTCCGCCGGAAGGATTTCGGAAAGCAGCTTTACGGTCAGCGCCAGGAATTGGGGAAAACCCAGTTCGATTCGCCCATCTACCGGATGGCCTGGGAAGGGGGCGGCTATGTCTCCGAAAACCGGGTGCTGCCGGCGGGCAAGGCCAGCGTGCTGGGCTTTTCCATGGGCCGCCTAACCGATGACAAAGACGATCTGGTTCTGGTATACTCTCCAAGCGACCGGCTGCAGATCCTCGAGACGACCGGCCGGGAGATCTGGTCCGGTTCGGATCCCTTCGGCGGCTCCTCTCTTTATCTTCATCTGCCGGTGGACGACCCCGGTATGATGGAAAACAAAAGTTTTTTTCCCATGCGGATCCGGGTTCGGGATCTAAACGGCAGCGGCACCGAAGAGGTCATCGCGGCCCAGAACCAGGATATGGCCAATCGCCGGCTTCAGCAGCGGCGGAATTTCAACAAGACTCAGCTCACCGTGCTTTCCTGGGACGGGCTCGGGCTTGGTGCCGTCTGGAAAACCCGGACCCTTTCCGGGCACATCCGCGATCTGGCCGTCGGCGATTTCGACGGCGACGGTACAGACGAACTGGTGGCCGTTCTGATCGAAAAGGAAGGCAGGGTGATCGGAATGGATGCGAAATGCTCGGTGATCGCCTTTGACATCCTGCAATAAAATCGCGTACGCGATTTATTGCAGGATGAAGATGTTGATTTGCCGCTTCCATTCACCCTCACCCCTGATCGCCTCCGGCGGGCTCGGCGCAGGACAATGGGCTTCCCCAGAGG
>CAYPFH010000386.1:0-3907 GCA_964409825.1 uncultured Desulfobacterales bacterium | reverse complement strand
CACGGACGCGACAGAGCGCGTCCCTCCACCGGCAGAGGCTTCGACAAAAGTTTCAGTATTGATCAAACTGATCGCTCCGAGATCAACGGCAGGGCTTATGTGAAACTTCGACATATCAGGTTCGTCATTCCGGGCCCCGGATCGGGTCCGGGGAAATCCAGTAATTTTTCAGAAACTTCTCGACTCACCCGAATCCCCTTTTGCCGCTAAAACAGGTGCCGGAAGTCCAGCGCCCTCTTCAGCGTCATCTGGTCGACATATTTCAGGTCCCCCCCGATGGGAACGCCCGATGCGATGCGGCTGACCCGCAGATCGAGGCCGGCGTTTTTCTCCTTGATAAAAGAAGCGGTCGCCTCTCCCTCTACACTGGTTCCGGTGGCCAGAATCAACTCCTTGACCGTCCCCTGCCGGACCCGCCGCATCAACTCACCGATGCGGATGTCTTCGGGACCGACCCCCTCCATCGGAGACAGCACCCCTGACAACACATGATACAACCCGTTGTATGCACCTGATTTTTCGATGCTGATCATATCGGCCGGCTGCTCGACCACGCACAGCAGCGTCGGGTCCCTGCCGGGGTCGCTGCAGATACGGCACAGTTCGCCGTCGCTCAGGGAAAAACACCGGGAGCAGAGGCGCACCTTTTCCTTCACGACCGTGATGCTTGCGGCCAGTTCATCGGCTTCCCGGCGGGATGTCTTTAAGATGTGCATGGCCAGCCGCTCGGCCGTCTTTTCGCCGATCCCCGGCAGCCTGGCCAGATGACGGATCAGATTCCGGATCGATTGAGGGTAGTGTTCCATGATTCCGTTCGGGGTTCGGGGTTCGGGGTTCTGGGTTCGGGGTTCCGGGTTCGGGGTTCTGGGTTCTGGGTTCTGGGTTCTGCGTTCTGCGTTCTGCGTTCTGGGTTCTGCGTTCTGGGTTCAGGGGTTCCGGGTTCTGGGTTCAGGGGTTCCGGGTTCGGGGTTCAGGGGTTCCGGGTTCTGGGTTCAAGGTTCAGCGGTTCAGCGGTTCCTGTACCAGCGGAGCTTACCGGGCGCCGTGAAAGCGTGGATCGCAGCGGCAGGCAAGGCGCGGGCCGACGAGAAAGCGGAGCATACACGGGAGTATGTGAGCATTTCGAGGAGGCCTGCAACGCCGCATGCCGCTGTGAGGCGCGCTTTCACATCAATCCGGGGATGTTCACCCCTCCTGTGACCTTGCCCATCTCTTCGGAGACCATCTCCTGGGCCTTGGTCAGGGCGTCGTTGACCGCGGCCAGGATCAAATCCTGCAGCATTTCGACGTCTTCCGGATCTACGACCTCTTTTTCGACCTGGATCGATTCGATCTGCTGTCGGCCGTTTGCGACGACCCTGACCATTCCGCCGCCCGCTGTGCTTTCCACTGTGCGGCCGGCCAGTTCTTCCTGAAGTTTGAGCATTTGGCCCTGAAGTTTCTGGGCCTGCTTCATCAGATTGCCCATTCCTTTCATTTATCTACCTCCTGCAGCAGCTTCACATCGACGATCTTCCCATCGAAAATCTCAACGGCGTCTGCCACCAACGGGTGATTGAGTGCCTCCCTTTTCCGGTTTTCAATTTCGTTCTTCTTTTCGACCTTGGCGGTTTGCTCGCCTTCGGCGGCCCGGATCCTCACCTCCACCGGTCTGCCTAAAGCCTCCTGCAAGACGTCCCGGAGAATCCCCCGATTTTTGCGGCGCTGAACCTGCGTGCAGCTGAAGCCATTGCCCTGGATTTCGATTTCGACCCGCTTTTCTCCAAGACGAAGCAGGCGCGCCGCCTGTTTCAGACTCGCCCCGAGAGCCGGATGATCGGCCGCAATCCGCTCCAGAAGAGCTTCCCAGAACTGATGAAGATCGGCTGAGCTGTCGATCCCTTCGCGGGAACGGGATTCTGTTTCCTGCGGTCGGCTTTGGCCGGAAGGCGGATCGGATTCAGGAGGGGGAGGGCCCCCGGACCCTGACGGCCCGCAAACGTTCTGCGCCCCGTCCGCCATCTGCCGGCGCAGCCGGTCGAGCTTGTCGATCAGCTCATCGATGGACAGCGCCGGCTGAAGCTGGACCAGACGCAGGAACATCATCTCCAATACCAGGCGGGGCTGGGCCGTGTACCGGATGCTGCCCTCTTCCCGGTAGAGCATGTCGAACACCTGGTTGAGAAACATCGGGAGATGCTTTTCGGCCTGCTGCTGGAGGGCGGTCAGTTCCTGTCCGGGCAGGTCGACCAGCTTTTTTACATCCCGCCCGAGCTTTGCCACCAGCAGGTTTCTAAAGTGGGTCAGCAGATCTCCGTAAAGCTTTTTCAGGTTCAACCCCCGGCTGTAAACATCGTCGATAATGCGCAGAACAGCAGCCGCATCCTTTTCCAGCACGGCCGAAGACAGGTCGAAAATCGACTTTCGGTCGATGACGCCGAGAATGTCCGAGATCTGGGCAGGCTCCGGAACGCCTTCGCTGCAGGTCATCACCTGGTCCAGGAGGCTCAGCGCATCGCGCATGCTTCCGGCCGCTTCACGCGCAATGAGCCAGAGCGACTCCTGGCTCGGATCCATGGCCTCCTGCCGGCAGATGGTTTTCAGGTGTGCGGTGATCGATTCGGCATCGATCCGCCTGAAATCGTGGCGCTGGCAGCGGGAAAGGATCGTGATCGGAATCTTGTGGGGCTCTGTGGTGGCAAACATGAACATCACGTGGGGCGGCGGCTCTTCCAGGGTCTTTAGCAGGGCGTTGAAGGCCTGAAGGCTGAGCATATGGACTTCATCGATGATGTAGATCTTGAACCGGCTCCGGGCAGGCAGGTACTTGACGTTTTCGCGAAGCTCCCGCACCTGTTCCACGCCGTTGTTGGAAGCACCGTCGATTTCGAAAACGTCCACCGCATGGCCCTCCGTGATGCCGACACACGAGGCGCATTCATTGCAGGGAGCCGGAGCCGGCCCTTTTTCGCAGTTGAGGGCCTTGGCAAGGATGCGGGCCACGGTGGTTTTCCCCGTCCCCCGAGGGCCGGAAAATAAAAGCGCGTGGGCGACCCTGTCTGCGGTGATCGCATGGGAAAGGGTCCGGGTCACGTGCTCCTGGCTGACGACCTCTTCAAAGCATTGGGGACGGTATTTTCTCGCCAACACGAGATAGGACATGCCGCAAAATCCTCTTATCGACGGAGCAGGAGGGAGATTGGCTCAAGGTGCAGGAGACAGCCGGCGGAAACGGTGAAAGAAGTGGCGGAGAGAGAGGGATTCGAACCCTCGGTGCCGCTGTTAACAGCACACACGATTTCCAGTCGTGCACCTTCGGCCAACTCGGTCATCTCTCCGCGTACATTCGATTCGACCCCAAGGCCGCATGGACCATCCGGGATTGTCCGCACAACCATTTTCCGTACCAGCTTCGGGGCGAAAGCCGCGCCTTCGCCTTCGTTCATAAGTGGCGGAGAGGGTGGGATTCGAACCCACGATCCCGGTTTTAGCCAGGATACTGCTTTTCGAGAGCAGGGCCTTCAGCCACTCGGCCACCTCTCCATCCGAAGCGTAAACCATGGCCTCCGGCTTTGCCGGGGGCCTTGGCTAATGAACCGCTCAAATCATAAACTTTCCTGACTTTAAACTTCCTGTGGTTCACAATGCAAGGAGTTTCCGTTTTCTCCTGGAGCTACAAAATGTTATCCGTCACACCGACTGAGCCGGGAGTTAAGCAGCTTCATGTTTCCGCCGTGGTTTCGCCCATCGACCCCTTATAAAATCGCAAAGGCGATGTTATTAGCCCTTTTCCCTTCTACTGTCAAGAGATCGCCGGAAGTGGTTCAGGGTCCTGGAGGGCCACGCTCCGTCGTGGCCGCTTAGGGTCCTGGAGGAGGGCCACGCTCCGTCGTGGCCGCCCGCGGTCGGACGCGACAGAGCGCGTCCC
>CAYPFH010000385.1:0-3939 GCA_964409825.1 uncultured Desulfobacterales bacterium | reverse complement strand
TCTAACAAAGCTTGCTTACTTAATCCGCAAAAGTCCGCTTCGCAAACTACTCGGGTATTCGTGCATCTTTGCCTTCATGAAGGTTTAAATAACGGTACGCCGGGTTTCAGGTTATCCGAAGGTAGTGATCGGCCTTACCGATTCATTCACCTCCGGCTTTTTTTAAAAAATGCCTTCTCCCACGGTTATCGCAAAGGAGTAACTTGTCATGAGCCTCAGCAAATTTACTGGAGAGGTTGCCGGAAATCAGAAATTGCTGACCCGCCAATTCATCCAGCTCCACTGCGCCTTTCCCTCAACCAACGACCTATTCTTTGATTCCAACGAAAATGGAAGCTTCATATTTGACGGCACTCATTGGAGAGAATTTGATCTCGACAATATCCTGAGGGCTGTGCAGGAAAAGTGACAGTGGGTGCATTCCCATTTAGTGGCAACCCGCGAGCTCGCCGCAATTGAGCCCCAGCAGGTTGTCGAGCATATTTTTCCACCAGCCGCAAAGCAGTGTACTTCTGAGAATGTTTTTAATTTAAGGGGACGTTCTCAACATTTAAACATTCGAATAGATAAACAGCACAAACCCATTTTCTTTTGCGATTCTCTCTCCTCTTTCAACGGACTGACTTACCGCGGTAATCGAGATTCCCAGCCTTCCGGCCAAAGAGGCCATGGACATGCCGCATTCCCGAACGGCCCAATAGCAGAGCAGGCTTCGGGCTCGCACCGTCAAGCGGTTTTTGCCGGCGGAAAAAACCTGCTTGCTTTCATACCGCTGCAACTCGGTCTGCGACTTTTTCAAGATCGTATCCCTGCGACCGCACACTGTATTTTCGCTCGAGATACTCCTCCGATTGTTTGAGGGTTTCCAGCACAAAGTCACTATCGCCAAGGATTCCATCCTTTTATACCCCCTCCCCTTACTCCCCTCCCACCAGGGGAGGGGAAGTTCGGACTTTTTACGACTGCATCAACCCCTATATGCTGCAAGATTCAAGTAATATGTTATGGGTATAATACCCGGCGTTTTCGAAACCATCGCATGATGCCGGCCGACATCAGGGCGGCAACGACCAGACAAAGGCTGAACGCCGCTGCAGGGCCTATTTTCAGGCACAGCCAGCCCGCACCGACCAGGGGCAAAAGCATCCCTCGGACCAGGTATCGAAGCGACTCTGAATCGTTTATTTTTTCAGCCAGGTGTGGAGCATGACGGTAGTAGAAGTCCACAAAAGCACGCCCCACTTGATTCACCAAAAGCACCTGGTCGCGAAAATCTCTCAATATTTTGACGTGCGGTTCAAATCTTGAGCCGAATGCCGCCGTGGCGATAAAGCACCCGCTGTCGCTGGTCGATTCCACGTAGCCGGTGCCTCCAAACGCACGCAGGGGTGACGGCGGGCTGTCTCCGGCATCCGCGATCGCCGACGCCGGCGAAAAGATGCTGTCCGTCATCCATCGGCTGATCTGCTGCCGGCCTGCCGCGATCAGGCGCTCCTGCAAGGGCAGCCCGGCCACCTGGCTGCTGTGCGGGAAGATCAGGTGGACGCCGGGATGCTTGGCCTTGACCCAGTATCCCTTGTGATGCTCGAGTTTATGCATTTCACCGGCCATGGCATAGGTATACGCGCCGTTATCCCAGCGCCAGATGCGCGAATCGATGTATTGCGTGGGAAGCGAGGATACTGCATAGGGACCGTCTTGAACCGATCCGTCTGGATTGTAAACGATGACCTGCAGGTCATCATAGTAATAGTTTGCCCAGTTCGGGGCGGAGATCATGTTCCACCCGTTTCCGCTTCCTTCATTATAGCCGAGTTTTACCTCCACATTTTCGTAAGGACTCACAGGAACACCGTTGACCACCGGCCTCAGCCCATCTCTGGCCAGGAACCAATAGGCACGTCCCGGTTCGAGCAGCAGTCCTTCACCCATCTCGCGATAAGTACCGGTAAGCGCGTCATAGGTGCCGATCCGGTACATGGTGGGATCGTAAACGATGCCCAATGCCGCTTCGGCCGCTCCGGCCGTGGCCCAGGTGGGAAAGGAGAACATCTTGAAAGCCTCAACAGTCGTGCCGGCAGGGATTTGCACTTCGGCATCGTCTGCAGGCGCACCCACGGTGAAGCAGTATTCCGGCGACCAGCCGGACACCTTGCCGGCCCTATCTTCATAGCGGACTTTCCAGGCATACCGGAGGCCGTCGACCAGGCCGGAGGCCTCGTGCTGGGTGATGCCGTTTTCCACGATCGCCGATGCCGGATACATGCCGTCCGCGCGGCGGACCATCCAATGGCTGGCCTCCAACGGGTCGCCGTCGGCGTCGTAGTAGGCTTCGCCGATCAGCGTCACCGACGTGCCGGCGACGACGGCGAAGGGAACCGGCGTGTTGACCGTCGGCGTCTTCGGCGCGCTGTTGGCCGTCCCTTCCGATTCGTAGGCACCCATGTCGTAGCCGGCATTGATGGGTCTTGACCGGCCGAGGATGTCATCGGAAACCGGATGGCTCGGGCTGCCCGGTATGGCGTCGATAGCCGGAGATCCACTGCCAAGATCGAAGTTCCCGCCGGCCGGGTCGACATATCGCGGATCCTGTCCGTTGAGTTCCTTGACCGGCGTGTTGACCGGCGAAATGTAGCCGTAGTCGTCCCGGTTGTTAAAATAGATGTTGTAATCGATCACCGGCGTTCCCGAATTGTAGAAATCTCCGTCGATGCCCACGTTCCAGCCGTCGATGGCATTGAACTTGATGATGGGTGAAACATCGGATTCTCCGGAATTCGCCAGATAGATCCCTGCAGACGTCGAGGCGGCGCTGGTGTGGATGGTGTTGTGGTAAACCAGCGGTGAAGCGGCCCCGTTGCTGTCGTCTGCGTGGATGTATATGCCGGTCGCATCAGAATTCGCTGTTGCAATCAGGTTGTTTCTGATGGTCGGGGAGGCGGCGGGCCCTCCATAGGAAGCGACAACGATGCCGTAGTCGTTGTCGACGATGGTGTTTCTGGAAATGACAGGGCTGCCGTCGATCACCTCGATACCGCTGTACTGGTTGTAGGACCTGTTGCCCGTGACCACTACACCGCTGCCCACTTCGTTGAATACAAATCCGTGAGAATAAATATCCACCAGGTCATGGACCACGCAGTTGCGCACGAGGCCGGAACTGGCGTACTCCACCTTGACGCCGTAGTCGAGGAAATTGGCCACCTCGAGGTTCTCGATGATCACCGACGATGCCGTGCTCCAGATGCCGTAATTCCAATTGGCAGCGCCGGTGCCGTCCAGCAGCGGCATGCTGCCGATTTCGCCGATGATGGAAACGTTGGGCTGGGTAAGCTGCATCTCGGCATCAGCTTCCCCATAGGCCGTGCTGTAAGTACCCAGACCAACATTGAGCGTGTAACTGCCCGGCGCGCCCGAGTTGATCCGGTCGATGGCAAAGTGAAGCGTCTTCCAGGGCGCACCTGCTGACATGCCGTGCTGGCTGTCGTCCGCCGCGTTGGGGTCGTCGATGTCCACGTAGTAGTTCCCCGGCGTCACCGGGAAGTCGTTGGCGTCGGTGGGATCGGTGCCCAGATCGATTTCGATGTTGTCGTCCACCGTGTCGCCGTCGGAGTCGGCCAGCAGCGGATCGGTGAAATAACCGCTTGCCCCGGTCACTTCGTCGCCGTCGATAAGGGTGTCTCCGTCGCTGTCGTCCAGGAGCGGATCGGTGCCGTAGGTGTTGACTTCTTCGCCGTCGGAAAGACCGTCGTCGTCGGTATCGAATTTCTGTGGATCCGTTCCTTCGTTGTACTCGTCGAGATTGCTCAAGTTGTCGCCGTCCAGGTCCCCGGCGCTGTCGTCAGACAGCGGATCCAGCCCGTTGTCCACCTCGTAGCTGTCCGGCATGCCGTCGCCGTCGGTATCCTGATCCGGCGGCACACTCTGGGAACTCTGCCA
>CAYPFH010000384.1:0-3947 GCA_964409825.1 uncultured Desulfobacterales bacterium | reverse complement strand
TCTTGTTTCAGCTTCCCCGCCGGGCCCTTGCCGTGTAGCAGGCCGGTGGAGGTCTACTAACAATTGTAGTTCTTCCATCTTGGGCGTTACTCCTGTTCAATCCCTGTAATCTTAGTGGCTAATTCCAAAGCATCTACCTGCTTGAAGCGCGGCGGGAGTCTGTCCATGTCATGCCCCTCCGTCGGTGGCAGACCGCAGCCCGAAGAACACCTCGTGTCCGGTATCGCTGTAAGAGCTGTGCTCGAAGGGGACCGCTAGTGGCCCGAAACCGGCGGCCGCGATCAGTTCCAGCCATACAGTTTTCGGAAACAGACCCATCAAGTGGCGGTCGTGGATGACCTCGACGACTCCGTTCACGTCCCTCAAGAGGTACGCCATATCGGTCACATACGTGTCGGTCTTTGACTCGGGAACCCACCGCCATTCGAGGTAGCGCAGAGCCCGGCCGTTCCCATCGCTGCCGCCGGTCTCGGTGCCCGGCGTGAAAGTCTCCGAGACGAAATCCGGCTGGAACAGCGACACCCCACCAGCGGCGGTGTGCGCGAAGGCCGTGACAATGGCGCTGACAAGATCGGTGCGCGAGGTCATATACCCGACCGCGTCGTGTACGAGGACACAATCAAAAACGCGCCCGAGTCGAACCGAGCGCATGTCGCCCTGAATATGCTCGCACTCCGGGTTCAATCGGCGGCTCAACGCGAGCATGGCGGGTTCCAGGTCGACGAGCGTACAATCCAGCGCCGCCTTCAGATGGAAGGCATTGTGTCCACCGCCGCTGCCAAGATCAAGCAGTGTCCGAGGTGGCCGCTGACAATGGGCCTCGAACAAGCGTCGGTAGTAGAAGGCGGCTTCCTCGGCGTAATCGCCCACTGGCGTCAACAGCGGCTACCAGTCCGCCAGATCACGGTAGAGCCTGAGGGCCTGACTGGAAGTTGTTTCTGGTTCTTTTGCCATGTTCGACTTTCTAAATCTCTCAGTCATCCGGCCCCCGATGGGCGGTGGCGTCTTCATCGACCCAGTCCTCCTCAGTGAAGGACATGCCCTTTCGACCCGGAACTTTCCGAGTTGACCCGGGCCTATAACAGGGACAGCTTTTGGGGCCGTAACAGAAGGTCTCAAACCGATACTGTTTCTTTGACGGATTCCAGTGGTCGATGATCATCTCTACCGGCATCCGGCAGCCCCAGATACAGGTCGAGCACTTGGCGTCATACGTCCGGGTGTCGACACGCCGATGCCCACGGCCGCGATAGGTTTCCAGGTCGGGCGGCACTCCGTGAAACGGCGGACCAGCCGGAGGATCACCTTCAGCATCTTTCACCATCTTCAAACCGCTTGCCTTGTAGAATCCGGACGTCTCAAGCCGTGGATCGGGAACGGGAACCGCCTGGCCGCTTACCTCCATACCTGCCTGAAAACGATGCTTCGCTTGTGCGGCCTTTCCAATGGCGATTATGAATTCGCCGGATTCATCACCGATTGTCCCTTCAACCCGAAGCACATATCCCAGGTAGCTGTGGCTTCTTTCATCGAAAGACCGCATCAGCCGAATACGGGGCTGGACGGCTGTAATACGTCCCGTCCATTCAACTTTGTCCATTTTAGTTGTTGACCTTGACCCCATGATGAATTTCGTTCCTGAACCTGCTCTTCAAAACCCGATTCAGCTCCACTTCGGTTTTCTTGGCCAACGTGCCTTTGCACGTTCCAGAAAAGACGGCTCAACCTGTTTGGGTGCGTCGGCGACGATATCCTCGAATCCGGCCATAAATCCCTTCTTGCGAAAGTGTCTTTTGCGTACATCGGCAACCACCGCCTGCCAGTCGGTATCGAGATTTGCTTTGGTATAGCATTTTTTAGCGCGTTCAATATGGCCGAGCGCCGCATCGTAATATTTGCTTTTGCCGGCATTGACAATCCGCATGCAGAGCGCACGGTAAACCCTGGCGGATACATCAGGGTGAGAGCGCTCCAGCTGGCGCGCCAGCGGCTCGGTCCGGTAGTGGCTGAGATCTTCCAATTCATCATCCGTAGTCTGGAGCAGGCGCGATACAAGACGGTCGTATTCTTTATGCTCAAGCCATAGTTCAATCAGAGAGGACAAATCACCTTTTTCCGATGCCGCCATGGCTTTTTGGTGCCAACTCGTTTTTTCCTTGTTCGGCACATAGCGCATCAATTCCTTGTATGCGAACGTGGAGGGGTGTGCCGCAAACTCGGACCAGGCGGATTGAAGGGCATCTTCCGTCCGCCCGATCCTGGCCAGCAACGCCCGTTTTAGCTCACCTAATTCGTGTTCTTCATATGATGTTTGGCTGTCCGCCCGCGCGACCTTCAAGCCTCTTTCGACCCAGGAAAGCGCATCTTCAGGACGTCTCCGGCTTTTGTATATTTTCGCGACGGCAATGCAGTCCTTGGCTTCAAGCCCGGTCTGATCGCAGAGCGCGATGTAGGCGTCAACATTACGCTGGGCTGCCAGCAAAGTCTTCAGTACGCCGCCCCACCGTCGGCGTTCGTAGCCGGAAAAACGCCTTTCCTCGTCATCCCGGGTCGGAGCAGATTCGAACTTGGCGCGAATCTGCATAATGAATGCCGCCAACCCGTTCTTGTCGAGCACTTTCACAACCTCCCGGTCGAGGTCGTGGCAAAACCCGTAGGGGTCGTCTTCCATCCAGGATATCAATGACATCGCGGTCTCGTCCGGATCAAAATTTGCGTTCTGACGTGCTTTGATCCAACCTTGAAACAGTTCCTCAACCAGCATGCCGAAGTTACCGCCCGAGTCGTCGATCTCATCGGCTTTTTCATGGCACGCGGCGATGAATATCTCGTACAGACGCGCCGCTCGTTCGGGTTCTTTCCGGATAATGTTACCGATGTCATCGGCAACACCCTGCACATCCTCCACAAACGACCAGGCGGCATTATAGGAAATGAAATGGCCGGGAGACAGTGCCGCTTCGATGGCCTTTTCCAGCGGATCGATCTGTTTTCGCTTCGCGGGGCTCATGGTGCTCCTTTGATGGTCACTCGACTTCTCGATTCTCCCAGGCGGTTTTCCCCTTCACCTCATCGATGAAAAACCGCACGCCCTGGTTGTCCGACGGGTTCAGCCAGCGCATCTGTTGAAAGATGTACTCCGCCTCGTCAAAGCGCCCGAGGCGCCAGAGACACAATCCATAGCCGTGCATGCAGCGCAGAAACGGACGGTTGTCGATCAGGCCCCACGCTAGCACGCCGGTAAAGTCGTCACCCAAAGACAGCTCGCCGATGCGCAAACCGACTTCGTAATGCCGGATGGCATCCTTGGGATGGTGGTCAAAGACGAAATTGCCCAGATGCGAATGGGCATCGAGGCAGCGCAGGTCCGCCTGGCACAGCTGCATCAAGATCTTTTCCGCCTCCGCCCGCTCGCCGGCATCTTTCAGATCATTGGACCGGGTGATGGGGTCATTGAAAGGATCGTCAGGGTCCTCGCCGGGCAACACCTGCTCCATTTCGAACATGGGGCGGGGGCCGCGGGCGATGATCGGCTTGGCCCATTCCTCGATGGGTTCGTCGTCTTCTCCCCAATACTCTTCCTTGGGGTCCCACATGCCCATCTCTGTAAGCCCCAAAGGTGCCAGATCGAGGGCCTTCACGTCGATCCGGGTCGATTGAATATCGCCGGAAAGATACGGATGGCCGCCGTAACGCCATTTTTTTTGGGGCATTACCGTGACAATGGCGCCAGGCACCACCTCCCAGATACGGCTTGCGCGCAGGGTAATGATCCGGTCGCTTCCCAGCAAACGACACCGCGCGACCCGCTCCTTGACCGCTAGAGCGACCAATTCAACGGGTTTACTCAGGTCGATGTCATCGTCTGCTACCTTGTGCTGCCGCCCGCTTCGGGAAGGTTTCTTGGTTTCGACAGGGTAAGGATCGAGGTTGAGCCACCTGCGGTA
>CAYPFH010000383.1:0-3953 GCA_964409825.1 uncultured Desulfobacterales bacterium | reverse complement strand
ATCGTGGCGTCTCCGAAGGGTCGGTGCCGCTGCAACGGCAACTGCAAGGACTGCACCTGTAACAGCGGCGGACGCCGACGCCCCAAAAGAAAAGGAGAAATCAGCCATGGAAGCAGCCAATCATAGATATGTGCGTGTTGAAATGACCGAGGACACCATCTCCCGCCTGCTGGCCGGGGGGCAGCTCTGCGCGGCGGAGGTTCGCTGCGCGGATGGCAGGGCCAAACGCCGCCTATGGCGGCTGGTCCTGGATAGCTGCCGGCAGGAGAAGAACGTCAAAAAAGCCTTGACAGGGGCGCAGACCTGTGAGATTTAGCTCCTCGATTAAAGATAGAGAGCTCTAATTTACTAAGGGGTGCCTTACGGTCTTCGGCCTTTAAAGGCGCGGAGAAAGTGAAGGCGTAACGCGGGCGCGTCCGGCGCGCACGGTTGCGCCTTTTTGTTTTTTCAACCCGCAAGAAAGGAAAACGCCATGACACTGGACCAGTTGAAGCCGGGCGGCGAGGGGCGCATCAAGCGGTTGTCGGTGCGCGACAAGTTGGGTCAGCGCCTGATGGACATGGGGATATACCCCGGGCTGCGGCTCAAGGTGATCCGAAACGCCCCCCTGGATGACCCCATGGAGGTGGAACTCGACGGTTACATCGTCAGCCTGCGGCATGAAGAGGCCCGGTTCGTGGAGGTCGAATAACGTGAACGACGATCGGATTCTCGTGGCCCTGGCCGGGCAGCCCAACTGCGGCAAATCGACCGTATTCAACGCCCTGACCGGGGCCAGCCAGCATGTGGCCAACTACCCCGGGGTCACCGTGGACAAGATGGTTGGCTGGTACAAACGCGACGGCCGCAAGGTCGAGGTGGTCGACCTGCCCGGCACCTACAGCCTCACCTCCTACTCACCGGAAGAGCGGGTCTCCCGGGACTTCATCCTCCACGAAAAGCCGTCGGTGGCGGTCAACATCATGGACGCCTCCAACCTGAAGCGGTGCCTCTATCTGACCTTCCAGCTCATGGAGATGGAAATCCCGATCATCCTGAACCTGAACATGATGGACGTGGTCAGAAAGCGGGGCATCGACATCGACGTAGGGAGGCTGTCCCGGCGCCTCGGCATCCGGGTGGTGCCCACCGCCATGAAAAGCGGCGAAGGAAAAGAGGCCAAAAAAGATCTGGTCGAGGCCATCGACGAGGTGGCGACTTCGGACAAGCGCCCCCCCTTTCTCCACATCGATTACGGGGAAATGGAGCCGATGATCCGCGAGATCGAAGACCGGATTTCCGCCGCCGACTGCCTGCCGCCGGGCATTCCGCTTCGCTGGGCGGCCATCAAGCTCATGGAAGGAGACGACGAAATCAAGCGGCTGATCCGGGAAGCGCATCCGGACGCCGCAGCGGTGCTCGAATATGCCGAAGCCCGGCGCGAGGCATTCGAGGCCCGCTACGACGAGGCCGCCGAGATTCACATCGCCGACCGCCGGTACCGGGCCGCAGACGACATCGCCCGCTCCTGCTTGAAGCTCCCGCCCGGTCAAAAAAGGTCGATTTCGGACCGAATCGACGCCGTGGTCTGCCACCGGCTGCTCGGCCCGGCCGTCCTGGTGGGGGTGATCTGGCTGCTGTACTACCTTTCCATCGTCCAGGGGTACAACATCACCAACTACACCTGGCCGCTGCTGGCCAAGCTCAGAAGCCTGGTGGAAGCCGCCGCCCCGGCCCCCGGCTTCATCGAAATCCCCCTGCTCCGGTCCTTTTCCCTCTGGATCGTGGACAGCGTCAACGCCCTGCTCAACTACATCCCGATTTTCTTCATCCTCTTCGGCCTGATCGCCATATTGGAAGACAGCGGCTACATGCCCCGCATGGCGTTTATCATGGACCGGCTTTTTTCCCGGTTCGGTCTCCACGGCCAATCGACCCTTCCGATGGTGCTCGGCGGCATCTACGTGGGCGGCTGTGCGGTGCCGGGGGTCATGTCCTGCAAAGGCATCCCAGACGAACGCTCGCGCCTGGCCACCATTTTGATCATCCCCCTGCTCAACTGCCTGGCCAAGGTGCCGCTCTATGTGCTGCTGATCAACATCTACTTTTCCGCCCACAAGGCCTCGGCCATGTTTTTTATCTCCACCATCAGCCTGCTGATGGTGCTGCCCGTCTCCAAACTGCTGACCATGACCGTGTTGAAGGACAAGGAGACGGCCCCCTTCGTCATGGAGATGCCCGCCTATCATCTGCCAACGCTGCGCGGCGTGCTGGGGCGGGCCGCTGAGCGCGTCTGGCTGTTTGTTCGGAAGATCACCACCATCGTCGTGGCCGTGGCCGTGGTGGTGTTCGTGCTGCTCCAGTTTCCGGGGCTTTCAGAGGAGCAGATGGCCGGCTACCAGGCCCGGAAGGAAAAGGCGGTCGCAAGCTTTTTCCGGAAAATCAAGGGCACCGGATATGCCGACGCACTGGCAGGAGACAACCTGATGGCCATGGTGCTCTTCTGGGATGCGTATAAAGGCGAAAAGATGACCGCAAAGAGCCAAGAGGACATGGCTGCGATCAATGCGGATTTCAAGGCCCGGAACCCGGTCTTTTTCCAGGTGGCCAACCCGGGGCGGGACCAAACGGCCAAACAGGTCAACCGCACCTTCAAGGGCCTGGACCGGGACCGCAAGGGAATCCTTCAGGACATGCGAAAAGAGCGGATCGACAACAGCTTCCTGGGCCGTCTGGGCCAATGGATGGAGCCGGCCACCCAGTGGGCCGGATTCAACTGGCGGGTCAACGTGGCCCTGCTGAGCGCCTTTGCCGCCAAGGAAAGCAGCGTGGCAACCCTTGGGGCGCTCTACGAGCAGGAAGAAGAAGGCGAGGCCCTGGAGCAGCGCATGGCCCGGGAAGAGGAGGGGTTTACGCCGCTTCACGCCCTGGCGCTGATGCTGTTCATGGTGCTGTACCCGCCGTGCCTGGCCACCTCCATCGCGGTCAAGCTCCAGTCCGGCTCGGTCAAGTGGATGCTTTTTTCCATGGTCTATCCAATGGCACTGGGGCTGGCGGTGGCGATCCTGGTCTTTACCGGGGGCAGCGCGCTTGGGCTTTCCGGCCTTCAGGCCATGGCGGCCTTCTACGGCCTGGCCCTGGCCTTTACCGTGTTTATGGGGTTTTTCAAAACCGAATCGAACGTCGTCTGACAGAAAGGAGAAGGAGGTCATGCTCAAAAATGAGGTCTTTGTACTGGCTGTATTGGTTTTGGGATTGCTGCTCGCCGGGACGGCGGCGGCCCACACTCCGCTGTGCTCCTGCTATGACAACGGAGACGGGACCATCACCTGCGAGGGCGGGTTTTCCGACGGGTCCTCGGCTTCCGGGGTGCAGATACGCGTGGAAGCCGGCGACAAGGTCCTGATCAAGGGCAAGATGGACGAGTTCAGCGAGTTTACTTTCGACAAGCCCGGCAGCGCCTATAAGGTCCTCTTCGATGCCGGTGAGGGGCATGCCGTCGAAATCGACGGAAAGGACATCTTCGAATAACGTTTATCGAACCGCTGCCGCGATTCGACAAACGTGTGGCGCTTCGCGCAGGGCCGGAAGGCAATGACGAGGCTTCAGGCAAGATGCAGCAAAGAGGTGCAAAACGTTTCACCTCACAACGTGTAATCGTATTTTAAAAGGAGGCTGTTCAATGAAAAAGTCGATTGTCGCACTGGCCGGGTTGATGGTGCTGCTCATGGCGATGCCCGCCGCCGCTCATTTCCAGATGATCTACACGCCGGAGTCGGCGCTGCAGCGGGCCAAGACCATCGAGGTCAAGCTGGTGTTCACCCACCCTTTCGAGGCCGGCCACACCATGGACATGGGATCGCCCGAAGAATTCTTCGTGGTCCGCAAGGGAAAGAAAAATGACCTGCTAAACACCCTGAAGCCGATTACCTGGAAGAGCCTGACCAACAGCGGTAAGGCATACGAGACATCGG
>CAYPFH010000382.1:0-3963 GCA_964409825.1 uncultured Desulfobacterales bacterium | reverse complement strand
GGTGGCCGGCCATATAGGCCAGGATAAGGGAGGTGAGCATGAATACCACCGCCACCACCGTGGTCAGCTTTCCCAAAAACGAGCCGGCGCCGGTGCTGCCGAATAGGGTCTGGCTCGAGCCGACGCCGAAGGCCGCCCCCATGTCCGCCCCCTTGCCCGTCTGGAGCAGGACGATCATGATCAGGGCGAAACAAACGACAACGTGAATGGCAATCAAGACGATCGACATGGATCGGTGCTCTATCCTTTCTGGTAGTGGACGATCCGGGAAAAAACTTCCGGATCGAGGCTGGCCCCGCCCACCAGGGCGCCGTCCAGATCCGGCCGGGCCATGAGCTCGGCGATGTTCTCCGGCTTGACACTGCCGCCGTATAGGATCCGGACCGAAGCGGCCGGCGCCGAACCGAAGTTCTTTTCCAGCCGGTCCCGGATGTAGCGGTGGGCCTCCTGAGCCTGATCGCTGGTGGCGGTCTTGCCGGTGCCGATGGCCCAGACCGGCTCGTAGGCGACCACCATCTGCTCCAGGCTCTCAAAAGAAAATCCTTCTAACCCCATTTGAATCTGTTTGTCAAGTATCGAAAAGGTCTTTCCCGCCTCCCGTTCGGCCTCGGTTTCTCCGACGCACATCACCGGCACGAGGCCCGCTTCGACGGCGGCCCCGATCTTTTTGTTCACCGTCTCGTCGGTTTCGCCGAAGAACTGCCGGCGCTCGGAGTGGCCGATGATCACATGGGTGCAGCCGGCCGACAGCAGCATCTTGGCGGAAATCTCCCCGGTAAACGCGCCCTGACTTTCCCAGTACAGATTCTGGCCGCCCAACAAAACCCGGGAGCCTTTGAGGGCGTCGGCCACCGGAACCAGGGCGGTAAAGGGCGGGGCGATCATGATCTCCACCGTCGATGTCCCGGCGGTGAGTTCGACGAGGGCGGCAGCCGCCTGTTGGGCCTCTTCGCAGGTCTTGTTCATCTTCCAGTTGCCGGCAATGAGGGGAGTGCGGTCGGTCATCGGCGTGCCTCCTTTTGGGTTTGATGAGGCTCTAATTTAGCGCCGCATAGCGCATAGGGCATGGGGCATAGAGCATGGAGCACAGCGCATGGGGGAAACACACGCTTCGAAATTGTATGCCAATACCCAGCATTTTGAAATTCAAAGCTTCCCAGCCTCCCAGCTTATTTACAGTTGACTTCCGACAAACGCCGCCAGGTCCACCATCCGGCTGGAGTAACCGGCTTCGTTGTCGTACCAGGAAAGGACCTTGACCATGTTGCCCACCACGTAGGTGGTCGGTCCGTCGACGATGGAAGACAGGGTGGAGCCGTTGTAGTCGGAGCTGACCAGCGGCAGATCGCTGTAGCCGAGGATGCCGGAAAGCTCGCCTTCGGCGGCCGATTTGAGCGCCTCGTTGACGTCGGACACCGTCACGCCTTCTTTTTCGACGGTGACCACCACGTCGACGATGGAAACGTTGGGCGTCGGCACCCGGATGGCAAGCCCGTTGAGCTTTCCTTCCAGTTCAGGAAGCACCAGCGCCACGGCCTTTGCTGCGCCGGTGGTGGTGGGGATCATCGAAAGCGCCGCCGCCCTTGCCCGCCTGAGGTCTTTGTGGGGAAAATCGAGCAGGCGCTGGTCTCCGGTGTAGGAATGGATCGTGGTCATCAGCCCGCCGCGGATGCCGAAATTTTCCAGCAGGACCTTGGCCACCGGGGCCAGACAGTTGGTCGTGCACGAAGCGTTGGAGATGATGTGGTGCTCCCGGGGCTCGTAGGCGGTGGCATTGACGCCCATCACGAGGGTTACATCCGGATCCTTGGCCGGGGCGGAGATGATCACCTTCCGGGCGCCCGCCGTAAGATGCTTGCCGGCGCTGTCCGAGTCCCGGAAAAGGCCGGTGCATTCGGCGACGATGTCCGCTTGCTTCGACTTCCAGTCGATCTGCTCCGGATCCTTGACCGATGTAATGGGGATCCGCCTCCCGTCGACGCTGACGGCGCCCTCCTCGGCCGCAATTTCCTGGGGCAGGGTGCCGTGGACCGAATCGTACTTGAGCAGATGGGCCATGGTGCCTGCATCCATCAGGTCGTTGATGGCAACCACTTCGACATCGGGATGATTCAAAGCCGCGCGAAACACCAGACGTCCGATTCTGCCGAAACCGTTGATCCCGATCTTTACGCTCATGCCGCCTCCTTTGAATTTAATTTTCTCCCCGCTGCTTGTTGTAGCGAAGCGCTAATCCCGATTTGCGGGGCAGCGCGCAGAAAATTAAATTCAGATTAAAATCCTTATTAAGGTGAAAGTGCGGTGTTTCAGGCCGGTAGGGCTGAAACAAAAATTCATTTGCGCTTGTTTCCCTTGAGCAGACCGCTGGCAAGAGAAATGCTCTTTTTGCCGTAGCTTTCCAACACCGTGGCCATTTCGGCCAGTGCCATGTTTTCCCGGCTGTTCACCGCCTTGACCACCATGGGCAGGTTGACGCCCGACAGCACCTCGATGCGCCCCTCTTCCAAAAAGGAGTAGCTCAAGTTCGAGGGGGTGCCGCCGAACATGTCGGTCAAAAGAAGGACGCCCTGTTTTCTGTCCACTTTCTTGAGGCCGTCGGCGATTTTTTTTCTCAGTTTATCTGCGCTTTCGCTGATGTCGATGGACACCGCGCAAATGGCTTCGGGCCGGCTGCCGAGGATGAATTCAGAAGCTTCGATCAGGGCCTCTCCCAGATTGCTGTGTGTCACGATAACGATACCGATCATGGCATAGCGTCCTTTTTCTCCCCTTTCGCCGCACCAGGCTTAGTCCTGGAAAATGTCCCGGTGATGGATTTCGACCTGAAAACCGGACTGTTGGTCGGGCTGAGAAATATGCTCGTACAGCGCCCGTGCAACGGCAACGGAGCGATGCCTTCCTCCCGTGCAGCCGACGGCGATGGTCAGATAGGCTTTTCCTTCTTGCTTGTACAGTGGAATCGAGTAATCAAGCAAAGCAAATAATTTTTGTAAAAATAAGCGCGATTTTTCAGGGTTCAAGACATATTCTCGGATTTTGCCGGCTTCTCCGTTCAAGGGCCTGAGGGTTTCGTCAAAATGTGGATTCGGCAGGAATCGAACGTCAAAGACCAGGTCGGCTTCCCGGGGCGGACCGAATTTGAAGCCGAAGGAGATGATGTTGATCCGCATCGGTGCCGGTGGGACGTAGGTTCGAGCGATTTCCAGAATCATCGCCCGCAGCTCGTGCACCGAACTCCTGGAGGTGTCGATCACCCGGTCCGCATCATTCCGGAGCGGTTTGAGCCTCTCGGCCTCGGCCCGGACCGCCTCTACCAGTCCCCCCTCACCCGATAACGGGTGATGCCGTCGCGTCTGGCTGTAACGGCGAAGCAGGGTTTCTTCATCGGCCTCCAGAAATACGATTTCAAAGCGGTACCCTTCCTGTTGCAGCCGGCCGAGCACCGACGGATAGGCCGATAAAAATCCTTTTTCGCGCAGGTCCATGACCAGCGAAAGGCCCGCGGCGTCTCGGCTGAACGAAAGCGCCAAGAACTGCGGCAGCAGCATCACCGGCATGTTGTCGACGCAGTAGAACCCGGCATCTTCCAGCGCGGCCATGGCCGTGCTTTTTCCGGATCCGGACCGGCCGGTGATGATGATGATGGTAGAGGCTTTCGTCATGAGTTGTGAGACCGTTTCTTGACAGGAGGTGGTTATCATTAAACAGCGGAAGGGCCCGATCCGACCGGATCTGCGATGCTCGGCGCGGGACGACGGGCTTCCCCGAGGGAATTTCAGGGCCTATTTTTGGAATTAGTTTCATGCGTACACCGCCGCCGGCCGGCGGTCAGGGCTCCGCCAAAGTCCCAGCAGCGGACGAACCATTGACGGGGTGCCGGTCGCATCGACAATTGCAGGGACGCGCTTTGTCGCGTCCTGCTCTGTCGCGTCCGACCGCGGGCGGCCACGACGGAGCGTGGCC
>CAYPFH010000381.1:745-3967 GCA_964409825.1 uncultured Desulfobacterales bacterium | reverse complement strand
GTCGGAGCCAAAGGACGGCTCCAACAGCTCACGATCCCGCAAATGTTTCGCCTTTCAGTAGGTGGGCTCATCGGAGTGTCGGCATAGACGTCTACCTCGGCAACTTTAGGGTACGCAGGCCAAGCCTGCCGCAGGCACGGCATCTTTGTTCGAATCGTGAGCCGAGGCTTTATCCGGCGACCCGATTCGAATAAAAAACCTTCGCGCCCTTCGCGCCTTCGCGGTTCGATCGTTATGCTTTTGCTTTCTTGCCTGCCAGCCTTCCAGCTTCCCAGCGGCGCGCAGCGCCAGGCTTCCCAGCGGCGCCGAAGGCGCCTACACGGTTACTTCCGTCCCTATGCCGCTGTCGGTGAACAGCTCCAGCAAAATGGCGTGGCGCCGCTTTCCGTTGACGATCGGCACCTTCTCGACACCCCCCCGGATCGCTTCCAGGGCGTATTCGATCTTCGGGATCATGCCGCCTGAAATCGTCTTTTCTTCGACCATCTTTTTGATGGTTATCGCATCGATGGAGGAGATCAGCCGGCCTTCTGCATCAAGAACGCCGTCCACGTCGGTAAGATAGATCAGGCGTCCGGCCGACAGGGCCACGGCGACCCGCGCCGCCACCAGATCGGCGTTGAGGTTGAAGGTTTCCCCGGCGTCTCCGCTTCCCACCGGGGCAATGATCGGAATGAAGCCCTGTTTGGTCAGCGTGTCGATGATAAGCGGATCGATTTTCGTCACCTCTCCCACCAGTCCCGGATCGATGATCTCCGGCGGCTTGTCTGCCGCCTCCTGGTGGATGATTTTCATCTTTTCGGCCTGGATGAGTCCGCCGTCCTTGCCGCTCAGGCCGACGGCGCGCCCCCCCTGGCGGCTGATCTGGGCGACGATGGCCTTGTTCACCTTTCCGCCAAGTACCATCTCCACCACATCCATGGTGGGCTCGTCGGTCATCCGCATTCCCCGGACGAACTTGGGGCTGATTCCCATCCGGTCGAGCACCTGGTTGATCTGGGGCCCGCCGCCGTGGACGACCACCGGATCGAGCCCGATAAACTTGAGCAGGGTCACGTCCCTGGCGAAGTCTTCCTTGAGCTGCTCGTCGACCATGGCATGGCCGCCGTACTTGATGACGATGGTCATGCCGGCAAATTTTCGGATGTACGGCAGCGACTCGATTAGAATGTCGGCAACACTAGAGTCCATGGCAAATGTTCCTGTGCGCTCCGTTAATCATTATTTCCCACTAGCACTGGGTTCAATGTTCCAGGTTCAAGGTTCAAGGTTCAAATCTCAAGCACCAAATCCCAAACAAATTCCAACTCTCAATTTCCAAATTCCAAACAAAACAACCTTAGATCTTTTTTGCCCTTGTTTGGTCATTGAGATTTGGTGCTTGGTGCTTGTTTGGAATTTGGTGCTTGGTGCTTGGGATTTCTCTCCGGGAACACATTGCATCAGCTAACTTTGAACCTTGAACCTGGAACCTTGAACCTGGAACGGCGCGCAGCGCCTACAAAATATACCTGCTCAAATCCTCGTCGTCCTTGATGTCTTTTAGCTTGTCGTCCACGTAGACGGCGTCGATGGCGATGCGACGGTCCGCCGCCGTCAGGTCCGGCGCATCGAAGAGCACGTCTTCCAGGAGGCGCTCCATCAGGGTGTGAAGCCGCCTTGCACCGATGTTTTCGGTTTTCGCATTGACTTCTTCGGAGATTTCGGCGATCCGGTCCACCGCCGCCGCGTCGAACACCACCTGAACCCCTTCGGTCTTGAGCAGCTCGGTGTACTGAAGCACCAGGGCGTTTTTCGGTTCGGTCAGGATCCGGACAAATTCCTCTCGACCCAGGGAGCTCAACTCCACTCTGATCGGAAACCGGCCCTGGAGCTCCGGAATCAGGTCCGAGGGCTTGATGGCATGAAACGCCCCGGACGCCATGAACAGGATGTGGTCGGTCTTGACCGGCCCGTATTTCGTGTTGACCGTGCTTCCTTCGACGATGGGAAGCAGGTCCCGCTGCACCCCTTCCCGGGAGACGTCCGGGCCCTGTCCCTGGTTCTTGCCCGCGATCTTGTCGATTTCGTCCAGGAAAATGATGCCGGTCTGCTCGACCTTTTCGATGGCCTGGCCCACCACCCGGTCCATGTCGACCATGTTCTGGGCCTCCTGCTGGGTCAGGATCTTCATGGCCTCGGGCACCTTGAGCTTTCGCCGTTTCGTGTTTTTGGGCATGAGGCTGCTGAACATCTCCCGAAAATTGACGCCCAGGTCTTCCATCCCCGCGTTGGCGAACAGATCCATCATCGGATTGCTCTGGTCGGCCACGTCCAGATCCACGTACCGATCGTCGAGCCTTCCTGCCCGGAGCATGCCGCGCAGCTTCTCCCGGGTGCGGGTGTGGGCCTCCTCCTCTCCGCCTTCTGCCGGGGCCGCCGCCGCCCCCTGAACCTCGAACCTGGGCCCCTGCGGATTCGACCGGGGCAGCAGCAGGTCCAGGAGCCTTTCTTCGGCCGCTTTGCGGGCCTTTTCAGACACGGCCTGCTGTTCGCGCACCTTCAGATTGTTGACGGTCAGCTCCACCAGGTCCCGGACCATCGACTCCACGTCCCGCCCCACATACCCGACCTCGGTAAACTTGGACGCTTCCACCTTCATGAACGGTGAATCGGTAAGCATCGACAGGCGCCGGGCGATCTCGGTTTTTCCGACACCGGTCGGTCCGATGAGAATGATGTTTTTCGGTGCGATTTCATCCTTGAGCTCCGGGGCCACCTGCCGCCGCCGCCACCGGTTTCTCAGGGCGACTGCCACAGACCGCTTGGCCTGGTGCTGGCCGATGATGTATTTGTCGAGCTCTTTGACGATTTCAGACGGTTTTAAGTCACTCATTTAGCCTCACAATGGGCTTGGAGTTTGGATATTGTCCTTCGACGTTGCTCAGGATGGTGAGCCTGCCTGCAGTGAGCTTGTCGAACCTGTCGAACCATTTGGTCATTGGAACTTGGTGCTTGAAATTACGAGATGTCAGAAGTCAGATGTCGGATGTCGGCGAAGAGCCGGATGTCGGATATCAGATATCGGATGTCGGCCCTGACGGTTTGCTGCCTTTTTGTCTTTCTGACATCTGACCTCTGACATCTGACCTCTGGCCCTTCCTTTCTGACATCTGGCTTTTCTTTGCGCTGACGGCTCGCTACAGCGTCTCCACCGTCACCTGCTCATTGGTGTAGATGCAG
>CAYPFH010000381.1:0-735 GCA_964409825.1 uncultured Desulfobacterales bacterium | reverse complement strand
CGGCGATCTTCATCGCCTCGGCGACGATGCTTTCCGCGTCCAGGTCGGTGTTGGCCCGAAGCGCCCGGGCCGCGGCCTGGGCGGCAACGCCGCCGGAACCGATCCCGATCACCCCCTCGTCAGGCTCGATCACGTCTCCGTTTCCGGAAATGAGATACATCCGGGTGTCGTCGGCCGCGATCATGAGCGCTTCGAGCCGGCGAAGCACCTTGTCCGTGCGCCAGTCTCTGGCCAGCTCCACGGCGCTTCGGGTCAGGTTGCCGTTGTAACGCTCCAGCTTGGCTTCGAGCCGCTCGGTGAGATTCAGGGCATCGGCCGTGGCGCCGGCAAAACCGACCAAGATCCGCTCGTTGTAGATCTTTCGCACCTTTTTCGCCTGATGCTTTACCACCGAATCGCCGAGGGTCACCTGTCCGTCTCCGCCTACGGCCAGCCGGTCTTTGCAGCGAACTGCAAGAATCGTAGTGCCATGCATTTTTTTTACCGCTTCATGTATCATCGTCATCATTCCATTTCAGCGAATCGACCCCGACTCCGCCGCTGCCGCCGGCCAACCACGAGGTCAGAAGTCAGAGGTCGGAGGTCAGCGGTCGGAGGTCGGAGGTCGGAGGTCAGAGGTCGGAGGTCGGAGGTCAGAAGTCAGAGGTCAGAGGTCAGAGGTCAGAGGTCGGAGGTCGGAGGTCAGAGGTCGGAGGTCAGAGGTGACAGACGCGATCCAGAAATCCCGAGGCCAGG
>CAYPFH010000380.1:0-3968 GCA_964409825.1 uncultured Desulfobacterales bacterium | reverse complement strand
CGGAGAATCTTGAATCTTGAATCTGGAATTTTGAATCACGCCGCGGTCAGCGGCGAAGCTCGAAGAGCGAAGACGGAAGCGAAGTCCCGCATCAAGTGCGGGATAAACTTCGAACCGGGATAGAAAAAGACTCAACGGATTCTTTTTGCTCTATGCGCCATGCCCTATGCTCTATGCTCTATGCTCTATGCGCCATGCCCTATGCTCTATGCGCCATGCTCTATGCGTTTTCAAATAACACCGACAAACCTCAATAGAACTCCAAGAAGAGAACCCCAAATCATGGATTTCAGGAAAAACCCCAAAGCGGATTTCAAGGACGTCGACAGGCTCGACAAAAAAGAGGCGAAAGAGCAGGTCGAGGCCCTGCGGGAGGGGATCGAATACCACGACTACCTCTATTATGTGAAAAACCAGCCCGAGATCTCCGACGCCCTCTACGACAAGCTGTTTCACCGCCTCCAGGAGCTGGAGGAGGCCTTTCCCGACCTGCAGTCCGAAAATTCCCCGACGCAGAGAGTCGGCGCCGAGCCCGTGGACGAACTCAAAAAGGTGGAGCACACGGCGCCCATGCTCAGCTTGAACGCGGCCCTGGAAGAAAAGGAGGTGGCCGATTTCCACCGGTTCGTTAAAAAGACCCTCAACAAGGGAAAAATCAAATATGTCATGGAACCCAAGTTCGACGGCCTGTCCGTGGAGATCGTATACGAAGACGGCCGGTTCCGATACGGTGCCACGCGCGGAAACGGAACCACGGGAGAAGACGTCTCCCGGAATCTGAGAACCATTCGAAGCATGCCGCTTCAACTGCAAAAACAGGAAAAAATCCCATCGCTTCTTGCCGTGCGCGGGGAAGTGCTCATGAGCAAGAAGGGGTTTCAGCGCCTGAACAAAGAGCGGATCGAAAAGGGGCAAGAACCGTTTGCCAACCCCAGAAACGCCGCCGCCGGAACCATGCGGCAGCTCGATCCCGCCCACGTGGCCGACCGACCTCTGGAGATTTTTTTCTACGATATCCTGAAGATCGAGGGAATGTCGGTCAGCTCCCACTGGAAAGGGCTTTCTCTGTTTTCCTCCTGGGGGCTGAAAACGTCGCCGGCCAATAAAAAGGCCGCTTCCCTGGAAACGATCCAGGACTATCACAGGAAGCTTTCGGAGCAGCGGGACGATCTCGACTACGAAATCGACGGGCTGGTGATCAAATTAGACGACCTTTCGCTTCGAGACACCCTGGGCGCACGCCATCGCAGCCCGCGCTGGGCGATGGCCTGGAAGTTCGAGCCAAAACAGGAAGTCACCACGTTGGAGGACATCGTCGTCCAGGTCGGCCGCACCGGAAAACTAACGCCGGTGGCACTGCTCGATCCGGTCGAGGTGGGCGGCGTGACCGTGAGCCGGGCAAGCCTCCACAACGAGGGCGAAGTCAAGCGAAAAGACGTCCGGCCCGGCGACACGGTTCGCGTGGCCAGAGCCGGAGACGTGATTCCCGAGATCGTGGAGCGGGTCAAAGAACCCGGCAAACAAAGAAAACAGCCGTTTTCCATGCCGGCCAAATGCCCCGCATGCGGTTCTGAGATCGTCCGGGAGGGGGCCTACCACCTATGCCCCGCCGGGCTTTCCTGCCGGCCCCAGCTCGTGGGAAGGATTCTTCACTACGGCTCCCGGGAGGCGATGGACATCGACGGCCTGGGGGAAAAGACGGTGGAGGCTTTGGTGGAAAAGGAACTGGTAAACGATTTGGCCGATCTGTACCGGCTTTCCAGAAAGGACCTGATGGACCTGGAAAGATTCGCCGAAAAGTCCGCCGACAACCTGGTCAAGGCGATCCAGGATACCCGAAAACCGCGCCTGGACCGGTTTATATACGCCCTGGGCATCCGCCACGTGGGCCAGCGGGTGGGGCAGATCGTCGCCTCCCGGTTCCAAACCCTGGAAAACCTGCGCAGCGCCGGACAGGATGCTTTAGAGGAAATTGAAGAAATCGGACCCGAGATCGCCCGCAGCGTGGTGCAATTTTTCCAGGAAGAGGAAAACCAGCGGGTCCTCGACCGGCTCTCCAATGCCGGCGTGGAGGTGAAAAAAATGCCGTCCGGTCCGAAGGAGCAGCCCTTGAGCGGCAAGACCTTCGTGTTTACCGGCAGCCTGTCGGATTACACCCGAAGCGAGGCCGAATCTCTTGTGGAGAAGCTTGGCGGCCGGGCGACTTCTTCGGTCAGCAGTCGGACAGACTATGTGGTGGCCGGGGAAAACCCGGGAAGCAAACTCGACGACGCCAAGGAGGAGGGGGTGGAGATTTTGGATGAGGAGGGGTTTAAGAGGGTCAGCGGCCATTGACTGCAGTCATTGGTCATCGGTCATTGGTCATTGGGGGCCCGATACCAGATGCCGGAATGTCAGTCCCCCTTGCCGCCGGGGGTGGACATTTTGATCAAACGTGAAACTTATGTCGAAGATGATTGCATGTGCGGTCTGCGAAAGAGCACCTTCATCAAAAAAGTAAGGCAGGGTACCGTACCTGCCCATAAAACCGAAGGTGCCATAATTCAGCCCTATTCGTCATTCCGGACGAGCGGAGCGAGATCCGGAATCCAGTGATTTCAAGCACATCTGGATGCCGGATCAAAGCCTGCCCTGGACTCGATCCGGGGTCCGGCATGACGCTTCGGGCACTTTTTACGAAGGCATCACTCTTGATCAAATTTCTCCTATTGGCGGGATGGCTGAGCTGAGATGCGAAATTCGACATCCGGGTTTTTTTAATGACCAATGACCAATGACGAATGACTGCAGTTAATGACCAATAACTACCTCCAGACACCATCGACGGGCCCGCCGCAGTGGCGGCATTTGCCGTTATCCAGGTTGACGGCACGAACGCCCATCATGGAGCGCTGCACCACCGGTTTGCCGCATTCCGGGCACAGGGTGTCCCTTTCACGCGCCACATTTCCCATGTAGATGTACTTCAGACCGGCCTCGCGGCCGATGCGCTCGGCCTTTTCCAGGGTTTCCATGGGCGTCGATTCATGGTCTCCGAACTGGTAGTCCGGATGGAACCGGCTGATGTGCCACGGAATCTCGGTGCCGACGTCGGCGATAAAGTTAGCAATCCCCTGCAGGTCTTCGTCGGCGTCGTTGTCGCCGGGGATGACCAGGGTCGTCACCTCCACCCAGATGCCCAGCCGTTTCATATGGCCGATGGTGTCCAGCACCGGCTTGAGGCGGCCTTTGCAAACTTCCTGATAATAGTCGTCGCTCCAGGCCTTGAGATCCACATTGGCGGCGTCGAGCCAGTTGGCTGCGTCGTCCAGGGCCCGGCGGGTCATGTAACCGTTGGTGACGAACACGTTCTTGATCCCCTTTTCCCTGGCCAGGAGGGCCGTATCCCGGGCATATTCGAAAAAAATGGTCGGCTCCGTGTAAGTATAGGCGATGCTGGCACATCTTTGCCGCTTTGCCTCTGCCGCCACGTCTTCCGGGGGGAAGGGGCGTCCGTCGCCGACCCTGCTTCGTTCCGATGTGATCTGCGAAATCTGCCAGTTCTGGCAGAAGGCGCAGCGAAAATTGCAGCCGGCCGTGGCAATGGAATAGGAAAGGGTGCCCGGCAAAAAATGATACAGGGGCTTTTTCTCGATGGGATCGACGTTGCGGGCAATGGTTTCCCCATAGGCATGGGTCACCAGCGTACCGTTTTCATTTTCCCGAACCTTGCAGAATCCGGTTTCCCCCTCTTCGATCTTGCAGTGATGAGAGCACAGGTGACAGCGCACGGCTCCGTCTTCCATCGTTTTGTAGAACATGGCCTCGTGTTTCATTTCGCTGTTCTCCTGAAAAAAATGATGAACTTTTTGAAAATTGCATAGAGCATAGCGCATGGAGCATAGGGCATGGAGCATAGAGCATGGCGCATAGGGCAAAAAGAATCCGTTGAGTCTTTTTCTATCCCGGTTCGAAGTTTATCCCGCACT
>CAYPFH010000379.1:0-3971 GCA_964409825.1 uncultured Desulfobacterales bacterium | reverse complement strand
TTGAACGTTGACAAAAAAGTTACCCATACTGCCCGACACAACTATTAAACGAGAGGGGTGCGAAAAAAATTTTAAATCCGTGCTTGTAGTGGCCGCATTGGGGGAATCGATGGCCTGCAGCAATTCGCCTCGGAAGGGCCGTTGAGCTTGATCTTTTCCTCCATTCTGCTGTGGGAATGTTTACTATAGCAACAACCGTGCCAGAAATCAGGAGCTGTCCTTTCCTTCCGATGTGCCGAGTACGGAAGCAGCAAGGGAGCTGTCGACAGAGCTCACGACGAAACTATGAGCTGACCAATGAGGCGGGATAGGGCATTACCGCTTGGCAGTTTCGCAGGGTCTCTGTCTTTCTCTGATGTCTCACAAAATCGATGCCGTACCTCCCGGACAGGGAACGGGAACGGGAACGGATTGGTCCCATTGTATTTGTTTTTTTGTTGAAAAGGAGTATAAAAATTAGGATTTTTAGGATCTATTTTTGGGAAATTGGCTTCCCAATAATTGGCCTAATCCAGATGTCTGAAGGCTGATTCCGTTGAGCGAGCATCGGACATTTTCATTCGGTACTTGAATAGTCGGGGGCGAAAAAATGGCAAAACATCGCAAGAAACTCTTGATCTTTTCACTGGACCCGAGCATCGGACGGTTTCTCTTTCGCACCGTGCATGACGTCATCGGCCATGAGGTGAAGATTGATGTCCTGTCTTCGGGCCAGAAAATGAAACGACGCATCAAACCCGATTTGATCATGCTTTCAAACGAAGGAGTGAGGCAGGAAGCGGCGGCTCTTTTTCCCCATACGCCTGTCCTTGTGCCGACAAGAATCATTACCTGTTTCAACTTGGAAAAACTTCTTCGATTGCCCGGCGGCAAGAAGGTGCTACTGGTAAATGATCCGGAAGTGGCCGCCAGGGACACCCTCACGTCGTTGATCAGTTTTGGGATCGACCATCTCGACTATATTCCATATTGGTCAGGGAATAAAAAGACTCTGCGCGGCATAGACACAGCCGTGTCTCCGGGGATGACCCATCTGGTACCGGCCGGAATAAAGGTTGTTATCGATATCGGCCCTCGAACTGTCAGTACTTACTCTTTTCTGTGCCTGCTTGAGGCGCTAAAGTTGGACCCAGTTTACCTTGAAAAATTTTCAAACTCCTATCACAACTTGCTGATCGAATCCAGCCGGAAACTTACCGCCGCTCTGGACCGATCAGAAATACTGCGGCGGCATATGGAGGTCATCTTCGATGAATTCGAAGACGGACTGATGTCAGTTAACGAAGACGGCACCATAGACCGGGCCAACTCGTCGGTTGGCAGACTTCTAGATACGGATCGTAAGGCGCTGGCACGGAAGAATATCTACGCTTTGCTCGAAGGATTCGAGAAGTTGGCCGACCTGGTCGAAGACTCGGACAACGGCTTCAAGTCTGCGGGAATCTACTCTTACAAAAATCACAAGATTCTGATCAACAAGATTCCCGTGCTCGGCAGCAATATGAAAAGCCATATCTTCACGTTTCGTGAAATTGAACGGATCAGGGAGATCGAAGAAAACGTCAGAATCAAGCTTTCCCAAAACGGGTATCTGTCAAAGTACGACCGCAACGACATCTGGTCTCGGAGCGAGACCATGGCAACCCTGCTCAGCAAGGCTGAAAATTTTGCCAAAAGCGGGATGAATATCCTAATAACCGGGGAAAGCGGTACTGGGAAAGAACTATTTGCCCACTTGATCCACCGCAGTTCAGACCGGAGAGGCGGTCCCTTTGTGGCGGTAAACTTTGCCGGGTTGTCAGAAACGCTGATTGAAAGTGAATTGTTCGGCTACGAAGAGGGGGCATTTACCGGAGCCAAACGGGGAGGAAAGCGCGGGCTTTTTGAGCAGGCCCATGGGGGAACAATTTTTCTGGATGAAATCGGCGACGCTCCCATAACCGTTCAAGCCAGACTGCTACGCGTGATCCAGGAAAAGGAAGTCATGCGGGTCGGAGGATCGAAGATCGTTCCCGTCAGCGTGAGGGTCATTGCGGCCACCAACACTGACTTAATGCAGGCCATGCTCCAAAAGAGGTTTAGAGAAGATCTGTACTACCGAATCAACACCCTCGAGTTGAAAATCCCGCCCTTGCGAGAGCGCAAGGAAGACGTTATTTACATTATCTCCAAGTATTTGAAAGATAAATATAAAATATCAAAAACCATGCCTTCTGAAACCGTGGACTGCATGATGTCATATGACTGGCCTGGCAACGTGAGGGAATTGATCAACACGGCCGAATATATCTGCTATTCATCGGAAGGGAAAATGGAGATCGCTTTGAATCATCTTCCAGAAAACCTTACGACGCATTACAGGGAGAATCTCGAGAAAAATATGAAGGCTGAGAGAGATGAGTTTTCCCGAATGAAAAACCATCTTTACTGCAATGCCTACAGTGAAGATATCGTGTTCAGACTTCTGTCCGTATTGAAGGAAAGGAAGAACAAAATTTGCGGTCGGAATTCTTTGAAAAGGGCTATGCTCGAACGTGATATGGTCTTTACAGAGGGCAACATCAAGCATTTTTTAAAAACTCTGAGGGATATCGACTTGGTCTCTGTAGGGACCACCAAACAGGGGACGACCATTACGCCTAAGGGTGAAAAATTTCTTTATTACCTGAGTATGGCGCTGGATTGACCCCGGCGGGGGGGCGTCGTAAAGGCTTTTTCTTTCCTGGCCTTCAAAGACTTAAAGATCCACGATTGTCGCCCCCGGTCTTTTTTCGAAGCGCTCGTTCGGACAGGGTCGAACAGGCCTGCCCCCCAGTTTTTGTAGGATCCAAAGAGACGCCAGCCATATGGCGATTTCTGCCGGAAATGACAGACAGCACAAAAGACGTCCTGGGGTGAGGAAACACCCGCAAATGCGCCATTCCGCTCGATTCGACCCCCAGGATTTCTATTGAGCTGGTTTTCCTCGAAAAGGATTCGAGTGTTGAAAGCCGGCACAAATCTGAAAAGCTGGCCCGGATCATGCATGAAAGTTTCGAAGAGGCGATGGCAAAATTGTCAACCGATCATGCAAGGAGATGTTATGGGCGACAAAATGTTTACGAAAGTGATTCAGATTGCATTCGTGGTGAGAGATCTCGATGCCGCAGTGAAAACATATTCTCAATTATACGGTATCGGTCCATGGAAAATTTCCGAAATTAACTCAAATACCGTTCAAGATCTTTATAAACATGACGGCAGAACGGATTTTTCCTATCGGGTGGCCATGTGCGATATCGGTGATATTGAATGGGAGCTAGTGCAGCCATTGGACGACGCTAGCATCTACTCGGACTTTCTCGAAGAGAAGGGGCCGGGCCTTCACCATGTTGCCTTCGCAACCAAGGATTATGATAAGTCCGGCGATACCTTGCGAGGGGGAGGGAAGCAGGTGCTGTCAAGCGGCAACTGGGAAGGACTCCGATTCGCCCACTTTGACACTGAGGACGACCTTGGTTTTGTCCTGGAACTATTCCAGTTTCCGAATCGATGATAAGACTCTTGCGTTCAGCCTTAGTCGACAAATGCGACATGGAGAAAGATATGAGGATACTCGTAGCCTATGACGACTCACACGCAGCAAAAGTAGCTGTTCGGGTGGTCCTGGAGCATGCCAAGGCATTAGACAACTATGTTTATGTGGTCCGTTCGGTGAGCGCAGACTTGGACCACAGGCAGATCGAAAAGGCACAACAGGAACTTGACGAGGCATGCGCTGTTTTTCAGAAAGCCGGAATTAACGCAGAGGCGCGGCTACTGGTTCACGGAGTGGGTCCCGGTGAAGATATCGTAAAATTTGCCGAAGAACAGAGCATCAATCAGATCGTCATCGGAATCAAGAAAACATCGCGGGTGGGAAAGCTCCTATTGGGTTCCAATGCCCAATATATCATTCTCAAGGCGCCCTGCCCGGTCACGGCGGTGAAATA
>CAYPFH010000378.1:0-3978 GCA_964409825.1 uncultured Desulfobacterales bacterium | reverse complement strand
TTATCCACATCTCCTTCGATCATGACGTCGTCTTCGAACCGATGGATCCGGATGTTGCGGATCGAAACCGCATCGGCCAGACGTTCGGGACCTCTTCCTCCGCAGATCGGTTTTCCGTCTTCTCCTGCCAGGATCTTCGGGCCGTAAAAAAAGCAGACACGATCGATGATCCCCTCCCGGAACGCCGATCCGAGCACCCGGCCACCGCCTTCGATGATCAGGTTTTGGATGCCCATCTTTCCCAATATTTCCATTAGCGGGTCAAGGGCAATGCCTTGATCGGACTCGGCGGCCTCCAGGATTCTCGCACCGGCCGCTTCCAGTTTCCGCCGCCGGTCCCGGGGTGCCAAAGCCCCACATATAATATGGGTTTCCGCTATCGAGTCAAGGCTCAAAACCTTTGCCGAAGATGAAATGGACAGCCGGGTGTCGAGAATGAATCGTTGCGGGTCTTTTGCCGGACTGCCGGCCAGTCGGGCGGTCAGGCTCGGATCGTCGGCCGTGACGGTTCCGATGCCGACCATGATGCCGTCCGCTGCGTGCCGAAGCCGGTGCACGTAGTTCCGGGAGGCCTCGCCCGTGATCCATTTCGATTCTCCGGTCCGGGTGGCGATCCGGCCGTCCAACGTGGCGGCGCACTTTGCCGTGGTAAAGGGGCGCCCGCAGGTGACGTGCTTGACGAACGCCTCGTTTTGACGAAGGGCGCCCTCGCGGCAGATCCCGGTTTCGACCCGGACTCCCGCCCGAATCAGCCGGTCGTTTCCCCCGCCGGCCACCGAGGGGTTGGGATCCGCCATGGCCACGACCACGCGAGATATCCCGGCGGCAAGAATCTTTTCGGTGCAGGGCGGGGTCCTTCCGAAATGGTTGCACGGTTCCAGGGTCACGTACAAGGTGGCGCCTTGGGCACGCGCTCCGGCGTCTTCGATGGCGTTGACCTCGGCATGGGGCCGTCCGGCCGCTTCGTGAAACCCTTGGCCCACCACCGTGTGTTCCCGCACCACGACGGCGCCGACCATCGGGTTGGGAGAGGTCCACCCCCGGCCCTTTTCCGCCAGGGCCAGGGCCATTTTCATGTATTCGATGTCTGCTGTTTGCATCTTTCCGGAAAAGGAAGAGTTGGTCGCGCTTGCCGTAAAAAGCGGACAACACCGGGAAGGGGGCTACCGATCGCTCAAAAGGCTTTTCAGTTCGGATACGAAATCGTTGACATCCTTGAATTCCCGGTAGACGGAGGCAAACCGGACATAGGCCACGTCATCGAGTTCGTGGAGCCTAGCCATGACCCGCTCTCCGATATACTTGGCGAGAACCTCCTTTTCGCCGGCCTCCCGAAGATCCCGCTCGAGTTCGTCGATGAACTCGTCGATGACATGAATGCTGATGCCGCGCTTTCGGCAGGCAATCTGGACGCCGGTGCGGAGCTTTTCCCGGCTGAACACCTCGCGCCGGTCGTCTTTTTTGACGATCATGATCGGGATCTCTTCGATGTGCTCGTAGGTGGTGAAGCGTCGGCTGCAGGCAAGGCATTCCCGACGCCGTCGAATGACGCTGGCGTCCTTGCTCAGCCGGGAATCGATGACCTTGTTTTCGATTTCGGCGCAAAAGGGGCATTTCATCGATTGACCTCCTGGATATCGGCTGCATAACGGATCATCGAGACGCCGGCTTCTGTCAAAAGCTCCGTGGACATGGGGTCGGCATATCCATCGAGATAGATGATCTGCACGATTCCGGCGTTGATCAGCATTTTGGCGCAGATGCTGCAGGGAAGGTTGGTGCAGAACAGGGTCGCACCCCGTATGGTAACCCCGTGAAAGGCCGCCTGAATGATGGCGTTTTGCTCGGCGTGGATTCCGCGGCAGAGCTCGTGACGCTCTCCGGAGGCGACCTTCATCTGCTCCCGGAGGCATCCGACCTCCAGGCAGTGGCGGATTCCGGAAGGCGCCCCGTTGTAACCGGTGCTCAGAATCCGCTTGTCTTTGACGATGACGGCCCCCACCGCACGTCGAAGACAAGTGGACCGCTTGGCCACCAGCCTGGTGATGTCCATGAAATACGATTCCCATGAAGGCCGCTGTGCCGTCATCGCGATGAGCTACCTTTCATCTTCCGGAATCGGCAGGGGGTATCGATCGCAGATCTCTTGGACCTCCTGTTTTGCACGGAGAACGACATCCGGGTTTTGCCGGCCGTGCTGAATCACGCCGGCGATCAGCGCCGCGATCGCCTTCATCTCGCCTTCTTTCATCCCTCTTGTCGTGACTGCCGGCGAACCGATGCGGATGCCGCTGGTCACCGCCGGGCCCAGGGGATCTCCGGGAACGGCGTTCTTGTTGACGGTAATGCCGGCGTCTCCGAGGATCTTTTCGGCCTCCTTGCCGGTGATGTTCTGGCTGCGAAGATCGATCAGAAGCATGTGGTTGTCTGTGCCGCCTGAAACCAGTTCGATGCCGGCCGACAACAGGCCTTCGGCAAGGGCTTTTGTATTGCGGATCGTATTTTCCTGATAGACGGTAAACTCGGGCTGGAGCGCTTCGAGAAAAGCCACCGCCTTTGCAGCGATCACGTGCATCAGCGGTCCGCCCTGGATGCCCGGGAAAATCTGTTTGTCGAGCCGGTCGCCGTATTCGGCTTTCGCCAGAATGAGTCCTCCCCGGGGGCCTCGAAGGGTTTTGTGGGTTGTCGAGGTGACCACGTCGGCCACAGGGATCGGTGACGGATGAAGCCCGGCGGCGACCAGTCCGGCAATGTGGGCCATGTCGACCATGAACTCGGCCCCGATATCCTGCCCAATTTCGGCGAAACGATCAAATTCGATGATCCGGGGATAGGCCGAGGCGCCGGCGACGATGAGCTTGGGCCGATGGGTCCGGGCCAGCTGCGCCACATGATCGATGTCGATCCGGCCAGTGGCTTCGGCCACGCCGTAGTGGATGAACCGGAACAGCCTCCCGGAAAAGTTGACACGGCTTCCGTGGGTCAGGTGGCCGCCGTGGAAAAGGCTCATGCCCAGAACGGTGTCTCCCGGATTCAAAAGGGCGAAGTAAACGGCCATGTTGGCCTGGGAGCCGGAATGGGGTTGAACGTTGGCATGTTCGGCATGGAACAGCTTCTGCGCCCGCTCGATGGCCAGCTTCTCGACGTGGTCGACATGCTCGCAGCCCCCATAGTAGCGGCGGTCCGGGAGCCCTTCTGCATATTTATTGGTCATGACGCTGCCCTGGGCAGCCATGACCGCAGCGCTGGCGATATTTTCCGAGGCGATCAGCTCCAAGGTCCCCTGCTGCCGGGCCCACTCGTTGTCGATGGCCCGGGCGGTTTCCGGGTCGGTCTGAAGGATCGATCTACCGGCCACCGGTCAAATCCTCGAGGCGGTTGAACTGGTCCAGCCGGCGCTGGTGCCGGCCTCCCTCAAACGGGGTTTCGAGCCATGTCCTGACGATTTCTAGGGCCAGCAAATCGCCGGTGACCCGTGCGCCGATGACAAGGATATTGGCATCGTTGTGCCGGCGGCTCATGATCGCGGCAAAGAGGCCGCCGCACAAGGCGGACCGGACGCCTGGGAACCGGTTGGCCACCATGGACATGCCCAGGCCCGTTCCGCATAGCAGGATCCCTCTGCGGTGTCTTCCTTCGGAGACCGCCGAAGCGACGCTGGCGCCGTATAACGGATAGTCCACCGATTGTTCTCCGTCTGTGCCGGCGTCTTCGACCTCGATGCCAAGGGAAATGAGAAAGGTTTTGATCTTTTCTTTCATTTCGAAGGCGGCGTGGTCGCATCCGATGATGATCCGGTTGTCGGCTTCAGTCATTTTCCTTCCTCCGAGGGTTGGTCAAGCATCGGGGGCGGTGCAATTTGCCAGCCGTTTGTCGCAGCCGCTGAACCTCGATGCGAGAAGTTATCCTATATGCCAAGAGCCCCCACTGCAAGAAAAAAGCGGAAAGCGGCCGTCTTGGCAGCCACGTTCCGCTTTT
>CAYPFH010000377.1:0-3986 GCA_964409825.1 uncultured Desulfobacterales bacterium | reverse complement strand
TCTGCACGTCCGGTTTGACGAGGGGGAGGGGGGCGACTCCCTCCCTACTCTACAAGGCATCAAGCTTGCATCTGGAATTTTGAATATATAAATACGCGTCAGCGGATTTATTTCTTGACAAAAAAGTATGAAATCATATTTTAAATTCATACTTGAAAAAGGGAGGTTGCCATGCGGGCAAAGGTGGCAGAGCGCGGGCAGGTGACCATTCCCAAAGCCCTTCGGGAGCGGCTGGGGATTGCCCCTGGCACCGTGCTGGAGTTCGAAGCCGAAAACGGGCGATTGGTGGCGGCCAAGGCGAAACCGGTGGACAGGCTGGAGGAGATTTTCGGAAAATTCGGCCGCGGTAGAAAAAGCGATGAAGTGGTGGCGGAGCTTCGCGAAGAAAAATGATCACGGCGGTAGACACCAACGTCCTCGTGGACATTCTGGAGCCGGACCCGGTTCATGGCAGAAACTCTTTGAACCTGCTCAGAAAAGCAATGCACGAAGGCAGCATCGTGGCGTGTGAAGTGGTATGGGCGGAGGTGGCCACCGCATATGGAGAAAAGATAGAGGAAGTGCTCGGCGCCCTGATCCAGGTGGGCATCGGGTTTCTCCCCATGACCCAAGAGGCGGCCGTCAAGTCTGCTAAATGCTGGCGGGCCTACCGGAAGCGGGCGGGAAAAGCGGGTCGGATTGCTGCAGATTTTCTCATCGGCGGCCACGCTCTGGTTCAGTGCGATCGCCTTCTCACCCGCGACAAGGGGTTTTACCGGGATTATTTCAAACCGCTGGCGCTGCTGAGCACATAACGTAAAAACGCATAGCGCATAGGGGGCATAGGGCATAGCGCATGGAGCATGGAGTAAAAAACGATACTGCTGATGAATGTTTTTGGTTTTTTTGCCGGGAAAAGTCTGCTGCAATCGCGCCCTTTTTAGTCTTTGCTTTTGCCCCTTTGCCCTCTGCCCCATGCCCCATGCCCTATGCTCCATGCAGCGCGATAGCGCCAACCCCATGCCCCATGCCCTATGCCCCATGCGGATTTAAACAGTGTTTTTAGCCAAGAAAATAATGGCCAACCTTCTCTATCCCGTGCCGCTCAGCCTGGAGCTGCTCCTGCTCGGGCTGATTTTTTTGATCTTTACCCGCTTCCAGCGCCTGGGAAAGGGGCTCGTGGCCGCAGGCGTCCTGCTGCTGGCGGTCTTGAGCTTTGCCCCGGTGCCGCACATGATGGCCCACCGCCTCGAGTCCCGGTATCTTCCGATCCAATCGGTGCAGGCGGTCAAGGACACCCGGTGGGTGGCGGTGCTTGGCGGGGCAAATGTGGCAGACCCAAGGCTTCCGGCCAACAGCCGGCTTGATCCTTCGGCCCTTTCCCGGCTGGTGGAGGGGATCCGGCTGTACCGCGGGCTGACAGACGGGCGGCTCATCCTTTCCGGCGGCCCGGTTTTCAACGCCGCCTCGTCGGCGGAAGAATACGCCGATGCCGCGGCACTGCTCGGCGTGGACCGGTCCGACATGATCATTGTCACCGGGCCAAAGGACACGGAAGAAGAAGCGGACGCCATCTCCCGCATCGTCAAAAAAGAGCCTTTCCTGCTGGTCACCTCGGCTGCGCACATGCCCCGCTCCGTGTCGCTGTTCATAAAGCGCGGCGCAAGCCCCATCCCCTCGCCGGCCGACTACCGCACCGCCAGGGGCCCGGCAGCGGCGCCGTCTGATTTCTTTCCGGATGCGTCCAACCTGGAGACGGCCACCCGCGCCTGGCACGAATACCTGGGCATGCTTTGGTATCGCCTCAAAAGCCGTCAGTAGCGCGGCGTCCTTTGCTGTTTTGCCGCCAGGCTTTTCAGCGGCGCATGCCGTATGGGAGCCGCTTGTATGCTCGAATGCTGAGAAGCTATGATGCAGACAGCAGAAAATAAAGAACAGGGGCATACGTCAGGGAGCAGTTTCTGTCCTCTGTTGTCTGTCCTCTGTCGTCTGGCAGTTTCTGTCCTCTGCTGTTTTGCCAAGCTTCCCAGCTTGCCCGCTTATTGGCTGAGAAGTTGGCGCCGGCACAACTTCTCTTATTGACTCACGCTGGACAAGCCTGTAAAAAAATTATTCTTTTCCTGGGATTGACAGCGTTTTGTGTTCGGGCTATGAATTATGTTCAATCCTGAACAAACTGAATGATTTTGCCGCAGACCCACGCAGACTCACACGGATGATAGATGAGCCCCTGCGCGGCAAAATGTATGTTCACGTCCGTGGGTGTCCGCGTGGGTCTGCGGCAAAAAACTATTTTTCTAAACAAAAATCGAATCAAAGCAGAATGTTGCCCGCCGGTTGCCCCTGTAACCGACCGGGCGGAGCTGTAGGCGGGCTTCGCCCGCATAGAGCATAGTGCATGGCGCATGGGGAAAAAGCGCAGAGGGCATCCGGCTTCACAAAGGCCCCGAATCGCCCCCGCAGCGGTAGTCGGACGTGGATATCGGCGTGCTTCCCGCAGAACGGGTCGCGTGGACCCCGGAAAAGCGGGTAAATTTGTCTATGGAGTTGGAGGATCTGTTTCAGGCCGGCAGGATTGATCTGGTGCTGCTGCCGGAGGCGGAGCCGTTTCTGGCATTGGATATCGTGCGCGGAGAGCTGCTCTATACCGGCGACCCGGACCGGCAGGCAAGATATGAGCTGTTTGCCCTCAGAAGAGCGGGAGACCTGCTTCCGTTCAAAAGGGAAAGAACCCGGACGATTCTCGAAGAAGGGGCCTTATGACGCCTGCCCTGATTCGCGCCGGCGTGGTTGCAGAGCGGATCGCCTGGGTCAGGGACATCGAAACCATCCTCAGCGCCCTTGCAGAGTGGCTCCGTACCCACCCCGAAAAGCTGGACAAGGAAATATAGAAAAGGGCCGGATGTCCCGTCTTCGTTACGCCATGGCGTGGCTACGCCGTGGCAAGCAGATGCCGGATGCCGGTGAAAAGAAAGATGTCAGATGTCGGAGGTCGGATGTCAGCAAAAGGAAAAGAACATTCCGATAGAAATCCTGCCGGTGAACCTTGAACCGTGCACCAGACGTCCCCCAAGTGAGCGAAATACAGACTCATAACCTTTCCGCGTCCGAAAAAGAAGCCTGCTTGGAGAAGGCTGCGGAACTTCTGAAGGGCCTTCCGGAGCTGATATTTGCCTACGCATACGGCTCGTTTGTCGGCTCCGGTCCTTTCCGGGACCTGGATATCGCCCTGTTTGTCGAAAAAGACCGCCTTCCGGAGCGGGTCCACGCATACGAGGCGCGATTGGAAAAAGCCCTTCAGCGCGGGCTTCAGGCCTCCTTTCCGATCGAAGTCAGGGTCGTCGACGATGCCGGAATCCCTTTCCTGTTTTCCGTGATCCAGGGGCGCCTTCTGGTGGACAACGATCCGGAATACCGCATCGAGCGGGTCACAAAGATCATCGCCCGGTACCTGGACATCGAACCGTTGCTTCGGCATCACGCAAGAGAGGCGTTTTCCGGTGAACCCCAGCCCTGATCGGATCCGATCGAAACTGGCGGATATCGCCGGGGCGGCCGCACGCCTGGAGCGGTTCCAGCAAGGCGGCCGGACCCTTTTCCTGGCCGATGAAGACAGTCAGGACATCGCCCGGTCGCGCCTGCTGACCGCCATCGAGGCCGCTCTCAATATCTGTTACCACGTGGCGGCGTCCGAAGAGGGCAGGGTGCCGGAAGATTATGCCGACTGTTTCGAAATTCTGGCAGAAGTGGGGTCCATCGACGCAGATCTTGCCCGGCGGCTGTCGAACATGGCCCGATTCCGAAACAAGCTTGTCCATCTGTATGGCCAGATCGACTACGGGCAGGTCTATGACATCATTTGCAACGACCTGAAGGACCTGGAAGAATTCTCCCACGCAATCGCCGCTGCTTTACTTTAGAAGAAACAAGTTACAAGCACCGAATTAAACGGAAGCACCAAGCACCAAATCTCAATAACCAAACAAGCACCAAGCACCAAATCTCAA
>CAYPFH010000376.1:0-3990 GCA_964409825.1 uncultured Desulfobacterales bacterium | reverse complement strand
TGATGCACAAATGCCGGCTTAGACTGCGCGTGGCCCTCCAACCGCCAAAACCCAAACGCCTTACGGCGTCACTACAAGCGCGCCGTGCCATTGACAACAGAAATGGCAATAGAACTCGACCGAAGTTTCACATAAGGGAATACGATCCCAGCCGAAAGCCAAGTATGGCTTCGTGATCCTGTTTGATGCAGCGGTTCATGACCACATCGATGCCGGCATCGGTCAGCTTCCTGGCAGAAGGCCGGTGTTCGATGCCCAGCTGCATCCAGAAAACCTTGGGAGCAAGTCTCAGCGCCGGCTCGACCAGATCCGGAATCTGCTCGGAACGGCGAAAAACGGCGACGATATCCACAGGGCCTGGAATGTCTTCCAGGGAGCGGTATGCCTTCCGGCCGAGGATTTCCTTCTGGGCGGGCCGGACCGGGACCACGGTGTAGCCGTTTTCAAGAAGATACCTGCCCACCCGGTAAGAATCCCGATTCGGCTTGGGGCTCAGACCCACCACGGCAATCGTGCGGCAGGAGAGTAGAATTTTCCGAATCGCGTCGGCTTCGGCAATCACCTTCCCCGTCATGGACGCGCCTCCTTGTGCGCAACCCGCCCCGAGCGCTTGTCGTTTGCCGGCGGCCGTGTTACGAAGCCCTTAAGCAGCGGCATGCCGGTACGCCGGCCGCGGCCGTGCCGCACAACCTACACAGGGGATATTGTCCTGTCAACTTGATGATTCCCTGTTGCTTGTTGGAGCGAAGCGGAAATCCCGATTTGGCGGGGCAACAGGATCGCCGTATCATTCACTCTCCCCGAGTGGGAGAGGGGCAGGGTGAGCGGCTACGAGTAGATGGAGATTCATTCGCCTTCCACTGCAGGAGACCGACGATCATGAACCAGAAGTCCCAGCCTTCCGCCAACGCCGCAAAAACGCTGTACCTTATCGACGGCACGGCATACATCCACCGCGCCTATCACGCCATTCGGAGTCTTTCCAACTCCAGGGGGCTTCCGACCAACGCGGTGTTCGGCTTTGCCCGGATGCTCATCAAGCTGATGAACGATCGGCGGCCCGAACACGCCGTGATCCTTTTTGACGCCAAAGGGCCGACTTTCCGTCATGAAATGTACGAGGAGTACAAAGCCAACCGGCCCCCCATGGCCGAAGACATGGCGGCACAGATTCCCTACATCAAAGAGGTGGTGGACGGATTTCGTCTGGCGGTCATGGAAATGCCGGGCTTCGAAGCCGACGACCTGATCGGGACCCTCGCCGAAAAGGCAGAGGGGGCCGGCTATGACACGGTGATCGTCACCGGTGACAAGGATTTCATCCAGCTGGTCAGCGAACGGATTTCCATCTGGGATCCGATGAAGGACAAGGTGATCGATCCATCGACCGTCAAGAAAGAATACGGCCTTTCTCCGGAACAGATGATCGATGTCATGGGACTTGCCGGCGACACGGCCGACAACATCCCGGGCGTGCCCGGCGTGGGGATGAAGACCGCGGTGCAGCTGATCGGTGAATTCGGAAGCATGGAATCGCTTTATGAGCATCTCGACCGGCTCAAGAGCGAAAAACAGCGGGAAAAGCTGGCTGCGGCCCGGGATCAGGCGTTTATGAGCCGGGACCTGGTTGCCATTCGTCGGGACGCACCGGTGGCGCTGGCGCCGGACGCCTTCCGGGTGCCGGAGCCCGACCGGGGCGCGCTGTTTACGCTGTTTTCAGAGCTGGAATTCCGGCAGCTTCAGCAGGAATACCAGGTGCAGGAGCCCCCCCCTGAAAAGGAGTACCGGACCATTTACGATGAAGACGCCCTTTGCGCCCTTGTCGAGCAGTTGGCCGATGCCGGCCGCTTTGCCCTGGATACGGAAACCACCTCCGAGAACCCCATGCGGGCAGAACTGGTGGGGCTTTCTTTTTCCGTCCGGTCCCACCAGGCTGTTTATATTCCCTGCGGGCATCGATATATCGGCGCACCGGTCCAGCTTTCGCGGAAGCTGATTCTGGACCGGCTCCGGCTCCTTTTGGAGAACCGCTCGATTCCGAAGGTGGGCCAGAACATCAAGTATGACTGGATCGTTTTGGCCCGCCATGGAATCTCCCTGTCCGGGGAGACGTTCGATACCATGGTGGCATCCTACCTGATCAACCCCACCAAGCGGGCTCACAACCTGGATCAGATCGCGATGGATTTTCTCGGGTACAAGACCACGACCTATCAGGAGGTGGCCGGCAAGGGCATGGGGGTGAAGGATTTTTCAGAGGTCGAGGTGGAGACGGCCGCCCCTTACGCTTGTGAAGATGCCGACATAACGCTCATGGCCGGCGATGTTCTCCGGGGCAGGGTCGAGGATATCGGTCTTTCCGAGTTGATGGAAAAGGTGGAAATGCCCCTGGTGCCGGTGCTCGTGGGCATGGAGATGCGGGGGATCCGGGTGGACACCGGGATGCTTCGAGATTTGTCCAAATCTTTCGAACGCCAGCTTGACGCCCTGGAAGGGAGCATTCACGCCCTGGCCGGCGAGGCGTTCAACATCAATTCCTCCCAGCAGTTGAGCCGGGTGCTCTTTGAAAAATTGCAGCTCCCCACCCAGAAAAAAACCAAGAAAAAAACCGGCTACTCCACCGATGTCGATGTGCTGACCGCGCTGGCTGAAGAGCACGAACTGCCGGCCATGATTCTGCGGCACAGAAGCCTGGCCAAGCTAAAATCGACCTATACCGACGCATTGATCGGACTGGTGCATCCGGACACCGGAAGAATTCATACCTCTTTTAACCAGACCATGACCGCCACCGGCCGGCTGAGCAGTTCGGATCCGAATCTGCAGAACATCCCCATCCGCACCGAAGAAGGCAGGCGGATCCGGCAGGCGTTTCTCCCCGAGGAGGGATGGGCGCTCCTTTCGGCCGACTACTCCCAGGTCGAACTGCGGATTCTGGCCCATTTGAGCGAGGATCCGACCCTGATCGACGCGTTTCTCAAGGAAGAAGACATCCACACCCGGACGGCAAGCGAGGTGTTCAACGTCGCCCCGGACCAAGTGACTCCAGAACTTCGGCGGCAGGCCAAGGCCATCAACTTCGGTATCGTTTACGGGATGAGCCCTTTCGGGCTGTCCCAGCAGCTTGGCATCAGTCAGAAAATGGCCAAAACCTATATCGATCATTATTTTTCCCGGTATCCGGGGGTTCGGGCGTTTCTGGACCGCACCGTCGAACTGGCGCGAGGCGCCGGCCGCACCAGCACCCTGATGGGGCGAATCCGGCTGCTGCCGGAAATCGGCAGCAGCAATCATAACCAGCGCCAGTTTGCCGAGCGCACCGCCATCAACACCCCGATCCAGGGCACTGCCGCCGACCTGCTCAAGGTATCGATGATCCGGATCGACGAGCGGCTGCGCAGGGAAAGGAGGCGGGCGGCCATGCTCCTGACCGTCCACGACGAACTGGTTTTCGAGGTGCCGCCCGGGGAGATCGAGGCCGTGAGAAAGCTGGTGAAAGAAGAGATGGAGGGGGTCCAGGATTTGAAGGCGCCGCTGAAGGTCAATTTGGCACAAGGCCAAAACTGGGCCGAAGCCCATTAGCCGGGGGGCTGAGAGCCGCTTCAGCCGCCCAGGCCGCGTTCTCGTCTTTCGGTGATCCTCGACGTAGCAGCACTACGCCTCCGGTCGCCGAAAGACTGCGGCCTTGCCTGGACGACTGAATCGACCCTGATCCCCCGGCTAACGAATTGATTTTTACCAGTAGAAGAAGTCTCATCATGCATGCCAATCCATCGTTGCTATCGACTGACCCGCTTTTTCGGAAGCCCGCGCCTTGACCTCCGGTGTGAGATGTGGCTTTAGATGCAGTTTCGCAATCCTGGTCCTCAGGACCAGGTCAGAGGCAATTGGCTCTGCCTTTCAGCCCGAAGCGAAAAAATTCGAATTTCGGATTCAAGACAACTACAGGGATTCATGCCCTCCGGGCTTAACCCAAAGCCGGGTCCTCCG
>CAYPFH010000375.1:0-4018 GCA_964409825.1 uncultured Desulfobacterales bacterium | reverse complement strand
TCATCATCGCCGTATGCGTCGACGGTGATTTCCTCAATAAGTCTGTCCAAGGCTTCGAGTTTCTTTCCCTCTTTGGGGCTTCGTGTGCTCATTTTTTATTGGCCCTTCCAAATACCGGCTTTCACCAGACGTTGAATCAGCGCCTTGCGCCGTAGGTGGCCGGCCATGAATTTTTTCAATTCTTGTTGAAATTTCTTTTTGGTTGCAAACAGTTCATCCCGCACCGAAGCCAGGAGCGCCATCCAGCCCCGGCCGTCCTCCATGCCGAAGCGGTCGTAGTTTTCCGACTCCTCCAGTCTCCAGGTCAATGATCCAATGGGTCTCGGTGGCCTTGATTTCCAACAGGTAAGGCACAGCCGCAGCTTTGGCCGTCTCTTGGGTCAAGACCTCGATGGGCAGGCGCACGCTGAAAATGGCCGTCATCCAGTTGGCCACATAGACATGGGCATCGAAATAGCGCTCCATCAGCTTGCCGGGGTTGCCCCTGAAATCGCCCCAATTGTATTCGTTGGTGAAGCTCACCGGCGTGATCGTGGCCCGCGTTGAAAGCGCCCGCAACTCGGCCATCTCATCCGCAGTCAATGCCCGGCCGATGGATAGAAACTCGTAGTATTGGTGTTCGCTCATGGGTTCAGTGTCATACAATAAGTACAGAAAGTACGCTCGTTTTTTTTGTAAACAGTTGGATCATTTGTTCCAGAGCCTCACCGTGAACAACTCGTAATCCTCAATCAATTCCGGCGTGGTGCCGTTGTGTGTCTGCATCCCCTTTACAATTTTTCGAGGTACTCCCATGCCCATGTGTTCAAGGTAGCCGTAGTCTCTCATGACATCCTTGAGCAGTTGATTGCGGGCTGAACGGCATCCTGTGACCATCCGCTGGGGGGTGATGCCATTGGGAAGGCGCCCCGGGGATATAACCTCCAATCGGTCCTCATAAATTGACAATTCCACCGTTGTACCGGACAGTAGGTAATCTCGATGTACCAGAGCATTGACGATGGTTTCCCTTACCGCCTCTTCCGGATATGTCCATGTCTGCTCGCGTCTTGATCCATCTGCAAGCGCAGCGGCGACTTGTGTGTTGCATCTTACAAATTCCACGGCTTGTTCGACGAGTCCATTTTCAACAATTCCGTCTTTTCCCATAAGCGCCGTCATCGGGCCGCGAATGGACAGACGTTCCTTGGCGGCATAATCTTTTTCTTTGCCGGGATAGGCAACCGCATCAATGCCCGCTTGCGGCAGGTATCGGTTCGGATTGGCGCCAAAAAGCAATAGTCCAGCCACAGTAGCCGGCACCCTGTCGTCTTCTTCAACCAAAAACTCTGTATTTACAAGAAGTGAACGCCATTCGTTTTCTGTATTTTCTTGCCATTGTGACTTTTTGTATTCAAAAATCGTTTCCCACTTGCTTTCATCGCCATCATCAAGTGCCTGCTTACGCGCCTGCGCTTCCTCGCGCTCCAACCATTTATTGGATGGATTTGCTGGTGGCACCTCCTGCTGGCGCACACGTTCAAAATAATCACGCAAACGTCGATAATCGAAATCTTTCATTGAAGATCCAGATACACCGCGCACCTCCAGACGAAACGAGCCTCGCTGTTGAAACAATCGCTCCAACTCCTCAGCACTAGCTTCGCGGCTCAGTGTTCCCAAACGAATATAGTAGGTCCGGTGGTTGTTGTGCCATACATGGTGAACCGCCCACCCGCGATCAACTTGTACAATGGCAACATCCTTTCCGGGTTCCACATCGCGGATGATCTCGAAATAGGGAATCAACTCGGGGCGTATCTTATCCCTGCAGGCGGTCATTACCCACTCTTCCAGGCGTTCCCTGGTAATCCCGGTAACGCTGCCGTCATCCTCAACACCCAGAATCACCCGGCCGCCCCGCAAGTTGGCAAATGCAACCAACTCCTTGGCTAATGCCCGGTTGTCGATGGTGTCACGTTTAAATTCGACCCCGGAGCTTTCGCCATTTTTGATCAGTTCCAGCAGCTCTGTTTTCGTCATATTATTATCCCTTAAAATCCATACTTTAAGCGCCGCATTTCAAAGGCATCCTTCCCGCCTTCAAGGACCTCTTCGACCATCTCACGCACCGCCTTGTTGTCGATGGAGCCCATATGCGCTTCGGAAAGTTTAGCTTTTCCCTCCCCGGCTTCACCATAGGCTGTCAATCCAATGATCAGCTCCGCATCCCCCAAGACGGGTATATTGGCATTATGGGTTGCAAAAATGAATTGCCGCCGGCGTTTTTCCTCGCGCATTTTGGGTACGATACCCTCGGAAATGAAACGGTTGTCGAGATCATCTTCAGGCTGGTCCACAACCAATGGCGCATTGGACTCTAATAGTAAGAGCAGGAGCACGGCAGTGGCCTTCTGGCCCGTGGAAAGATCCTCAAGCGTCTGCCATGTGGGTGGGTGGTCGTCAGCGGCGACATTTAGTTTGATGGCTGTGGTCGGCGGCAATTCCAATTCCTCGATTTGCATGATGACATCGGGATGACCCTGGGCGATACGTTCGGCCTGACTGGGCGGGATGCTGAATTTTTGAGAGAGCGCATCTTTGCCCTCTCTGCATGCTGAAGCGAAAACGGGAAGTGAAAAATCCGTGCGCTTGGTCAATGTGTCAATCGCTTCGGATAGACGCCCGCCGATCTGATCCCTCAGAAGCTGAATCAGAGGCTCCCGATTACCGCCTGCCGTCACATCGACCAGAACCCGTCCTTCAAGTTTTTTGCTGACCTTTTTCGCGGCACGCTCGATGTTTCGAAACTCTTCGGCTTTGACGTCCTCCCACTCGGAGAGCAGGTTGCGCCGTTCCGCCTCATGGGCTTTGACGTCTCGATTCAAAAGGGTTTGCCTTTCCTTAAGGGGTCTCAGTTCCTCAATTTGTTGCCGCAGGCGGATGAATTCTTCACCATCAATTTTGGATTTCTGCAGGTCACGCAAGATGGCCTGATAGGCTTCCATAACCGACGCCTTGCGCGTTTCCCATCGATCGCGGATCTCAGCCAACCCGGTCTGTGCTTTTTCAATCGCCCGATTCATTTCTACGGAGATTTGCTCTATGTCATCGGCCAATTGGTTGAGGACACCGTTGGCCTCACCCAAAATTGTCTTTCCAGGCAGGTCCTGCAAGGCTTTTTCAGAAATGAAAGCGCAATCGATGGGGACGGATTGGCCAAGCGCAGTCATAACTTCCCTAAAAGGCTCAATGCGCTCTTCCGCCGTTTTGAGCACCCTTTCCTCTCGCACCAAAAGGCTTTGTTCCTTCAGCTTTTCCTCGAGTCCGGCGTCCTGAAACCGCCTGAGCGTCTCTTCAAGGCCCGGCAGCATTGCAAGGCGTTCCTCAATTTGCGTAAACTCCTTTTGCGTTTCGAGCAAGCGTGCGCGTGAACGCTCCAATTGCCGACGGACGCTGCTTTTCCGCTTGGCGATGTCGGTGTCCCGTTCAACGAATCGGCCCAGAAGGCGGGTGAGTTTGTCCCGGCTTTTGGTGAGTTCCGAGATTTCGTGTTGGCCGTAAATTTCCGTTTGGGGAACCACATCCGTGGGCGTCAGATTGAGGACGTTGCCGGCCTCGTCTTTGACAACCGGTGGGTTGGGAATGGTTCGCTCTACAAGATAATGGCGCTTGTCCGGATGATAGGAACGAACCAGCATGGATATTTTTGTGCCGCTTCGAAGTACCTGACGAATGATACCGTTGTGAGATTTATTCGCCTCTTCCCCCAGAGGCTCCATACCCAGAACGTATCGGATGCTTTCGACAATGGTCGATTTACCGGTTCCCCGGCCCCCGATGAGCACATTCAGGTTTTCGTTCAAATGGATGGCCGCGCCATCCAAAAATCCGCCCTGCCAGGTCATAACAATAAATTCGGTATGCTCTTCCGGTGATGGATCACTGGCCAGCCGTATTCTTGAAACCGGATCAAGGAAGGCCTGTCTCAATCCCTCCAGGGTGACATTCGACATTTTAATCCAGCAGGAAGCGCCGG
>CAYPFH010000374.1:0-4034 GCA_964409825.1 uncultured Desulfobacterales bacterium | reverse complement strand
GCTTCACAAGTTCAGCCCAACCTACTCCTTTCGCCTTTTTGCGTTGAGCCGGGTTAAGTGCCTTCGGGGGAAGTTTCACATAAGTCCCGCCGCTGACCGCCGGGCCGGTCGGTTTGATAGAAGGTGAAACTGTTTTTATAGAAACTCCCCGCCTTTTTCCCTGACTCCCGCCTCATTGGGCAAACAAGATTTTTTTTGAAATAGCTTTCGGACCTTCAGCAATTCATGCAGGGTTGAATCGGCGAAAATACAGCCGGCACCCTATGGCGCAGCAGCGTTTCCTTGGGCAAAGTAACCGGATAAGGAGACGATTATGGAACTTCACCTGTCTGAAAATGCGCAAAAAGTGTTGGAGGCCCGATATCTGCGGCGCAATCGGAGCGGTGAGACCGTGGAAACCCCCGGGGAGCTGTTTTCACGGGTGGCGTCGACGGTTTCCGAACCGGAGCTGCTCTATGGCAGCGCTGCAGATACCCGGCAGCGGCGGGAAGAATTTTTGCAGATGATGACCGACCTGGCGTTTTTGCCCAACAGCCCAACGCTGATGAATGCCGGAAGCGCCATGAACCAGCTCAGCGCCTGCTTCGTGCTTCCGGTCAACGACACCATCGAAGACATATTCGATGCGGTCAAGCAGATGGCCATGGTCCAGCGCTCCGGCGGAGGCACCGGGTTTTCCTTTTCAAAACTGCGGCCTTCGGGGGACTTTATTTCCTCCACCGGCGGCAAGGCCTCCGGTCCGGTGTCCTTCATGGACATCTTCAACTGCGCCACGGCCAACATAAAGCAGGGCGGCAAACGACGCGGCGCCAACATGGGGGTGCTTAAGGCTGACCATCCGGACATTCTCGAATTCATCCACGCCAAGACCCGGGATGGGGCGTTTGAAAATTTCAATCTTTCGGTTCTGGTCGACAACGCGTTTATGGAAGCGGCCCGGCAGGGCGCGTATTACGACCTTCGTCGTCCCCGGGACGGGCGGGCAGCCGGGCGGTTGAATGCCGGGGAGGTCTTCAATGCCATCTATGAAACGGCCTGGGAAATCGGCGATCCCGGGCTGATATTCGCCGACAAAATCAACGCCCACAACCCCACCCCGCATCTGGGCAGGATCGTCGCCACCAACCCCTGCGGGGAGATTCCCCTGCTGGACTATGAATCGTGCAACCTTGGATCGATCAATCTGGCAAGGATGCTTCACGCCAACGGTCAGCGCATCGACTGGGAAAAACTGAGAAACACCGCCGCAAAAGGAGTTCGATTCCTGGACAACGTGATCGATGTCGGACGCTATCCGATTGCGCAAATCGAAAAGATGACCCGTGGAAATCGAAAGATCGGGCTGGGCGTGATGGGATTTGCCGACATGCTCATTCAACTGGATGTCGCCTACGATTCAGACAAGGCAGCCGACCTGGGCCAGGAAGTGATGAAGGTCGTATCCGAAGAGGCTTTCCGGGTTTCCAGCCGGCTGGCCGAACAACGGGGCGTCTATCCCCACTGGCAGGGAAGCGTCCACCAGAAAAACGGTCAGGCCGTTCGCAATGCCACCCAGACCGCCGTCGCCCCCACCGGGTCCATTTCGATCATTGCCGGTACGACCCCGAGCATCGAGCCTCTGTTTGCCCTGGAATACCGGAGAACCAATGTGCTCGGAGGCCGAACGCTGCACGAAGTCAACCCACTGTTTCATCAATACGCAAAGCAAAGCGGTTTGGACGCCGAAAGAATCGGTGAACACATCCGTGAGGCGGGAAGCCTTGCGGCCATCGAAGAGATTCCCCGGCATGTAAAGAAGGTTTTCAAGACCGCCCTTCAAATTCCGGTGAAGCGGCATCTGCAGATCCAGCAGGCATTTCAGCAACACGTGGACAACTCCGTGTCAAAAACCATCAACCTGCCAAAGGACGCCGGACGCAAAGACGTGGCAGACGCATATTGGCGCGCTTGGGAAATGGGATTGAAGGGAATCACCGTCTACCGATACGGGAGCAAGGCCACACAGGTGCTCGAGTATGAAGAAGGGGAGAAACAAGATCCAGCGTCGACGCCATGTGAAAGATGCACGCTTTGACCAACGTTCAGGAAGCCGATTCGATGAAAAGCAGTCAGAATTCTTCCGGGAGCCCACTGCAGCGACTCAAAAAGAAGCTGGCCGGGGCGCCCTGGATCGGCCGTGTTTTCAAAAAACGGTGTCGTTCAAATACCCCGGCCGATCCCGGAGCGGTTGTCATCCAAATCGACGGCTTGTCCCATCGACAGGTCCGGCGGGCGTTGGCCGGTAACCGGCTTCCGAACCTGCGGCGCCTTGTCGAAGAAGACGGCAACCTTCTCAAGCCGTTGTACTCCGGGATGCCTTCGTCGACGCCGGCAGTGCAGGGAGAGCTTTTTTATGGAGTCAAATCGAGCGTCCCGGCCATATCGTTTTACGACCGAAAGCAAAAAAAGAAGCTCACCATGCTCTTTCCCGGTTCGGCCGGGGAAATGGCCGGCAAATTGGAGCGGCAAGGAGAGCCTCTGTTAAAAGGGGGGAGCTCTTATTCGAACATTTTTACCGGCGGCGCCGACGAAGCCCGATACTGCACCCAGACCATGACGCTGCGCTCGATCCGCCACCTGGCTTCATCGCTGAAGCTGTTCGTCATTTTTGTCGTTCAGCCCGCCAAGTTTTTCCGGATGGCCGTCTATGCAATTCTGGAGGTCGGCATTGCCCTTTATGATTTTATCAGGGGGGTGAGCAAAGGACGAAACATCTTCAAGGAGCTCAAGTTTGTCCCGACCCGGGTATTTGTTTGCATCCTGCTCCGGGAGCTGATTCGAACGCGCGTAAAAATGGACGTCCGAAGAGGGGTGAAAATCGTCCACGCAACCTTTCTCGGATATGACGAGCAGGCCCACCGGCGCGGGCCCGATTCCGCGTTCGCCCATTGGACATTGAAGGGAATCGACGACGCCGTTGCAGATATTCACCGCACCGCGCAGCGTTCGGAATGTCGAAAATACCGGCTGATCGTTTATGCCGATCACGGCCAGGAAAGGATGGTTCCCTATGAAAAACACGCCGGCAAGCCGCTGGAAGAGGTCGTCGGCCGGCTGGTCGACAGGGCCGCACCGGGCCGGGAAAAGCAGCCGCCCGAGACCGAATGGGGCGGGGGCCGGTTTTTCGACCGGCGCACCCAGGGAATGCTTTTCAAGCAAGTCGATTCCGGGCAGCCGACAACGCAAACAGGCGTCGATCAGATGAAGATCACCGTCTTGGGACCTTTCGGTCATATCTATCTTTTCCCTTCCATCGAGGCGGGAGAAAAAGCGCGGATTGCCGAAGCACTGGTCAAAGAAGGAAAAATCCCCCTCGTTTTTTTCGTTTCCAATGGAGATGTGATTGCCGTGAACCGGAAAGGACGCTTTACACTGGCCGACCATGCTCCGGAGGTCCTCGGTGCCGACCATCCTTTTGGGGCGCAAACCGCCGAGGACCTGGCCCGAACCTGCCGGCATCCCAACGCAGGGGATCTGGTGATCTCCGGCTGGACACCGGAGGGGCGGCCGATCACCTTTGCTTTGGAAAACGGCTCGCATGGGGGCCCGGGAAAGGAAGAAACCAGCGGGTTCGTGATTCTTCCCCCGGCTCTGCAGGGAGAAGAGCCTTTCCTGCGCCCTATCGATCTGCGGCGCCGGATTTTCCGAATTTTCGGCACCGAGGAGAGCGAATCCGACGGCGAGCCTGTCGCGAGGCACGGCAGAGAAAATGACGCTGAAAGTGGCGACGTACAACATCCATAGCTGCATCGACACAGCGCGGGTGGTGGACATGGAAAAAATCGCCGGGGTTATTGCCGAAACCGGCGCAGAGGTCGCCGCCCTTCAGGAAGTCGATGCGGACAAGCCCCGAACCGGCGGAGTCGACCAGGCAAAGTGGCTTGCAGACCGCCTCGGGATGGACCATCTTTTTTATCCGGTGGTCAGATCCGGAGAAGAAAAATACGGGCTGGCCGTGCTGTCTGCGATTCCCCTGGAAAAGATCATGACTCAGA
>CAYPFH010000373.1:0-4036 GCA_964409825.1 uncultured Desulfobacterales bacterium | reverse complement strand
GCCCAACATTCTCAGCCTACAAACCAGATTCATCCGCCTCCATCTTTAAACCGCCCCCCGATCAACCGAAACCATTGTTGGGCTTCGCTTCTCTCAGCCCGACCTACGCGCTTTTGTTTGTCTTCCGGGGAGATGATGCCGATGAGTGGAGGGCTCGGATCCGAAACCACGGCTTCCGCCGGTGCATAGAAAGTGTTTCTTCCCGCATGCCAGTCAGATCCGAATGAGTGAAGTATTGATGACCTTCTTCATCCCTCGTTTTCATTTTTTCGGCGCCGCAGGTCCTCGACCTTGTGGCGATATTCCTGTATTAATCGTTCGAGTTCCACCCGTTTGATCTGGGTAAACGGCTCCGTGTGCAGGAATTGTTTGGCGGTGCCTTTGTTTTCATATTTTTCAAGCAGTTCTTCTGCCAGCAGGCAAAGCTTGGCGTTGTCGGACTCACAACGATTGAGGTGCCGGCCGATCTGCTTCAACGAAGCATTCAACTCCCCCTCCACGGCGGCCTTGGCTTGATTCAGTTTTTCGATTTCTTCCCGGTGGGCCTCCTGCCGTGCGGTTTGCTCCCGCCGCATTTGCTCGATGTCGGCCTCCAGGGAGGCGACTTTATCGGAAACCTCCGAGTGGCGTGCTCGCATCTCTGCAAGCGAATCGGAAAGTTTTTGATTTTTCGTCCTGACATTTTCCAGTTCAGCGCTGACGGCCTGGCTTTGTTCCTTCAGATCGGCAGCTTCGGCTTCCATCTCACGTTTCCGGCCTTCCAGCAGGAGTTTGTTTCTCCTGAGCTGCCCCTCCACCGCTTTTTGCTCACGGTATTTTTGTTGAAGGAGGCCCGTCATGCGGTCGAGCTTGTTTATTTCATTCTGAAAAATCGCCCTTTCCTTCTCGAGCTTGAAATGGAAGTACCCTCCTCCCATCGCCAGGCCTACGATCAGAAGGAAAACGGGCAGCATTATCCCGATCAGCTTTTTCAGCATTTTGAAAACTCCATACCGATTGAACCGCCCTCTCCCTTCGGTTGGGGCTTTACTTTTCGGGGAGCCGCAGGCTGCAGGGTTTTGGCTTGGAGGGCCACGCTCTGTCGTGGCCGGAATTTGGTCGTTAACGGCAACGCGGACTAGACTGCGCGCGTCCCTCCACCTGCTTCGGCTTGAGAGGTTGCTTGAGCTTTATAAAGAGACTTGTATTTTCATTTTTCTCTGCGTCTCTGCGAGAGAGAATCAAAACTTGGCGTTCAAATCGATCTGGAGCGTGTCGATGGAAAAGGGCGGTCCTTCGATCTCGTTGGTAGTAATCCATTTCACGTTCAGCCACACATTTTTGTATAACCCGTAGGCGCCTTCCAGAATCCAGCCCTTCGCGTTGGTGCCGCCCAGGTGAAAATCCGAATCGGTAAACGCATCGAGCACAGCGTCTGCCTCGAGATATTTGTAAGTCAGCCCCAGATTCCAGTCGCCGAAATATACGGTATTTTCATATCCCACCTTCAGGCCGATCAAATAGCCGTCGGTTTCTGCGACAAAATCTGGATTCCCCGTTCGCTGGGCCACTTCGCTTTCGTCGAAGCCGATATTCTTGACATAGTCGGCCCGCAATACGACGTGTATCGGAAACCAGAAATCGTAGTCGAGCTGGCCGGTGAGATTCAGCAGCTTGTAGTCTCCGGCCAGCGCCGTCTGGATGCTCGCGCCTGGATCGATGTCGATCAGGGTGTTTCCCTTCTGCTGGAACTGTGGCGCCGTGTAATCCGTCAACCCGGGTGTCAGCGGATCGTTTCGAACGCCTTTGATATTCTGATATTGATAGTAGGCCAGTCCGAACTTCCCGCTCAATCCGAAGATTTGGGTATATTCCATCCCGACCTGCCCGCCGTACAGCCACTTGTTTTCAGAAGAAAACTCCTCCTCCTGGAGAGGAAACAGCCCGGCCGTGATATATCCTTTCAGCGGATTGCTCTGCAAAGTATCCGTCTTCAAGGTTCCGGCAAATCCTTCAAAATTCAGATCGCCGTCCCAAACCAGATCGGTATAAAACCACGGATTGGGCATTCTTCCTCCGGTGAGGGAAAACTCCGGAAATTTTTCTCCCCATACCGGCAGCTCCGGGACGAAGCTCCATTTCAAATAAGCCCGATCCAGGACGATCCCGTCCCGGTTGAAGTAATCCCCCAGCGTGTCGTTGGTGGAAACCGGGTCTTTTTCGTTTCCCAGGGTCGCCCGCGCTCCGAACTGGACTTTGCCGACGTTGATTTCCCGGTTGTCGATGAGATCGGCGAGCATCTGCACTCTGACCCGGTATCGGACCCGTTCCCGGTCGATTTTCGAATTCAACAGCTCGTCCGGGTTGTCCGGCCTGAGAAACAATGCGTTGTTTTCGCCGAAGTAGTCCTTCTGGTAACGCAGGCGGATGTCCCCACCGAACCGGATCCGCTGAGCCCATGAAGACTTGAACAGTTTTTGCTGGATCTCATCCCGTTCTGTTTCCAGTTGTTGGATTCTTTGTTTGGCAAGCCGCGTCTCGGTCAACAGATCATCCCGCATCGTATTCTGTTCTTTTTCGATTTCACCGATCTTTTCAGAGACCTTTTCCTGCTGATCTTTGACGCCTTCGATTTCGCTTCCGAGAAGGTTTGAAAGCGTTTCGGTCATCTGGTCCGTGTAGGCTTTCCGATCCACATCCGGCACGAGCGTGACAATATCTTTTCCTTCCTCGACGGCAAGTTTCCTTTCTCGGTAGCGCTCAATATATTTGGCGGCCTCTTTTTCGGTGATAATGCCCTTGATCATCAGTAAATCGACCAGCGCTTCGATGCTGTCAAAAGAACGGCCAGGATTCGCCTCTTCACTGAAAACCGGGAAAACGGATAGCACGAAAAACGACATGCACAAGGTCAGAACGAGCAAGGTGCGAGATATCATCAACAGCTCCTGAGGATGCAAATTTCCATTATATACAGGTACGAAGCCCACCTATAAAAATATGGCGGCATTGCCGTACAGTGCGGGGCGCTTCACCCGCCCGAAGAAAAGCGGATTTATCCCTTCGAGGTCACCTTGATCTTCATCGTTCTCGGCATGTCCTCGGGAGGAGGCTCGCTGAATTTTGCCATCTTCAATGCCTCCTTGACGGCATTGTCCATCTGATGACTGCCCGAAGATCCGACGATTGCAAACTCCGTAACCCTTCCTTCTTCATCCAGGTTGATTTTGGCAATAGCCTGCAGATTTCCTTCTTCGATGCCGCCGTTTTCTTCCAGCTTTTTCTTGACCTTCTCCTTCAATTCATCCTGGATGATCAACACGTACCAGCCGAACCTGTTGAACAAAGAGCGGTCGCCGCCGTCGCCGAGAATCAGGGACCGCCCGCCCTTTTTTCCGACCAGGCCGAAGGCGTCCCCGCCGCCGGTTCCGTCGGCATCCAGTCCGAGGTTTTCACCGGGGGGCGCGGCGTCGTCTTCGGATTCGCTCATATCCTCGGGCGGCGTCTCCTCCGGCTCCGGCTCGACGATCTCCTCTTTTTTCACCTCCGGCGGCGGCTCCTCCTTGATTTTGGGCGGCGGCGGCGGCTTGACCAACTGCACCTGCTGAATCTGGCGGATCCGTTTTCCGCCGTCGTCGGAGACCAGGATCTTGACCGCAAACACCCCGGCGCTGACGAACAACAGCGCGATCGCCGCCGAAGCGCCCCATACGAGCTTTTTGTAGGATCGGTCTTTTTGCTTTGCCATGGGTTTAGCCCCTGAGCTGTTGAGCTGTTAAGCTGCCGAGCCTGTAAAGAAGAAAATCATCATCCGCAGATTTCACAGATGACACAGATAAAAAGCAATTCGCTTTGTGCGTTAAAACGCCGTCTCGCGCCAGTGGATTTCGCCAGTACTCCGTGGAATCCTACGTAATCTGTGGATCCGGTTCTTTTTCCGTGGATCTGATATCCGAACTTTGTCATCTGATGTGAAACTTCACCCCAGGTCGTGGTTTTTCTTAGGGCACGGCGTCCCTGCCGTGCCGATGTGAACGGCACAGAGGCCGTTCACTAC
>CAYPFH010000372.1:2858-4042 GCA_964409825.1 uncultured Desulfobacterales bacterium | reverse complement strand
GTCAGAGGTCAGAGGTCAGAGGTCAGAGGTCAGAGGTCAGAGGTCAGAGGCCAGATGTCAGATGTCAGAGGTCAGATGTCAGCATTGTACCGACGCTGTTCTCTGTTCTTTCTGACCTCCGACATCTGGTAGTTCCGACATCTGGTTTGTAATGCTGACCTCCGGCCCCTTCTCAGAAAACGCAATCGCCGTGAGTTATCGATCGTTCATCGACCTGCACTGCCATATCCTGCCGGGTCTCGACGACGGGCCTGAAAATTTCGACGAGGCGCTGAAGATGGCCGAGGCCGCCGAAAAAGACGGCATTCGCACTCTGGTGGCGACTCCCCACACCCACAACGGCGTCTATACCAACCCGCCGACCCTGGTCCGAAAGGAGGCCGAGGCCTTCTCGCGCCGCATCGCCGGCCGCGGGCTCGCCCTGTCGGTGCTGCCCGGGGCCGAGGTGCATCTGTGCCCCGGGATGGCCGCAAAGGTCAAGGCGAAGGAGGTGGGAACGGTCAACGACGGCGGCCGATACCTCCTGGTGGAGTTTCCCTTTCGGGCGCTTCCGGAGGGGTTTTCCGGCGAGCTGTTTCGGCTCAACCTGGAAGGCATCGTCCCGATCCTCGTTCATCCCGAGCGGATCTTCGAGCTCCAGAAACGATTCGATCTGTTCTACGAGCTGGTGGCCATGGGCTGTCTGACCCAGGTGACGGCCATGAGCATTACCGGGGAGCTGGGCGGCGCCGCCCAAAAATGTGCCCTCCGTCTTCTTCGCTGTCGGCTGGTCCATCTGATCGCCTCCGATGCCCACTCGGCAGACGCCCGCCCGCCCGTGCTCAGCCCCGCCGTGGCCGAGGCCGCCCGGATATTGGATAGCCGGAAAGAGGCCGCTGCCATGGTCAGTGAACGACCCTTGGCGATCTTGGAGGGCCGGCCGGTCTCCGTTCCCGAGCCGATCCATCCGGAAAAGAGAAAGATGCGGTTTTTTCGGCGGAAAGGATGATGCGCATAGGGCATGGGGCATGGGGCATGGGGCGGAAGACAGATGTCCGATGTCCGATGTCCGATATCGGATGTCAGCGAAGAGACTTAAAACAAGATGACAGACGACAGATGACAGACGACAGAAAGGACCAGATCGATTATATCTTTCAGGGGGCTCTTTAAAGTAAAATTATATATCGTCAACAAACCTGAAC
>CAYPFH010000372.1:0-2848 GCA_964409825.1 uncultured Desulfobacterales bacterium | reverse complement strand
TTCGCTCTACGAGCTACGCCCCCACAGGTCGCCTGCGCTTCCGTCTTCGTGAAAGAGCAACTTCGCCGGGACAGGTCGCCGCGGCAAGCGGATGTCAGCCCCGCCGCTGGCGCGTCAGGATTCAAACTTCCAGTTTCAGGGTTCAAGATTGCCGCTGGCCCGTCCTTGTTTGGAATTTGGTGCTTGGCATTTGGATATTGTTTGAGATTTGGTGCTTGGGATTTGGAAATTTCCTGCAATGAAATCCTTGCTATCGGAACGTTATTTTGACGAGCTGTTTTATTCCAGGATCATCGCGTCGATTTGTTCGACATGGCTGAAATGACGGCCACGGGTCAGCAAGGTTCCGCCGATTTCCATGCAGCAGGCTGCAATCCACACATCGTTCAGCGGTATTTTCCGGCCTTTTCGAACCAGAGACAGGTAGATCAGTCCATATTTAGAGGCGACTTCCCGCGTGACATCCACGATTTGGACATCCAGCAGGCGGATCGCCTCGTCTAATTTTTTCTCGTTCTCCGCCCGATGCCTGCCTTTCATGAACCCATAGGACAATTCACCGATGAAAAACTGTAATTCGTATCAGAAATTTTGCGAACGAGAATAACATGTCAGGTGGGTTCAATTTGACGATTCCCTGCAGCTTGTTGGAGCCAAGCGGAAATCCCGCTTTGGCGGGGCTGCGGGGAGATTCACCCTCTCTATCCTTGCAAAATGCGCAATATCCTAATATTGGAAATAGAATCGCCGGCGCGATTCTATTACCGGTTCCCGTTTCGCGAGGTTCGAGATCACTGCAGCGCAGCCGTTCGGCAGCTTGGGTCGAAGACCATCGCTTTGCCGAGCGGCGGTGCTTTGCGGACAGGTAAAAACACAGACCCATGGATTTAGGAGGAAAGCGCATGATTCGACCAGTGAAGCAAAGGGCGGTCCGGGCGAGGGTTTTGATTGCGGCGGCGGTCGCCGGGTTCATGCTGGTGACCGGCTGTTCGGGAGCCCGGACCCGAGGCGAGGAACCGGCCGAAAGCAGTGTGAGGGAACGGCAGAACCAGCCGCTGTACTACGACTTCGGCGACATCCTGATTCCCCGAGAGCTGAACGTGGTCAAAGATTCGTCCTTCGTTTTTCGCACGCCGGGGCTCTCGGCCGGCGTCCTGTCCATGAAAGGAAACGTGGAGGTCACCTCCCTGATTACATTTTTCGAGGCCAACATGGCCAAGGACAACTGGACCCCGGTGAGCTCCTTCAAATCGCCCCGGTCGATGATGCTCTTCCAGAAAGAAAACCGGTGGTGTGTCATCAACATCACGGACCAGAGCTTTTCCACCTACGTGGAGATCTGGGTGGCCCCCACCATTGGCTCCGCCGGGGCCGGCACCATCGGCGGCCCCATTGAGGAAGGACTTCTGAAATAGCGCCGGGAAAAAGCCCCGGCGCGCTGGGATGCTGGGAAGCTGGGATGCTGGGAGGCTCGAAGGCTGGGATGCGGGGAGGGTGGGAAGCAGGGCGCTTTGCGCCGCTAATGATGAAGCTTGGTATGCAATGAACTCCATAATCAAAGACAAGCGCCTGGTGCTCGGGGTTTCCGGCGGGATTGCGGCGTATAAGGCGGTGGAGCTGCTGCGGCTGTTGACCGGCGCCGGGGCGTCGGTGCGGGTGGTGATGACCCAAAGCGCCAAGTGGTTCGTCGGGCCCACCACCTTCGAGGCCCTTTCGGGCCGGCCGGTCTTTTCCGAAATGTTCGAAGAAGGCGGCAAAGGGACGATCCGGCACATCGACTGGGCCCAGGAAGCCGATGCGGCGATCGTGGCCCCGGCCACGGCCAACATCGTCGGAAAGCTGGCCAACGGCATCGCAGACGATGCCTTGAGCACCTTCATGCTGGCGGTGACCGCCGCCAAGATCATCTGTCCGGCCATGAACACCCACATGTACGAACATCCGGCGGTGCAGCGCAACCTGGCGCAGCTCGAGGCCGACGGCTGCACCCTGGTGGCTCCCGATGCCGGAAATCTGGCCTGCGGCACCGTCGGCCCCGGCCGGCTTCCGGATCCGGCGGTGATCGCCGACCGGGTCGTACAGCGGCTGACGCCCAAAGACCTGCAAGGTCGAACCGTGCTGGTGACCGCCGGCCCCACCCGGGAATACTTCGATCCGGTGAGGTTCATCGCCAATCCTTCTTCGGGGAAGATGGGCTATGCCGTGGCCCGGGCGGCGGAACATCGGGGGGCGAGGGTGGTGCTTGTCTCCGGTCCCGTTCACGAGGCGCCTCCCCTCAACGTGGAAACGATCCGGGTCGAGACGGCGCAGGAAATGGCCGAGGCGGTCTACCCTTACGCCGCAGAGGCCGACATCGTGGTCAAGGCGGCGGCGGTGGGCGATTACCGGCCCCGGGTGCGGCAGGACCAGAAGATCAAGAAAGACAAAGGGCCCCTTTCCGTGGACCTGGAAAAGACCGAGGACATTCTCCTGGAGCTGGGCCGGAGAAAGCCTGCCGGACAGGTGCTGATCGGGTTTGCCGCCGAGACCGAACATCTGGAAAGACACGCGGCTGAAAAACTTCAGGCCAAAAACCTGGACCTGATCGCGGCGAATCTGCTGGGAAGCCCGGATGCGGGGTTCGGCGCCGACACCAACCGGTTGACCCTGTTTGGTCGCGATGGCAGCCGGGAGGAGATCCCGGTTATGGAAAAATCGGCTGCGGCCCACGTGCTTCTGGATCGGGCGGCAAGGATCCTGGAAAAACAGATGTCAGATGTCGGATGTCGGATGTCAGAGGAAAAACAGACGACGGAGGACAGATGACAGGAAGGGCGAAGATCGGAGGTCCCGTCTTCGCTACGCTTCC
>CAYPFH010000371.1:0-4043 GCA_964409825.1 uncultured Desulfobacterales bacterium | reverse complement strand
TCATCTTCACCGGGCAGATAGACGGCAGTGTCCTGATCCCCTTGAACGGTGGAATAGTCGTCTTTGCTTTCCGTGCGAAAGAGCCAGTAGTCGGTCCCGTTGCACTTGATCCCCCACAGAAAGCGGTTCTGCTTCATGGCCATGGCCTGGGCGTACCGAAGATGGGCTCTGACGGTTTCCACCGACGCCGTGGTGCTGACTGCCGTGATGTCCATGAACCGGTTCAGAACAACCGCCGAGACGATGGCCATCAGCAGCAGCACGGCGATCATCTCGACCAGCGTCATCCCCCGATCGTTCATCATGGGTGTTCTTTCGATATCCGGCGAAACTCGGGCAGCGAATCGAGGAAAATCTCGAACAGGTCCGGATCGAAGTGGGTGCCTCGGCCCGGGTTCATGATCTGAAGCACCTCATGTTCGGGGGAGGCGTTTCGATAATGGCGGTCGTTGCTCAACGCGTCGTAGACATCCACCAGGGCCACGATGCGTCCCGATTCGGGGATTTCTTCACCGGCGATCCCGCGGGGGTAGCCGCTGCCGTCCCATTTTTCGTGGTGGTTCAAGGCGATTTCCTCGGCCATCTGAAGCATGGGATATTCCGAATCCTTCAAGATGTTGCCGCCGATGACCGTGTGGTTTTTGATGATTTCAAACTCCTCCGGCGTCAACGGCCCATTTTTAAGCAGGATGTTGTCGGGGACGCCGATTTTGCCGATGTCGTGCATAGGCGCGGCCAGCATAAGGTCTTCGATCCGGTTCGACTGCCAACCGAATTGCTTGGCCAGGTGAGCGCTGAAGTGGGCGATCCGCTTGACGTGGCCGCCGGTTTCTTCATCCCGGGACTCCAGCGCAGACAGCAGGCGATAGATGGTCTCCTCCTGGGTTTTTCGGATGGTCCGTGTCTGACGCTGCACGATTTTTTCCAGCCCCTGGCCGTACTCGCGAAGCGTCCTTTCCAGCCGGACGGTCCTTTCCCCGACAAGAAGGCGGGCACGGAGCTCTTCCGGATCGAAGGGTTTGACGATGTAGTCATCCACGCCGGCCTCTGTCAATCCACGAACGATGTCTTCCTTGTCTCCCCGGGAGGTCAGCATCATGATATAGACATAGGGTTTGGGCCCGCCCTGGCCCCGGACATGGTGGACCAGTTCCAGGCCGTCCATCTGAGGCATCATCCAGTCTGTGATGATGATGTCCACTTCCTGGGACAGAAAAATTTCCAGGGCGTCCAGACCGTTGGCGGAAGGATAGACCCGGTGCCCCCATTTTTCTAAAAAGCGCTGGAGTCGAGCCAGGTTGATTCGTTCGTCTTCTGCGATCAGGATGTTCAAGACCGGCTCTCCTCAAGGAAGTTTCGAAGCTGCCGGTCCAGTTCGTCCACGCGGGCAGACAACGTCTCCAGCGCCTGGGCGGCCGGGTCCAGCGTTTTTTCGCGCCCCATTTTTTCCAGGGAATAGGCGGCCTGTGCTGTGGCATCGGAGCGGAAGTTGGCCACCATTCCTTTCAGCGCATGGGCGGTTCGCTCCAATACGTTGGCCTTTCCGGCCGCCACCGCCGCCCGGATTTCTGCCAGCATGGCCGGGTACTCTGCAATGAACAGCTCCACGGCTTCCCGGAAAAATTCCGGATCATCGTCGAAAGCCTTGAGAACCGCCTGTTTGTCGAGGGATGCTTCAGGCGCCGGCGGTTCGTCCCTGGGAGGCATAGAATATGCCTTTTGCCTCCCGGCTGTTTTCCCGGCCAGGGTCCGAAATGAATACAGCAGCTTTTCCGACGATATCGGCTTGGAGATATAATCGTCCATACCGGCTTCGATGCACCGCTCCCGGTCTCCTTTCATGGCATGGGCGGTCATGGCGATGATCGGGGTGTGCCTCCCGGATTCCTGCTCTTTTTCCCGGATCTCCCGGGTGGCGGAAAAACCGTCCAGATTCGGCATCTGAACATCCATCAGCACCAGGTCGAAATATTTCGATTCCAGGGCCTCTATCGCCTGGAGCCCATCGTCCACGATCATTGCCCGATGGCCCCATCGGCCCAGAAGCCTCGAGATAAACTTCTGGTTGAACGCCGTGTCCTCAGCGACCAAAATATCCAGCGACGGGCCGAATTCGGCAGAGGCGCCTTCTTCTTCCTCTGGGGCCGTCTGATCGGACTTGGGCGTCAATCTCAGGACGGTTTTGACGGCATCGAACAGCTCGTTGGGCTGAACCGGTTTCTTGACGAAAGCCCGCCTTCCTGAAGCTTCCGGCGAATCCCGGCGAATTTTTCGGTTCATGGCGGTCAGCATTACCACCGCCGGAACCGGGCCGGCGGAAGGCTGGGGCAGAGTGGTCAGGAATGCTTCGCCGTCGGTGTCGGGCATCTCCGCATCTACCACCAGAAGCCCGAAATCCTCTCCCTGCTTCAGCCGCGCGAGGGCCTCATCCGCGCCGGGTTCGGCTTCCGCTTCGATGCCCCAGGAAACGAGCATCTCCTGTATGATCGAACGGCTGGCCTCGTTGTCTTCGACGACCAGTGCCCGAATCGTGCCTTCCACTTCTGCGGCAAGGCTGAGGGGTTTTCGATCCTTCTCTTCTGGCTGTATGCCGAGCCTGGCGGTAAACTGAAATTCGCTTCCCTGGTCCGGCTGGCTTTTCAACCGGATTTTTCCGCCCATCAGCCCCACCAGCTGCCGGGAAACCGTAAGACCGAGACCGGTTCCGCCGAATCGGCGCGTGGTGCTCCCGTCTGCCTGTTGAAACGGGCTAAAAACGGACTCCTGCTTTTCTTCGCTGATGCCGATGCCGGTATCTTTTACCGAAAAGCGCAGCCCGGCCGTGCTTTCCGAAGAAGAATCCGCTGAAACGGAAACCACGACCTCACCGGTTTCGGTAAACTTGACGGCATTGCCCACGAGATTCAACAGAACCTGGCGCAGCCGGTTCGGATCGCCGACGAGCAGGTCCGGCGCCTCAGGGTCCACCCGGCAGGCGAGCTCGATCCCCTTGCGGTGAGCATCCCGGGCCATGATTTTGAGTGTTTCATCGAGAAACTCCCGAAGGCTGAAGCGGATTTCTTCCAGTTCGAGCTTTCCGGCCTCGATTTTGGAAAAGTCCAAGATGTCGTTGATGATCGCCAGAAGGGAATAGGCCGAAGACGTCACCACCCCCAGGTCCTCTCGCTGTTCATCGTTTAAGGGGGTATCTTTGAGCAGTTCCACCAGCCCGATGATAGCGTTCAGGGGGGTCCGGATTTCGTGGCTCATGTTGGCCAGAAACTCGCTCTTGGAGCGGTTTGCCGCCTCTGCCGCCGCTTTTTCGCGCTTCAGCTCTTCTGCACGCTTGCGGCGGGTGACGTCCCGAACGATGCCGCGAAATCCACGAGGGCCGTTTCTTGAATCTCTGATCAGGGAGATGGATGCCTCCAGGAACCGATGCCGGCCGTCCGGGGTGTCGAATCCGCAGTCGATCATTTCGGCGGATTCTCCGGTTTCGAGAACCTTTTCCAAGCGCTCCAGCAAGGAAAGATCGGCCTCGGCGCGAAGCGCCTTTCTCAGGTGCATTCCCTCCAGCATTTCGGGCTCGATCTGGAGAATGTTGTGGGCGGCTTCGTTAAAGAAGGTGAGGCGGCCGGAAATGTCGGTTTCGTAGTAGCCGTCTTCGATGTTTTCGATAATGGTCCGGTATCGTTCTTCGCTCGCAAGAAGGGCATCTTCTGCTTCTTTGCGCTTGTTGATGGTATACTGGGCATGGGAGCCGAAAATCATGAAGAAGCAAAGCGCCAGCAGCCGGGGTGCGATATCGCTGACGTTAAAGCCGATGATCGTGCCGTACAGGTCGCTGCTGCTGCTCAAAAGAAACTGGAGGGCAGCATCCAGGAGCCAGTAGACAAGGGCCAGGCCGACACCGAAAAAGAGCATGGTCTCGGAGAAGGAACGTTTCGAACGCAGGCCGCTCTGTGGCATTTTTCATCCCTTTCCGCCAAACTGTGTACAGAATTTAGAATACCTCGTATGAAACTTCGTCAAATGCCGGGGTTTTTGTAGGGCACGACCTCCGT
>CAYPFH010000370.1:0-4043 GCA_964409825.1 uncultured Desulfobacterales bacterium | reverse complement strand
CTATTTTAGTATGCTATACTTATCCCAACTATGAAGAGATAATTTCTTTTATTCCCCGCTTTGAAGAATCTCCTCTCCAATTTCCGTTCTTGTTGCCCAGGACTTGCTTCCGCCATTAGCTGTGGTTGAATCGAATTCTTCCAAAACCGGTACCCCAACTTTAGCCAGGTATGATAGAGCTGGACCGATTTCCGAACCGGAAATATTTGATAAACCTCGTTCCTTCGCAATGGTGATCCGGATTTTGCGGACGATAGGCTATCCGGCGACCACAACACTTGCAGCGGCGGTTCACTGGCTCCTCCCTGGAAGAAGTGCAAATCAGGCAAGGCCAGTTTAGCGGCTATAAAGAATGAAGTGCCAGTGCGGATCGGTAATCTGGTTTAAAGAAAAGCCGTGCTTAGTGGTGCAGTTTCGGTGGGGCGGTTTTGATTAGCAACGGTGGGGGCATTCTCGTTGGCGCCGAAGTCGGGCGCCTCGCCGCCTTCCTCCCCGGGCCCTACCCCTTTTCGGAGGCCGAAAAGAGAGCAAAGCCATACCGGTCGACCGCACCCGGTGTCAAACCAAAACTCTGCGGCTTAAGTCGTAAGCCGGCCAATTTAAGGCAAACTGATCCGGAAAAGCGGATGAAGGACCTGGGAAAGCGTGTTTGGGAGTGCAGCACTCGGATTCGTCTGGGTCGACGGCAGGGTCAATTCACAGCGACTTTCTCAGTTCTTCGGCGTTTGTGACCCGGCGGCCGGGGAAAAAATTTTCCTGGGGGGAGATATACTCCGATACGGATCGAGCCGCCGGGGAAAAATCTTGCAGAGGCCCGATTCAGTGCACCTTTTCGAGAAGGGACCGAATTTTTCTCGACAGGCGCCGGATGTCATAGGGTTTTTGGATAAAATCCGTATAGGGTTCTTCGAGCATTCTGGCAGCCTGCTTCTCTGCGCTGTATCCGCTGGCCAACAAGACACAGACCCCCGGATCGATTTTTTTCAGTTCGTTAAAAACCTGAGCACCGGTCATCTCCGGCATCACCATGTCAAGGATGACCAGAGGGATCCGATCCTTGGTGCACCGGAAAATTTTGATTCCCTCCGAGCCGTTTGGCGCTGTTTTCACCTGGTATCCGATCCTTTTCAGCATCTCGGAGGTGACGTCGAGGATCATCTGCTCATCGTCGATGATCAGCAGAGTCTCGGTTCCGCCCAACGCATCGTCAGCATTTGTTTTGGCCACCCTGGCCGGCGCCTCTATGGCTGGGAAAAAGAATTCAAATTCAGTTCCCCGCCCGACCGCACTGCGGACGTCGATAAAACCCCGGTGGTTCTTTACGATACCGTATACCGAGGCCAGCCCCAGTCCCGTCCCCTCACCCGGCTTTTTCGTGGTGAAAAACGGTTCGAAGATTCGCTGCAAGGTTGTTTCATCCATCCCCACACCGGTATCTGCCACGCTGACCCGGACATAGCGGCCGGGCTCTTTGCCAAAGGGCCGCGTCCGGCTCTCTGGCAGTTGGACGTTTTCGGTTACCACCAACAGTTCGCCGCCCTCGGGCATCGCCTGAAAGGCGTTGACATAAAGGTTGAGCAGCACCTGTTCAATCTGGAGGGGATCGGCGGCCACGGTCCACAGTGCTTTGTCGAGCCGCGAGGTGATGCGAATTTCCTTGTGGGTTCGCCCGAAAAGATCATTGCTATTTGCTACCAACTCGCTCAGGTCCAGGGACTGCACCTGGTACTTTCCCTTTCGGGCAAAGCCGAGAAGCTGCTGGGTCAGGTGCGCACTTTTTTTCACATAGGCTTCGATGCTGGACAGCCTTTCAAACAGCGGGTCACCAGGATCCATTTCCATCATCGTCAGCGAAGTGTTCCCCTGAATCCCCATCAGCAGGTTGTTGAAATCATGGGCCACGCCGCCGGCAAGGGTGCCGAGAGCCTCCATCTTCTGTGCCTGCATCAGCTGCGCTTCCAGCATTCTTCGGTCTTCTTCAGCTTGCCGACGCTCCGTAACATCACGGACCAGGCCTCGAATCCCGGCCGTGGACCCATCGGAGTTGCGGATCAGGGACGCGGAAAGCTCAAGATAGCGCGTTGTGCCGTCGAGGCGGAAAATTTCCACCTCTTTGGCCTTCAGGGGCTTGTTGCCGGCGTAAAGGGTTCGAAAGCCCCGGGCGATCTTTTTTGCACCTTCCTCGGACATGAAAGAACGGTAGTTCAGGCCGTGGAGTTGATCGGCGGAGCGGCCGAGGATTCGACTGGAAGCGTCGTTAAAGAAAGTCAGGCGGCCCTTTTGATCGACTTCGAAATAGCCCTCTTCGATTCCCTCCATAATCGAACGGTATTTTTCTTCACTTTGGGCCAGCTCTGCAAATGCTCGTGCATTGGCGATGCTGACGGCCGCCTGGGATGCAACCCCCATCAGCAGGTTCATGTCGCTCTGCTGCAGTGGCCGCCTGGAGCTGACGTTGTCCACGGCCAGAATTCCAAGAGATTCCTTTTCGTATGCGATGGGCACACAGATCAGGGACCGGGTCCCGAGCTGTCGTGCAAAATCACGGCTTCGCTCGGAAAAATCCGCTTCGATCCGGTTGATGTCCTCGATCAGAAATGGGCGCTGATCCCAGAAAGAGCGCACGAAAAGACCCTTGGAATTCGGTCGATCCAGATGGAAAGCGGCGCCGCGCAAAAGCCGTTCGGTCTCCTTTTGGTGTCCGAAACCGGCAACGTACTTCAGACGGCGCGTTTTTTCGTCGGCAAGCATGATCATACCCCGATCAAAATCGAGGCGCTGCGCCACCGCTCCGATGACAGCGCGACTCAGCTCGAATTGGTCGCGCATGGTGGTGGAAGCATGGCCGATCTCTTGCACCAGAAGGGCATTGCCGTATCGGATGTTGCTTTCTTCAACCAGTTCACGGCCGAATCCGCCCTGAAGTTTTAAGGTCCGGTGCAACTCGTTTTTCCCGGCGTGTTCGGAGAGAAGCGCCGACACCGAGACAATCAGCCCGCCGGTAAGCACCGGCAAGGCGGCCCCCGTCTCAGGCCGGAGCAGCAAAAAAAGTGGAACCGCGGCAAAGGTGAACAGCATTGCTGCATTTCTCACCAGCCGCCACTTCAGGGCCTGGGTCCAAGGCCATGTCACCTGGTACCGGCAGCATGGGTCTCCGCGGTGCCAACACTCGGGGTGGGTCACCTGGGCCAATTTCCCGGTGAACGCGAGCCCAACCCCTTCGAAAATTCCGCACCGGTTTTCACACTGAAATGGTTTTTCTTCCACGCCCGGCTCCGGTCGGCAGGTGATTTCCACTGTTCCCCATCCGACCCGCTTCACTGACATGGCCGCCCCCCGGCTCACCTGTTTTGCTATGCGGCAGACCAGCATATAGCTGGCCGCAGGATTCAACGCTCCGATAACAAAATCGCGAAGAGGGCCAATGACCTCCGACGAGACGGCATATCTGCCGACCGTTCGGGCAAGGGTTGGGTCGGCGGCAGCAATCTGCAGCGCCTCCTGGAATCGGTCAATCTGCTGCTGGCTGAACCAATGGGCAGGGTCCTGCACTTCGTGCCGGCCGATGCCGGCCCTTTTCAGCAACGCATCGATATCGACGTCGGGGCGGTGCTTCTCCAGGTAGTCCAGGTAGTTAGAAAGGATACGACTGCTGTATATCGGATCGGTCTCTTGAAAGACGCCCGTTTCGGTGCCTGCGGTCTTGGCCATAATCGGGTTCCGGAAATTGGGCTTGTCCGGATGGCTTCCGGGTTCAACCCTCATCAAATAGTAGAAAAACCCTTAAAATTCTCTTGATCGACAGTTCTTTCTATACTAGCCTTCGGCAAAACCTCAGTTTTTCAAAGGCCTGTCAGTTATTCGCAGGATGTTCCCAGAAATGCCGCGCGTCCGGCCACATATTGGTTGTCCAACTGAAATCTTCAAGTCCGATGAAATAGATTCGTGTAGCATACCTCGGCAAAGAACTCAATTGCACTCGGCACCGCGCAGCAATTCTCGGCGAGTCTTCGGACAACTGGTCCTGTCGGATTTAATGGCAT
>CAYPFH010000369.1:0-4046 GCA_964409825.1 uncultured Desulfobacterales bacterium | reverse complement strand
CATCTGGCAGAAGCGTATCTCGGCAGGGGAGATGAGGTCTATATCATCGACGACCTGTCCACCGGTTCCCTTGAAAATATCCGGGACATGCAAAATGATGCCCGCTGCAGGGATCGGCTGTTCGTCCACACCGACACCATTCTCAACCGCGAGATCATGCTCGAGCTGGTCGGCACCTGCGACGTGGTGTTTCACCTGGCCGCCGCCGTCGGGGTGAAATACATCATCGAAAATCCTCTTCGGTCGATCACCACGAACATCCAGGGAACCGAAGTCGTCCTCGATCTGTGCAACAAGTTCAAAAAGAAGGTGCTGATCGCATCCACCTCCGAAGTGTATGGAAAACACACCCATGCCCCGCTGGTGGAAACCGACAACATCGTCTACGGGCCGTCGACCAAGTTCCGGTGGAGCTATGCCGCCGCCAAGCTCATGGACGAGTTCACCGGTTTGGCCTATCACCGTTCACGGGGTCTTCCGGTCATCATCGCCAGGCTGTTTAACACGGTCGGCCCCCGGCAGACTGGGGCCTACGGCATGGTGATCCCGCGCTTTATTCAGCAGGCCATCAAAAACGAGCCCCTTACGGTGTTCGGCGACGGGACCCAGACCCGGACCTTTACCTATGTCGCAGACGTTGTCGAAGCGCTCACCGGTCTCATGGATGCAGAGCAGGCCGTTGGCGAGGTTTTCAATATCGGCGGTACCGAGGAAATCTCCATTGCCGATATCGCAAAGCGGATTATCGCTACCGTCGGCTCCCGGTCGAGCATCGAATTAATTCCCTATGAAAAGGCCTACGAGAAAGATTTCGAAGACATGCAGCGGCGGGTGCCGGGCATCGAAAAGATCAAGGCGGCCATCGGCTTTGAACCGCGCACCGATCTGGATGCCATGCTGGCAAAGACGATCGATTACATCCGAAACCGGTAATCCAATCGCGAACGCGATTGGATTACCGGTTTCGGATGCCGCTAAGCGTAAACAAAGGCGAGCCGGTCAATGTTCTTCTGAGCACCACCGCTGACCGTGAGGCGGTCAGTTTGATCAAATGTGAAACTTCCCACCGGTAATATGGCTTACCTTTCCCCAGCCCTCTCTTTTGTCCTCTGCCTGCTGCTGACGCCGATTGTCAGGCGGGTGGCCGTGGGACGGAATTGGATCGCCCAGCCTGCGGCGGACCGCTGGCATCAAAGACCGACCGCCTTGATGGGAGGGATCGCCATATACGCCGCCGCTGCCTTGCCGATGGCCTGGAGCGGCGATTTTTTTTCTTTTTGGCCCCATATACAGCACAGCGGGCCCGAGATCGGGCTCCCTTCCATTGCCGCCACCGCTTTTATGGGGGCGACCCTGCTCTTTGCCGTCGGGCTGGTCGACGATTTCATCAAACTCAAACCCCACACCAAACTGATCGGCCAGATCATGGTCGCCTCCATGGTCGCTTTTTTAGGGTTCCGGCTCCAGTGGTTCGAATCGTTGACCGTGGATACCGTGGTTACCATCTTTTGGATCGTCGGCATCACTAATGCGTTCAATCTCCTGGACAACATGGACGGCCTATGCGCCGGAACCGGCGCCATCGCATCGCTGGTTCTGGTGTTTCTTTTCCATGGGGTGAGCCCCGAGGCCCAGACCGTTTCCCTCTGCCTCGGTGCTTCACTGGCTGCGTTTCTGTTTTTCAACTTCAATCCCGCATCGATTTTCATGGGAGACAGCGGCAGCCTCGTCATCGGCTTTGTCCTTTCCCTGCTGACCCTCCAATACGCGGGGATTCGCTCCGACAACATGTTTACACCCTATGCGGTGCCGCTCCTCATCATGCTGGTGCCGGTGTTCGACACGACCCTGGTGACCTTCATCCGGATACTGAGCGGAAGAAAGGCCTCCACGGGAGGAAGGGATCACACCTCCCACCGGCTCGTACTGATGGGACTGAGCGAAAAAAAGGCGGTCTTGTTTTTATACGGGGTCGGCATCGTATCCGGCTTGAGCGCCGTTTTCGTGAGTCGAAGCGACACCCTCGGCTCTCCGGCCGTGATCATTCCGGCTGCTCTGGCCGTGATCCTGATGGGGATTTACCTGGCCCAGCTTCGGGTCTATCCGGAAAAAGAATTTTCCGTACTGAGGGACAAGGCCTACACCCCGATCCTGATCGAGGTGACCTATAAAAAACAGCTATTGCTGGTGGTGTTCGACTTTTGCCTGATCGCCTTTGCCTACTATCTGTCGTACCGCCTGCGGTTTTCGGGAAGCGATTTCTCCTATTACTTCCAGGTGTTTTTACGCTCCCTTCCGGCCGTCATCGCCTGCAAGTTCCTGGCCTTTTTCGCCATGGGAATCTATCGGGGCATCTGGCGGTACATGAGCATCAACGATGTCTACGTCTACATCAAGGCCTCTGTTCTGGGAACCCTTCTGGCCGTGGTGGTGATCACGTTCATCTTTCGCTTCAGGGATTTTTCCAAGGGCCTCCTTTTGATCGACTGGTTTTTGACGACCGGTTTTTTGCTCGGCAGCCGGGGGTCGTTTCGCCTGTTCATCGATACCATGAAACGGAGAACCCTTTCCGGGGACCGCGTGCTGATTTACGGCGCCGGCCGGGGAGGGGAGATTCTGCTCCGGGAGATTCTCAACAACCCCAGGCTGCATCTTCATCCGGTGGGGTTTGTCGACGACGACGTTCTCAAGATCGGCAAAAAACTGCAGGGGTATCCGATTCTGGGTACCTCCGGCGATATGGAAAAACTGATGGCGCAGCACCGAATTCAGGGGGTTCTCGTCTCATTGAGGAGGCTTTCCCCCGACCGTCTTCATCAGGCAGCCTCGGTTTGCCGCAAAAAAGGCGCGTTCATCAAGCAGTTTTCCATCTGTTTGGAAGATGTCGTCGTCCCCGTTTTTGCAGCGGCAAAAGACGGCACCTCCAGTAAAACCAGCTGACATGCCTTTATCCAGAAAACCGATCCGCATCCTCAGGATCATTGCCCGGCTCAACATCGGCGGTCCGGCAATCCAGGCCGTCACTCTCACCCGGAAGTTTTCAGATGACGATTTTGACTCGCTTCTGGTGACCGGATCTGTCGGGTCCAATGAAGGCGATATGGGCTATCTGGCCGAAGACGCCGGGGTGAAAACGGTTTTCCTGCCGGAGCTTGGCCGGGCGCTTTCTTCGACAAGGGATTTTCGGGCATTTATAGAGATTCGAAAAATCATCTCCCGCTACCGGCCGCATATCGTTCACACCCACACGGCCAAAGCCGGTACACTGGGACGCCTGGCCGCCCTGAGCGTAAACCGAAAGCTCGCAACGGTTCACACGTTCCATGGCCACGTGTTCCACGGGTATTTCAGCCGGTGGAAGTCGGCGCTGTTTGTTCTGATCGAACGGCTGCTGGCGCGGTTCACCGACCGGATCGTCGTGATCAGCCAAAGCCAGCACCGGGAAATATGTCGCACCCATCGGATCGCGCGCGTGGATAAGGTCCGTACCGTTCCCCTGGGTTTCGAGCTTAGGCCGTTTCTTGAAGCCGCAAAACACCCTGACTTGAAGTTGCGAAAACAGCTTCTCCCCGAGAATGCCGATGAAAACAAGGCCATTCTGGTCGGCTGCATTGGCCGGCTCACAGCGATCAAAAACCACCAGATGCTGATCGATGCCGTTTATCTGTTGAAAAAAGAAAACCGCCTGGATCATTTGTCTGTTGCCGTCATCGGCGGCGGAGAGCTGGAAGAGACCCTCAAGAGATCTGCCGCTGCGCTCGGTGTGGAAGACCGCATCCGATTTTGCGGGTGGCATTCCGATATGCCGGCCGTGTATTCGGCGCTGGACGCGGTCGTTTTGACCTCTCGAAACGAGGGGACGCCGGTGACGATCATCGAAGCCATGGCGGCAGGAAAACCGGTGGCGGCAACCGACGTCGGCGGCGTTGCAGATCTTCTGGGTGCTCCGGTACACGCCTCTGGAGAATTCTTCCCGGCCGAAAGAGGCCTCCTGGTTCCCCCCGACGACCCGGGAGCACTGGCCGAAGCCCTGCGCTGTCTTTGCC
>CAYPFH010000368.1:0-4052 GCA_964409825.1 uncultured Desulfobacterales bacterium | reverse complement strand
GCATGGATCGAATCGCCGACCTTCTCTTCGAAGCCAAGTTTCTCAAGGAACTTCCGCGGTCCGGCTTTCCTTATCTCGGCGACGGCCGGGAATCGGTGGCCGAGCATTCCTTCATTGTAACCTTTATCGCCTACGTGATGGCGAAGATGGCACCGGAAGCCGCAATGGACCGGCTTCTGGCCATGTGCCTGATCCACGACCTGCCCGAGGCCAGGACCGGCGATCTGAACCCGGTTCACAAAAAATACGTCCAGGCCGACGAAGCCCGTGCCGTGCGTGACCTTACCGACCGGGTGCCTTTCAGCGGCGATATCGCCTCGCTGATTGCAGAATTCAACGAAGGAAAAACCCTGGAAGCCAGGCTGGCCAAGGATGCCGACCAGATCGCCCTGGTGTTGGAACTCAAAGACCTCATCGACCGCGGGTACCGGCCCGCAGAGATCTGGATGGACTACGTCGTGCCCCGGATCCGGACGGAAGTGGGAAAAGGGCTGCTCGAACGGATCGCAAATACGGAAAGAGACGCCTGGTGGCTGCAAAATTATATTGACACCGCCGGTAGTCCTTTCTAAATAATTTCTTTTGCGATTGTTGCGGATTCGATGCGGACGAGCGCTCACGCAGGCTTCGTTTTTTCAACCATTCTATACATATCTGCCGTCGACGGGAGGAGCTGAATGAACTGGATTGCCCAAACCTTCGGATCATCGGTGGGGAAAAAGCTGTTGATGGCCGTCACCGGGCTCGGCTTTATCGGGTTTCTGACCGCCCACCTGGCCGGAAACCTCTCGATTTACGCCGGCAGGGAGGCCTTCAACAGCTACGCGCTGAACCTGCATGCCCTGGGGCCCCTGTTGACGGTGTTCGAGCTGGGGCTGCTGGCGCTGGCGGCAGTCCACGTGTTTACCGGCCTGCTGCTTTTTTACCGGAACTGGCAGTCGAGGCCCGAGCGGTACCAGGTATACAAAAGTTCGGGGGGGCGGACCATCGGTTCTGCCACGATGCCCTATACCGGCATTCTGATCCTTCTGTTCGTGGTCTTTCATCTGACGAATTTTTCCTTCGTGGATAAATCCCAGACCACCATCTTCGATATCGTTGCAGGCGCTTTTCAAAATCCGGTCAACGTGGCGGTCTACGTGGCCGCCATGATCGTAGTGGCCCTGCACGTCAGCCACGGCTTCTGGAGCCTGTTTCAATCCCTCGGCGCCAATCATCCCAAGTACATGCCGATCGTTACGGGGGTGGGACTTGCGGTCAGCATCGTCTTCGGGGTCGGCTTCGGATTCATTCCCCTGTATGTCACCTTCATGGTGTAAAAAAAAGACCGCCCGGAAAGGAACCGACATGTCTCTGGAGGCCCAAATTCCCGAAGGTCCCATTACGGAAAAGTGGGATAAGCATCGTTTCAACCTGAAGCTGGTCAACCCGGCAAACAAGAGAAAATATGAAATCATCGTGGTCGGCACCGGCCTGGCCGGGGCCTCGGCCGCGGCCTCTCTGGCCGAGCTCGGCTACAGGGTCAAGGCATTCTGCTACCATGACTCGCCCCGGCGGGCGCACAGCATCGCCGCCCAGGGCGGGATCAACGCCGCCAAGAACTACACCAACGAAGGCGACAGCATCTGGCGGCTGTTTTACGACACGGTCAAGGGGGGCGACTTCCGGTCTCGGGAGGCCAACGTCTACCGCCTTGCCCAGATCAGCAACAATATCATCGATCAGTGCACGGCCCAGGGCGTTCCTTTTGCCCGGGAATACGGTGGCCTTTTGGCCAACCGGAGCTTTGGCGGCGCCCAGGTTTCCCGGACTTTCTACGCCCGCGGCCAGACCGGACAGCAGCTGCTCCTGGGGGCATACAGCGCGATGATGCGCCAGATCGCGGCCGGAAAGATCGAGATGTTCCCCCGCCGGGAGATGCTCGATCTGGTGGTGGCCGACGGCAAGGCCAAGGGGATCGTGGTGCGCAACATGACCACCGGCGAGATCGAAACACATCCCGGCCATGCGGTGGTGCTGTGCACGGGCGGATACGGAAACGTATTTTACCTGTCCACCAACGCCATGGCCTGCAACGTGACCGCCACCTTGCAGGCCTATCGCCGGGGCGCCTTCTTTGCCAATCCCTGCTTTACCCAGATTCACCCCACCTGCATACCGGTCCACGGCGACTATCAGTCGAAACTGACCCTGATGAGCGAAAGTCTTCGAAACGACGGCCGGGTGTGGGTTCCCCAAAAGGCCGGCGACAGCAGGCCGCCCAACGAAATTCCGGAATCGGAAAGGGATTATTATCTGGAGCGGAAATATCCCAGTTTCGGCAATCTGGTCCCCCGGGATGTGGCCTCCAGAAATGCGAAGGCGGTCTGCGATGAAGGCCGGGGGGTGGGAGAAACCGGCTTGGCCGTTTATCTCGATTTTGCAGACGCCATCGCCAGGGACGGCAGGGAAACCATCGAAAAAAAATACGGCAACCTCTTTGCGATGTATGAAAAGATCACGGCCGAAGATCCCTACCAAGTGCCGATGAAGATGTACCCCGCGGTCCATTACACCATGGGGGGCCTCTGGGTGGACTACAACCTCAAAAGCAACTTAGACGGCCTCTTTGTGCTGGGAGAGGCCAACTTCTCCGATCACGGGGCCAACCGCCTCGGGGCCAGCGCCCTGATGCAGGGGCTGGCAGACGGATACTTCGTCATTCCCTGCACCATCGGCGGCTACCTGGCAGGAGAATCCTGGGACGAAGCAAGCACCGATCATCCGGCCTTCGAACAGACCGCCGCAGCGGTCAAAGATCGAATCTCCCGGCTCCTGGCCGTCGGCGGCAAACGGACCGTCGATGACTTCCACCGGGATCTGGGCCACATCATGTGGGAATACTGCGGGATGTCCCGAAACAACGAGGGCCTGACAAAAGCCCGGTCGATGATCCAGTCCCTCCGGGAGGAGTTCTGGGAAAATGTGCTGGTTCCAGGCAGCAGCGAGGATCTGAACCAGAGCCTGGAAAAGGCCGGAAGGGTGGCCGACTTTATCGATTTCGGGGAGCTGATGGTCATCGACGCCCTGCACCGGCAGGAATCTTGCGGCGGCCACTTCAACGAAGCGTATCAGACCGAGGAGGGCGAGGCGCTGCGGGACGACAAGAATTTCAGCTATGTCGCCGCCTGGGGCTTTGACGGAGACGGAAACGAACCGGTCCTGCACAAGGAGCCGCTGGACTTCGAACACGTCCACCTTGCACAAAGGAGCTACAAGTGAGCAAGACGATCACCATCACCCTGAAAGTCTGGCGCCAGAAAGGGTCCCACGTCAAAGGCCGGGTGGAAACCTACCATGCCGGGAACATTTCCAAGGACATGTCGTTTCTGGAGATGCTCGACGTCGTCAACGAGCGGCTGACCCTGGACGGAAAGGAGCCGATCGCCTTCGACAACGACTGCCGGGAGGGGATCTGCGGCGCCTGCGGTGCGGTCATCAACGGCCAGCCCCACGGACCGGAAAAAGGGACCACTCTTTGCCAGCTTCACATGCGGCACTTTTCAGACGGCGACGTCATCTTCATCGAACCGTGGCGGGCCAGGGCCTTTCCCGTCATCAAGGATCTGGTGGTGGATCGAAGCGCTTTAGACAAGCTGATTCAGGCCGGCGGTTACATCTCGGTCAATACCGGCAGCGCTCCGGATGCGAATACCCTGCCGGTGCCGCCGACAAATGCGGAGATGGCCTTCGATGCAGCCGCCTGCATCGGGTGCGGCGCCTGTGTGGCCGCCTGTCCGAACGCCTCGGCCATGCTTTTTGTCGGGGCAAAGGTATCCCATCTGGCGCTGCTGCCCCAGGGACGGCCCGAAGCGGCCCGACGGGCGCTGTCCATGGTGAGAACCATGGACCGGCTGCTCTTCGGCAACTGTTCCAACCATAAAGAATGCGAGGCGGCCTGCCCCAAGGAAATCTCCATTGTCAACATCGCCAGGCTCAATCGGGAATTTTTCAAGGCCGGCATCGGCTCCCGGGAGCGATAACCGGCCTTTTTTCCAGATCAGAAGCCGGGG
>CAYPFH010000367.1:0-4056 GCA_964409825.1 uncultured Desulfobacterales bacterium | reverse complement strand
GACTGAGCGCGTCCCTCCACCGGCTCGAGCCTCCTCTTCATAGATAACCGGAAATGAAAATAAATAGCTAGAAATATTTGGAGAAATTATTGCTCACGAGTAGATACAAAAGGAAGCCGCGATTGTCAATGACCCATTGCCGGCAGCTGGGAAAGTGCCCGTTCCAGCCTCCGGGAGGCGGAAACGCGTTCTTCGCGGGATAGATCAACAGGGTTCAGCACGACTTCGGCTTTCCAGCCGTCGGATTCGAATCGGCGCTCGGCCAGAACGCGGCTGAGCCGGGCGTGCACGGATTCGGCTTTTTCCGGAGCCGTTCTGGGCATCAGAAGACCAAAGGTGTTGAAGTCGAGGCGTCCGAAAGTGTCGCACCGCCGGATGTCGGAAAAAAGACAGCGGCAAACCTCTTTCAGGAGCCGTTCCTGGGCATCGGGGCCTGCGCTCTCGTTGCCGGCGGTAAAGTCGACCCTCATCACCAGCATCGAAAGAGGCTCATCGAACCGGCGGGCGCGATAGGTTTCGGCCTCCAACACTTTGACGAACCCCCGGCGGTTGCACAGGTGGGTCAGGTCGTCTTCCAGGCTCAGTTCGGCCATGCAGTGGGTAGCGCTTTCGAGGCGGTCGCAAAGGATGTTCATCATGTTGAAAAAAAAGCGGTGCGCAGTGGGTGGATAGAGCCACTGAAGCCGCTTGATCATTTTCATGTTGATTTTCAGAAGCTCGCCGGGGCGCTTTCCGATCACCGTGGCCGACCGCCGGGCCGAACGCAGAAGCCCCATCTCTCCGACCACGTCCCCCACCCGAAGCCGCTGAACCAGTTTGTGGACGCACCCGGGATCGGTGGCTTCCGGATCTTCGATGGGATCGAAGACGTCAAGCTCCCCGGAGATCACGGCATACATCGAGTCGCTGGCATCGCCCTTGCGAAAGAGGACTTCTCCGGCGGAAAACGGATGGAGGCTGCCGGCCATGATAATGTAGTTGATCTGGGTGCGGGACAGCCCGTTGAACAGCGGTATGCTTTGGCGGGGCTCTTTTCCGAGCTTCAGCCGGATCAGGTCCCAGAGGGTGACCAGTTCGACGTGGAGCATCAGCGAGGGCAGCAGGAGCAGATCCCCGACCAGGGCCGAGAGCATGGTGATCACCATCATCGTTCCGAAGACCGCCGTGGGGGTAAAGTTCGACAGCGACAAGACGGCAAACCCGATGCTGATGGTAATGGTGGTAAAGACGATGGGGCGCCCCATGTGAAGAAGCGTCTCTTTCAGCGCCCGGCGGTCATCCAGATCCTTCCGAAATTCCCGGTTGTATCGGACCATGTAATGGATCGTGTCGTCGACCGCCAGTCCGATGGCGATGCTGGCGATCAGACTGGTGAACATGGAAAGTTCGACGCCGAACCAGCCCATGATGCCGAAGTTGATCACAATGGGAAACAGGTTCGGGATGATGGCGATCAGCCCGACCTTTGCCGAGAGAAACAGCATGAACATGATCGCAAAGACCAGGATCATGGTCAGCGACAGGCTCTTGATCTGGCCGCTGGTCAGCAGGTGGCTGCTGGCGGAGATAACGACGCCGAAGCCGGTGACCTCCCAGTTCAATTTCGGAGAAAAGTGCTGTTTTGCATGCTCGAGAATCCGATCCCGGGCCCGGAGAAACTCCCGGGAGCTGGACATGTGGGTGAGCAGCATGATGTTTGCCGAAGCAAAATTCGGCGTCATGAACCGGGTCATCATCTCTTCGCCGAGCATCATCCGGTAGCTGTTGATCAGCATCCGGGTTTCCCAGGCCTCCTCGGGCAGTCGGTAGTACTCAGGCTTGTAGCCGTTGGATGCGTAGTTGACGAGCTTGAGGTAGTCGGCAAAAGAGACGGTTTTGTCCACCCCGGGCAGCGTGTCCATATACGCCTGAATCCGGGCGATTTCGGCGATGTGATCGGCCGATTCGAAAAAGAATTCTTCGGCGCTTTCCATGACGACATTCACCGGGAAACTGCCGGACAGGTGCCGGTAGATATCGTGGAAATGCTGGCTTACCGGCGTGTCCGCCTTAAAGTAGCCGACCGGGTTGGTTTCCACCCGAAGCTGGAAAATTCCCATGACGCAGAAAATCACCACCACCCCGATCACCGGCAGGACCTTTCTCTGGTGGTGAAGGTTCAACCGAATGATGAAAGAAAGAAGCCCCTCGATCCAAGGGGCCGCAGCGGCCCGTCCGGCCTTGGCCGTTTTTCCCGGAGAAAGCAGGGACAACCCGGCGGGAAACGCCGTCATGGCGATCACGAGCAAACTGAACATTCCGAAGCAGGAAAAAAGGGCGAATTCGCGGATCGCGGTGATCCGGTTCAGGAGCAGCGAGCTTAGCCCGATGATGGTGGTGGCCACCGCCAGAATAGTCGGAAATCCGATGCTCGAAAATGCCTCGAGCACAATCTCCCGGGAAGTGCGGGAAAATTTGGACTCTGCGATGCAGGACGCAACGATGTGGAGGCAATAGGCCGTTCCGACGGCGATCAGAAACACCGGAACGATCATGATCAGCATCGACAGCGGGATGCGGGTCAGGGCCATCAATCCGAAGGTCCAGATGAGGGAAAGGGTCACGCAGGCCAGGGGGAAAAACAGGTATCGGATGCTCCGAAACAGGACCAGCAGGACCGTGGCGATGAGAAGGAAGGTGATCGGCGGCAGGCGGAAGAAGTCTTTTTCCGTGAATTTTGCCAGGGCCTGGGAGACCAGCGGCATGCCGATCTGATACAGGGTCAACCCCTCTTCGGCCCCGGCGATCAGGGCAGAAACGTCGCCGATGACCTGCTCGTGGCCGGCCGCTTTTTCAAGGAGCAGCGTCAGGACCGTGGCGGTGCGGTCCTCTGAAAAGAGATTGCGCTGAAAGAGGGAAACCGGAAGGATGACTTCGGCGAACCGTTCAAGGGGCCACTGGCCGGCCACGTCGACGGCTTTTCGCACCTCGGGCAGACTGATAACCCGGCGCACCCCTTCGATGGCGCTCGCCTGGTCCGACAAAACTTCGATGTGGCGATAGGTGGCAGGATCGAAGATGTCTTCAGCCTTGATGACCACCCGGATGATTTCGTCGGAGCCGAAGGTCTCCTTGAACGCGGCATATTGATCGGTTTCAGGAAGATCGTCGATGATCAGATCGTAGATGGAGGTGCTGAAGGTCAGGTGCGGAATTTGCGCGGCAAAAAAGAGGCTCACGGCCAGCACAGCGGCGATGACGACAAGGGGACGGCGAAGGACGACCTGGGAGAGGAACCGTTGAAGGGAGAGAACCTTCAGAATGCTTTCGCTCATGGGCGGTCTTCCCAGGAAAGTTGCAGGAAGATGCAGAAAAGCAGCAAAAAAAGATCGCAAACAATTACTAGTTTTGACCGGTTTTGTCAACCGGTCAAGATAGACGCCCCAGGGTCCCGTCAAAGTCCAAAAACGGAGGGCCACGCTCCGTCGTGGCCGCCCGCGGTCGGACGCGACAGAGCGCGTCCCTCCAATTGTCGATGCGACCGGCGGCCGATGGGCGGCGATTCTCTTGCCGGCTAAATCCCGCCTTTGGCGGGACGCTATCAACGCCCCGTCGAGACGGCCGTTGATGACGATTCCGAACAAGACGCTAGAAGGAGGGAAATCCGGACGATGTCCGGTCGGAAAATCCGCCGTCGGCGTCTCGTACGACGAGCATGCATTCGATGCCTTCGAGGCGCTCCACGAGGCGAAGGCCCTCTTCTGGGGCAAGGACCATCAGGGCAGTGGCCAGGCCGTCTGCAAAGGCGCAGGTGCCGGCCGTCACCGAGGCGCTCACCACGCCGGTTTGCACCGGACGCCCGGTTCGTGGATCGATGAGATGGCTGTAAACCGCACCGTCGTGAACAAAGAAATTGCGGTAGTCTCCGCTGGTCGCCATGGCCCGGTCGGTCAGTTCCACGACCCGGTAGACCGAATCGAGGGGAGCATTCTTTTCCGGCGTGCTGACGCCGATTTTCCAGGCGCTGCCGTCGGGTTTGGTTCCGGTGGCGACGACTTCTCCGCCGATTTCCACCAG
>CAYPFH010000366.1:0-4094 GCA_964409825.1 uncultured Desulfobacterales bacterium | reverse complement strand
GGGGGGAGCGCTTCGGGCATTTGTTCGGATTTGCCAAAGGCGAAAGCCTCAAAGTCCCCCTTTGGAACAGGGGGATTTGATAGGATACAGATACCGAATGAGGTTTCACATGAACTCGTAGCGGGGCATCAGCCGTCGCTACTTGGATTGCTTGATATCCGCCACCAGTTCCTTGAGAATGGAAACCACGTTGCTTCCCCGCTCCTTGGCAATCCGGTGGGCGTCGTCGACCAGTTTCGTTGCCTGGGTTCGGAGTTCGGCAATCGGCGGCAGGGGCTGATTCCATCGCTGGTATTGCCAGGCCAGAAGACGTATCGCCAGCTTCTCTTCCTGTTTTCTGAAAAAGCCCATATAAATTCGATCCGCGATAAACCCGCTCCGCGTATTTATTAGCGGCGGCTCCGCCGCCGGTTTTCAAATAAAGAAAAAATCACGACTGAACACCTCTAAGCTCCGTTTGTGGTGCCCACGCCAAGGTATCCCGGCACGGATTCCCCAAAACCGAAGGCCTTGCGACATTATTACAAACGTTCCACACCACCTATAAGTACCTGATCTGAGCCATTTTGCGATTACCTTCGGAAAAAACTCGCCAGAAACGCGGGCGGGGATGAACCCCGCCCCTACCCACGGGGTGGCGGTGGCATCGTAGGGGCGGGCTTTATGCCCGACCGGAAAGAGATCCGAAGAAATAATCGCTCAATTTAGGAAGTAATGTTTTTTTGCGCCCGCTTGTCCCGGCGTAGCTCGAAGAGCGAAGACGGGACAGGACATCTAAGCTTTGAAAATCGATTCGCGCCAGCGGAGAGATTTTCAAAGCTGGCGGACTTTGAGCATGTTGGTAGTGCCGGTGACCCAGATCGGGTGCCCGGCGGTGATGACCACCCAGTCCCCCTTTTTGGCGACTCCCGAATCAAGGGCCGTTTCGGCTGCGGTTTCCAGCCGCTGGTCCGTATCCCGGTCTTCGGACACCGTTTTCGGGGTGCATCCCCAGCACAAGGCAAGCCGCCTGGCCGTAGCCGCCTCCGGAGACAGCGCCAGCAGCGCGGGCTTCGGTTTGAACCGGGCGATCTGAAGAGCGGTAAATCCGGAACGGGTGGTGGCTATGATGGCGGCGGCGCCGATCTGAAGAGCCACCACACAGGCGGCATAGGCCACCGCTTCGGCGGCTTCCGTCTTTGACAGCATCTGAAGGTACTTGCCATGGGGATAGTCGGTTTCCGCCTCTTCGGCGATCAGGGACATGTACCGGACCGCCTCCACAGGGTATCGACCGTTGGCGGTTTCTTCAGAAAGCATCACCGCATCTGCCCCGTCTAGAACGGCGTTTGCCACATCTCCTGCCTCGGCCCGGGTCGGCCGGGGGGCGTCGACCATGGATCGAAGCATCTGGGTGGCGATGATCACCGGTTTGCCGGCGGCGTTCGCGCGGCTGACGATTTTCTTCTGAATCCCGGGCACCCGCTGCAATGGGATTTCCACTCCCAGATCCCCCCGGGCAACCATGACGGCATCGGCGGCCTCGACGATTTCTTCGATATGGTCCAACGCTTCGTGCTTTTCGATCTTGGCGATCACCGGCACGTTCTTTCCGGCTTCCTTGATGTGGCGTTTCAGAAGAACGATGTCTTCCGGGCTTCTGACAAAGGAAAGCGCCACGTAGTCGACGTCGTTGGCCAGGCCGAAGCCAAGGTCTTCGAGATCCTTTTCGGTGATTGCCGCCACCTTCAGCGTGCCGGTGGGAAGGTTGATTCCCTTGCGGGAGGTCAGCGTACCGCCGGTGACCACCGAACATTGGATTTCGGTTCCGGAGATGCCGTCGACAACCAGCTCCATGAGCCCGTCAGCCAGCAGGATGCGGTCGCCGGGCGTAACTTCGGCCGGCAGGTTTCCGTATGTCACCGACACTCTCCGGCTGTCGCCGACCACCGGTTCGGTCGTCAGGAAAAAGGGCTGGCCGGGCCGGAGCACCACCCCCGGCTCGGGGATCACGCCGACCCGGATCTTGGGTCCACGAAGGTCTTGCAGGATCGCCACCGGCCGGTTCAATTCGGCGGAAATCTGCCGAATTCTGCGAATCTTTTCCCGGTGCTCTTCCAAGGTGCCGTGGGAAAAGTTAAGGCGCGCAACACTCATGCCGGCGGCCACCATATCCCGAATCACCTGCTCCGATTCGCTGGACGGTCCGATGGTGCAAATAATTTTTGTCCGGGGTATAGAATTTTTCATCAGGTTCCCTATTTTTCAATGCGCGATGCAGCCGGCGCCTGTAGTGCCGACATGTATATGTGAAACTTCATGCGAGTTCAATTGCCATTTCAGTTGTCAATGGCACGGTTTCACATTTGACCAAACTGGCCGGCGAAAAAACAAAAAATTCCTATAGGTGAACCTTGAATATGGAACCTGAAACCTTGAGTCCCACCGCCGCGCGCCCGCCCATTATCAACCCGTTTTTCCTAAATTCTTTTGTCATTTCGGCGGCGAAGCCGCCGCTTATCAATACGCGTCAGCGTATTGATTTGCACAAGGCAATCACCGTCCGCTCCACGATCATGCGCGGATCGCCGCCGCCGGTCTTGATCCGCGCATCGGCACGGGCCGCCTCTTTCAGCGCGCCCACAAGCTCCGGCAGGCTGAACCGCTCGGATTTTTGCATCAGCATGAAAACCGGATATGGGTTTTTCGGATTCGGCACCGTGCGAAGGTCGGTCTTGGGCTTCTTTGACGCCCCCTTTTTTTTCGGCCCCGGCGCTGCGGTTTCCTGCACCGGCGCCGCCCAGCGTTGCCATCTCTCCAGGTCAGCGAGCAGCCGGGCGTCGTATGCCTGAAGCGCCGGCAGCACACGGCTTTTAAAGACGTTCAAATTCATGGACGGCTGCCACACCCTTCCCTCGGGGCTTTCAACAAACCCCTTGAGAAGAATCAGTTTCCGGAGCTGATTGACCATGGCGCCGAGAAGCTGAAGGGGGTGCTCCAGTACGCCGCCGGAAATGAGCGAATCGAAAAAGAACAGCGCCCCGTCCAGATTCCGGTCGGTCAGGGCATTGGTAAACTCGAAGATCGGATCTTTCTTGCTCCGCTGAAGAACCGCATAAACATCATCCGAGCCGATGCGCGTCCGGCCGCCGGTGTAGTCGATGAGCTTTTCCAGGCTGCCGGAAAAGGTCCGAAGGTCGAATCCGATCATCTCCACAAGGCTTGAAAACGCATCGGACTCGATGGTTTTTCCCGCCGCCTCGAGAATAAACACGGCACGTTTTCGAAGCAGCGCCTCCTGGGCCTGCCGATCCGCCCATCGCTCTCCTTTGGGCACGGAGCAGTCGATCACGGTGCCGGCGTCTCGGATGACGGCATACAGGCGCTTGCGGCGATCCACCTGTTCGGCGGTGATCAGCAGGTGGTTGCCCTCGGGAAATCCTTTTTCCACGGCGGCCTGAAGCACAGCCTCCTCGCCTTGATCCTTGGGCACTTCCAGATGGTGTTTGCGGCCGTATGCAATCAATGGATCCAGCCATTGGAAGTCTCCGTCTTCGATTCCGAGAACCCGGCCGCTTTGCTCCCGGGAATTTCCCGTCAGATCTTCCCAGTTCAACCCTGCAATCGTCATGGCCGCCAGCAGGTGCCGAACGCCGGCCTGCTCATCGCGGGCTTCGGCCGCCTCCCGGGCCTTTTGTACCCGACGCAGGCGGTCCTGACTCGTTAAAAACAGCCGCGCATCGGTGACGGCCACCACCTTTTTGCCGGGCATCAGGGAATAGGTGTTCACCTGCTCGACGGCCTGAAAAAGATCGGCCTCGCCGCCGTCGAAAATTTCGCAGTTGAGGCTTCGGGTTGCCTCGGGCAGCAGCGCATCGATCACCGCCTTAAACGCCTCTTTGACCAGCATCTCTTCTCCGTAGATGAGATATACCGGCGAAGCCTCCGCCGCCACCGTCTCGGAAAGCGGCGTCTTCAGGTTGTTATAGTCGATTTCAGCCACGATTCTGATCCCCGCAAGTGCAGCAGGCCGAAAGGGGTTGGATGCCTTCCCGTTTGCGTGATTCTCGTATGAAACTTCGATCGAAGCCGGGGTTTTTGTAGGGCACGACCTC